>NZ_PRLH01000058.1 GCF_003013815.1 Cyanothece sp. BG0011 | reverse complement strand
TTTTACGCGCTGTCGGATGGGTATCCCAAACTGCTTTAGCAAAGCTATCCCATCGCTTTATAGAAACAGCATCATTGTACAATGTTACTTGGGGACGGGATGCAATTTCGGTTGCTAACTTTTCTGTCTTATCATCATAGGGATAAATACAAACGGGCATTTTGTGATCATAAATTGCTTCAATACTATTTAGTAAAGCCACAATTTGATCAAAAACGTAATCATTGCCTAACGTACAAATTCCATCCATTTTTAATAATAGTTAAACTATTCAAATTTTTGCACAAAATCAGATAACCAATTCATTAAATTCAGTTCGTGAAGAATAATTTGTCTAGCTTCAGCGATCGCACTTTTAGCCTCATGCCAAGCATCCAAACTAGCCGTTACTTCCCTAATATATTGTAGTCCTTTTTCATCGAGACTGGGTAACCTTAAAAAGCTACCTGGTGGCAATAATTTATCGGCTGCACTGCCGCCATAATAAATGGGTAAACACCAACATAGCAAAGCATCCCATAATTTTTCGCTGACATACCACTCATTATCGGCATAATTTTCGATAGATAAGTTGTAATAATAAGGGGCCATACCGTGCCATTTATTTTCTAAGGTTCCTTGACTTTGTGTTTCTTTAGGTAAATTTCTACCATATAAATCAAAGTCAAACTTATCATCTCTTAATAGCTGCAAAAAAGCGAGACGACGGCGATGATTTTCTGTGCGATTAATTCCTGATGTTATCCAACTGCATCGTTTATTTTTTTCAGGTATTTTTCCCTTATCTAACACATCAAATTCATGATTAATATACCAAATTGCTGGCATATAATTGGGGTTAGGAGCAAAGTTATCTGGACCGGAAACATAGCCACAATATCCACTAGCATCCTTATAATTAGCACAGTTTCTATTAATAACTTCTTCTAAGGGAGGTTCCCTTAATAAATAAATGATCCGATCTTTGGGAACACCTCTTAATAAGGCAGGGATATTAGGAGGTGAAGATTGAGATTTTCGCCAAGGTTTCCACCAAGGTTTGGGGGGAGGTGGTAAGGGAAAGTCAAACTGATATAATAATAAGAAATCAGGATGGGGAGCATTGGCTAACATTTGGATATTGTCCCACCTACCAAAAGGTTGAGGGGTTTGTTTCCATAACCAATCTCGTCTATTTTGTAATCCTGAATAACTGCTTAGCATTCCAACGGTTTTTTGACTCACACAATCATTCCTCTTCTTTATTTCAGTTATCTTAGCTAATATCATACTAAACTTTGGTCGCTCTCAGGTCAATCTAGTGATTCATTTCCTAAAAAACGACGTTTAGTTAATTCAAACTATATAATAAAATAAGAAAATAAGAAAATAAAAAGATAAACTGAACGTCTAAAATAGTAAATAATGATTTCAAAAAATCAGCTACAATTATAATAATTAATAGGTAAATTTTAACGTAAAATCCAATAAACTACTTAGTCCCAAAATAAATATGTTTATCTTTAAAGCCAACCACTCTTTTACCAATAATAACTTGAGGATTGAGACGGTTATTAATAACTTTTAATTCAGGAATATCATTTTTTTGAACTGTCATGATAATCAAGAAGTCACCCCTTCCTGTCGCTACTATTCTTTGAGTTTCTTCTTCATAGTTTAACTCAATGGTTTGGGGTGTAATAAACGTTCCTTTCATGGTTACATTTCGATCTCGTTTAATTAAAAAAGTATTCTTATCAATTGTTACATTTCCTTGAGTATTCATGACCCAACTATGATTATTTTCAGGCTCATTAAATTGATCAACAACAACAAATAAACCCGGAACTCCTGAAATATTAGAGTAATCAACAGCGAAAGATCGTAACCAATTTTCAGCTTGTAAACTAACAATTCCTGAACCTTCTTTTTGTGACTCAAAATAAATAGGTTGCATGGTTAATTTCTGATGATTTTCTTGAATAATAATATTTTCATTTTCTGGTTTATTCTTACTTTCTCCTGCCACTGCCCAATTTTCTCCTAATCCCCAAATACGAAAACTTCCTGCATCTGGAAATGACCAAGATTTGTTTAAATGTTCTCGTTTTCCATAAATACTTGCCACAAAATCATTCTGATCTTGCCATTGATTACGAAATACATAAAATCCCTTTTTTTCATCTACTAAAACTTTATTAAAAATCTTAGAAGGATGCTTAATTGATACATTTTCAGGATAATTAACTAATAAAAAGATTGCATCTAAACTATTTTTTATTCCCAAAGTTTTATCTCCATTTTCTCCCCAATAATGATCAAATACCCACATTACTCCAGGTAAAAAGTTCATAGGAACCGAACCCATTCCCATGGCAAATAATGACCCCCCTGGATAATTTCTATGTCTTCCATAACTAGGAATCGGATAACCGTTATCTCTTGGAATAATTCGCATTAAATAGTGAGGTAATAACCAAGCTAAATTTGAATTTTCTGTGGCAAATTTTTCTCCTTTAACATGATAGTAACCTGTGAAAAAAGGAAACAATGTTAAGATAAAAGGCTCAGTGGTATAATGATCCCCTTCGGTACCAAAACCTTTATTCCCAATCGCTGTTTCTAAGTAACGAATAATATTACGCTTAGCAATGGTTAAAAGTTGCTCAATATCAATATCTGGTGAAAAATAGCCTTCTGGTTCCTTTAAAATGGCTAATGCAGCTAATCCTGCCGCCCCTCTCGCTCTAGCATTCCAGTTACTCCAGGCTGTGGGGTTCCATCCTTTGTCTGGAGTTCCATCTATCAATAATTGTGCTTGTTGAGCCAGCCAATTAGAGACAAGAATCCGATGATTATTATCCCAGAAAGGATAACACAGATCATAAGCGATCGCTATTCCTGTTACCACTGGGGACAACTCAAATAAGCGACGATAGGAAGTATGAATAGCGGTTTTTGTCACTGTCCAAGCTTGCTCAGCTTGTTTGGGGTTTTCTTCAATTAAAGCGTGAAAACATTGTCCTGCTGCGTAATATCCTGCATTGGGAACATAGCCATCATAACTAACCGTTTGATTGAGGGTTTCTTCTAATTTTTTAAATATTGGTTTACCTATTTGTGTTGTTGCTTTTTTTCGTATTTTTGGTAAATCTTCTTTGCTAAAAAGTAAACGAGGATGGTCTTGAGCTTGAATTAGTTTATGATAGGATAAAGGTTGAGGATATAGAGGGTTTATGATACCTGAAGCTTTTCCTTGTAATAATTTATTATTAAAATGTCCTTGATAGTTTCCGACTAAAACCTTGTTGTTTTTCTTAGTTAAAGCAATTCGGTAATTAGCCTTTCCTGATAATGATAACCAAGGGTCAGGATTAATGGTTAAATCAACTTCTAAAACCCATTGATTATGGGATTGATTGAGGGTTACCGTTCCCTGATGCTCCCCTTGATTAAAGTCAGGGGCAAATCCCCAAATCTCAGAATCACAATGATTATTTTTACAAATGAAATCAAGGGTAATATCTTGATAAGCAATCTCTTGATTAGAGTTTCGCCACAGTGCATTTTCTAAAACAATACTAACTTTTCTTGACAAAGTATTATTGGATAATGTAGGTAGATTAACTCCCAACACTATCCAATAAACTATCAAAATTATAATGATCAAAAACCGAGATTTACGCATTAAACAAAAATAAAATTTTGATTGTTTAAGTCTAAACTGTTTGTATCTTTGACAATACCAATTAATTCGTCTTCCATTCCTGCAACCTTTAAAAAGATGCCTTGGTCATTAGCTTCAAAAGGAGAAGAACCAAGATAGTAATCATTAGCTGTGCCGTGCAATTGAATTATATCTTGAGCCATATCAAAATTAGCAATTTCTGCATAATCTTGTTGACCATAGTTATCATAGAATGATTCAGCTTCATTACCTAAAAGAAAAACATCCCGATTCACGCTTGCTAGTTGAAAATCACTTAATCCCGTTAAGGAATCAACTGTAGATCCCGTTAAGTTTCCCTCACTTTCAATGGCTAAGAAATTGATATCTTCAGTGGTATGATTAGTTTCACTATCCTGACTGGTATCTTCTTCAATCATAATTTGAACATTCCCATTGCTGAGATTTTGATATCTTAATCCTGAAGCATCTGGACCGTCAAAGGTAGCAATATTGCCTAAAAATTTAGGTGCATTGGTGAAATTATTACCAAAGTCAAGGGTATGCCAATTATGGGTAACTTGGTCCCCAGTATTACCAGCTATGAACCCATTCCCGTCCCAATTTCCTTGACCGGGAGAAATAGCCAACCAAGCAATGGTTTCTGAACCATGTCCACTGTACTTAAAGGCTTCTTCTTTTTCTAAAGCGACTTGAAATCCATTATTATTGGCATTATTTTGACGAGTTCTCACAAAAGTTTCATCATTATCCGTTTGAACTTGAGTTAATATGACTGGGGTATTGGTAAAGTCATGATTAAAATTAATGGTTTCCCAGGTGGAAGTGGTGGTTGCATCTGTAGCGACATTTCCAACCTCAATAATTGTGCCGTCAGCTAGTTCCCAGATTCCCTGTTCAACCACTAAAAAATTAAAGGTTTCAGTGGTATGATGACCATTATGAGAATTGCCATTGATTAAGGTTGTTTCTTGAAGTTGAACTGAAAAGCGATCGCTTTGAATGTCAGTAATTCTTATAGTGGAGGGATCAGGGCCATTGTAGGATAAAGGCCCGGCAAAAATGACGGGGTTCTTGAAGTTATGCTCAAAGAAAATGGTTTGACTTTGATGGTTTAAGTTGGTAATTTGACCGATTTCAGCAATAACAGTATTATTGCCAGTGGGAGTCTCTTCAAGATCAGTTGACGAGGTGTCCGTCGTTTCTTGAGAAGAAGCCATATCTAAGATGGCGTTTCCTAATTTTTCGATGTTTAATAATTTCCCTTGATATTCAGGTTGATTAACAACATTGTCCCCCTGTGTGAGTAAATCTCGAATTTCATCTAACTTTAATTTCCTTCCTAACGCTTGTTCAGCCAACTGTTGCGCTATGGCGATCGCCCCAGTTACTTGGGGAGCAGACATACTGGTTCCGGATAAGGTTGTGGTTCCCCCCGTACGATTCGCCGCTTTAATATTGACACCAGGGGCAAATACGTCGGTTAAATCGGGATGATGTTGGGAAAAATTAGCAATTTCACCTTGATTATTAACGGCAGAAACCGCTAAAGAATTGATACTGGCTGCTGGATAAGTGACTCCGTATTCTCCTGAGTTACCGGCAGCCGAGACCACAATCACGTCATTATCAGCTAAATCTTGTAATTCATCCTCAATAATATTCCCTGAAACTGGCGGGGATTCATAGTTACGCCCATTACTCAGGGACATATTAACACTAGCAATGTTATAAAGATCATGATTATCCACCACCCACTGTAAAGCCTGTTCGATATCATAAAAATTGGCTCTACTATTATTATCAAATACTTTGAGAGCAATAATATTGACACCCGGTGCTATCCCTGGATAGGTCGAATCACTAGAAGCAGCGATGCTGGCCACATGACTTCCATGGCGATTGGGATCACTGGCATTATTATCATCATTACTGGTGGGATCGTTAGGATTTTCTAATGTAGTAGAAGCAAAATCATAATGATAAACAATCCTATCTGCTACGTTATTGTTATCTAGATCCGGTCCAAAAAAAGGATGGTTTAAATCAATACCTGTGTCTATAATAACAACGGAATAGCCAGTGCCATCAATCCGCTTTCCGTTTTCATCGAAAAACATACCATAATTGGTCATTTGATTTCCTCCCACTTTTACGATTACTATTGACTAAAGTTTTAAAAATGTTTTAAAATTTGTGTTAATTAAGTTAACGTTCTGAGTTGCAAAAAGTTACTAAAATGTCGTTCATTCTAATCACATGGGAATTCAATCAAACCTCACCTTAATTTTCCTCATCCAATTTTTATGAGCTAGTTAATCACCAGATCATAAAAATATAGATAATAACAAAAAACTTAAATAGGCACATTAACACAGAAGATAAAAACGCAACAACTAAGGATTCATTTAACATATATTCCACCAAGACCCCAGCAGCAAGAGCAGATTCACGGTAACTGGGAAACATTCAAAAATGAGATTAGATAATTATCACTGGTCAAACAATAGATTCTCGATCCTATGCCCTGACTAAATTTTCGGCACTTTTCAAGGATCAGTTAGGTATAAGTAGTTAGGTAGATCTCATGAGTCCGAGAAACGTTATATTCTGGTTCCCCAGAAGAACTCCCCTACTCTTAAGAGGAGAAGAGTGTCAAAATAGTAGATAACAATCAAATCAAGATGGTAAAAGCAACCATTATGAATTTAAGTGATATTACTCATCCAAACCAGCTACATGGTTTATCAATTCGACAATTAGAACATATTGCCCTTCAAATTCGAGAAAAGCATTTACAGACGATTGCTGCGAGTGGGGGACATCTCGGCCCGGGATTAGGGGTAGTAGAATTAACCATCGCTCTCTATCAAACCCTGGATCTAGATCGAGATAAAGTCATTTGGGATGTGGGCCATCAAGCCTATCCTCATAAAATGTTAACGGGTCGTTATCATCGTTTTCATACCCTACGGCAAAAAGACGGCATTGCTGGCTATCTCAAACGGTGCGAAAGTAATTTTGACCATTTTGGTGCTGGACACGCTTCTACCAGCATTTCTGCCGGGTTAGGGATGGCATTAGCTAGAGATGCCCAGGGAGAAGATTATAAAGTTGTCTCTATTATTGGAGATGGGGCGTTAACCGGTGGCATGGCACTCGAAGCCATTAACCATGCAGGCCATTTACCCCATACGAATTTAATGGTAGTGCTAAACGACAACGAAATGTCTATTTCTCCGAACGTGGGCGCTATTTCTCGCTATCTCAATAAAGTGCGTCTGAGTGATCCGGTGCAGTTTCTCTCAGACAACCTCGAAGAACAATTTAAGCATTTACCATTCTTTGGAGAATCTTTAACCCCAGAAATGGAACGGGTTAAAGAAGGGATGAAACGTCTAGCGATGCCTAAAGTTGGGGCGGTGATCGAAGAATTGGGCTTTAAATATTTTGGTCCTATCGATGGTCATAACTTAGAAGAATTAATTAGTACCTTCAAACAGGCACACAAAGCCGGTGGTCCTGTGTTTGTTCATGTGGCTACTGTTAAAGGGAAAGGCTATGAACTCGCCGAAAAGGATCAGGTGGGTTATCATGCTCAAAGTCCCTTTAATCTGGCGACCGGCAAGGCGATTCCCTCCAATAAACCTAAACCCCCCAGTTATTCCAAAGTTTTCGCCCATACTTTAACGACTCTGGCACAAAATAATCCTAAAATTGTGGGGATTACTGCGGCCATGGCCACGGGAACCGGACTCGATAAACTCCATGCTAAACTACCCAAACAGTACATTGATGTGGGTATCGCTGAACAACACGCGGTGACCTTATCGGCCGGTTTAGCTTGTGAAGGAATGCGGCCAGTGGTGGCGATTTACTCCACTTTCTTACAACGGGCTTACGATCAAGTCTTACACGATGTGTGTATCCAAAATCTACCCGTCTTTTTCTGTTTAGATAGGGCTGGTATCGTCGGGGCCGATGGACCAACCCACCAAGGATTATATGACATTGCCTATTTACGTTGTATTCCTAATCTAACGGTCATGGCCCCGAAAGATGAAGCGGAATTACAACGCATGGTAGTAACGGGAATCAATCATACCGATGGCCCCATTGCGATGCGTTATCCTCGCGGTAGTGGTATAGGTGTTCCTTTGATGGAAGAAGGTTGGGAACCTGTCCCCATCGGTAAAGGGGAAATTCTCCGCAACGGTGATGATGTGCTTCTTGTTGGTTACGGAACGATGGTTCATCAATCGTTACAAGTGGCCGAAATTCTCAAAGAACATGGCATTGAAGCGACGGTCATTAATGCTCGATTTGTTAAGCCATTAGATACGGAATTAATTGTGCCATTAGCCCAGCGTATTGGTAAAGTCGTCACCCTAGAGGAAGGCTGTTTAATGGGTGGTTTTGGTTCGGCTGTGGCTGAAGCGTTACTGGACCATGATGTGGTTGTCCCAGTTAAACGCTTTGGGATTCCTGATAAATTAGTGGATCACGCTAAACCAGATGAGTCAAAGGCTGATTTAGGGTTAAGTAGTCCTCAAATTGCTGAACAAATTCGACAACTTTTCTTTAAGGCGCCTCAACCTTCTGCGGTAAGTTAACCTTAGATGATATGGATAGGAGGGATTGATTAATTCCTCCTACTCATTGCATAGCCCTCGTAGTAGGGCTTTTTTTATTGGCGATCGCTATTTACTCAACGTAAGTTTAGAGTTGATACTAATGATTTATTAAACGATAAAATCAGGGTTTGAGAGTCTTTAGATGGTTTTTGGTTGTTTATACATTTTCTTTTGCTGAACTTAGGTAAATTAATATTTTTTGTTATTGCTCAAATGCCGAAAAACCAGAAAAAACAAGCAATGAAAGCTAAAAAAAGTTAGAGATAACAAATGTTTGAAAATTTCATGATAATCTTTGCTTTACAAAAATTTAATTGATAGATAGCCAGTTTTTGAACAATTGTTAGATGTTTACACCTATTTTTGTCCATTACTTACACCAATAATATGAAAGATTAGGTGGTTATACGAATTTACTTTTAATAAGATACTTAGTCACAATATTAACTAATGTAAGTATCGAAAAAATTAAACACTTAAGTTTCACTGGTTTTTAACTTTTGCTACTTATCATGCCTAATAACACAGTCAATTTATTCAATAAAGCCTATAACCATGCCACCTACGATACCGTCCCCTGTTGTTCTCCTAGACAATTCTACTGTCAATCATATATTTTCTTCTCCCATAGAAGTTCATTTAGTTGACAAAAATGATGTTTTTTATCAAAAAGGCAGAATTTTAGCTGAAAATGTTTATCGTCAAGTTTGGAATACTGAGAATTTAGTTGATGGTAACGATTATGCGGTTGTAGTAGTTTCTGAAGATAGAGTCATCGGCAATTTCAATATTGAAATAAGGCGGCCTAATAAGCATTTGAAAAGTGAAGTTTTTTTCAAATCAGACCATTGGGATAGTTATTTTTCTGGGTCTTATGATAGAGTTGCTGAATTATCTGGATTATCAGTATCTCAAACTCTTCCCATCGAAGCTAGACAATTCATATTAATGATTCTCTTCTTTGGAACCTACACAATATGTCAGATATTAGGGATTGATTTTTGGGTAACTGTACAACGTAAAGCGTTAAATCGAATTTTAACCAAACGACTTCGCTTAGGTTTTTTCCCCAATGAATTTGTGATGAAGCCACAAAAAGAAGTACCAAATGATAATTATTGGAATTCTTCAGAATTACCCAAAATTTATTACTTAGATTTAAAAGATTCTGAAAACATTAATGCTTTCAGTTTGTTTTCACCCTACCTTTCTTTAATGGGTATTCGTTGGAAATTTTTATCCCGATTCCAATCAGATTCCCTTCCTTTTTCTACTTTTTACAACCAATTCTATCATCAAAGTCAGTGTGCTTGATCCTTTGATAGAATTCCACCTTTGAAAAACTGATCATTACATAACGGAGTTTAATTAGTATGCCTACCCTATCTACAGTCACATCCCCCCAAGAAATTTATGAGTTTGAAGTTAGCAAAGCTCGTGATGCCTTTATTCAGCGTCCAGCACTTTTAGAACTTCTTGATCCTGATGCTGATCCAGTTTTTATTGAGCTTTTTCTTATCTACTATAATGCTTTAGGTGTTTCCATGACAGAGCCAGTTGATAGTTGGATTCGTCGAGCAGGGGAAAGATGTAAACAAATTGGATTTATTGATCTTGGTGCTTCACTTTGTGTACACGCAACCCATGAAGCGGGACATCATGAAATGATGATCAATGATACTCAACACTTGGTTAAAAAATGGAATGAAAAACACTCGTTTCAGTTAGATGCCCAGGAAATATTAGCACAACCTATCACACCAGGAGTGCAAAATTACATCAAACTACATGAAGATGTGATTGCTAGTGATGCACCCTTTGGTCAATTAGCCATTGAATTAGAGATTGAAAGATTATCGGTTACTGTGGTTCCTGATCTGTTAAAACAATTTGTCCGTGTTTTAGGGTCTGATATTTTACAAGGATTGAGTTTTTTAGAAGAACACGTTGCGCTTGACGTTTCTCATACCCACTTTAATAACAAACAAATGAATAAGTTTTTAGAACACAATCCTGATGCGGTAATGTCTTTAGTCAATGCTGGTCAGAAAGCATTAGAAGCTTATGGGACATTTTAGAAGATTGTGTTCGGTTAGCGAAAGCGAAAATGAATACCATGAATTAAATATCCTTGTTCAGTGGGGGTTTAGGTAGCAATATATAGCAGTTTCCGTACCTGTGAGAAGTTACTTCTTTGAGGCAAGAGACAAGCCAACCAACCCCCTTTAGTATTGGGCTACAACCAAAAAAACAAAAACCCACTTTGAAATAAAGTGGGATAAAATTTTATTTATCATGATTATTCCTTAGTTATTGGCATTATTTTTCTTCTTACGAGACACTAATGCACCGATACCGATAGCACTTAAACCAATTAAAGCAGAGGGTTCGGGAACAGATTCTCGCTCAATTCTAGCACTCACTTGTTCACGAGCAAAGAACTCAATTCTTGCGCTACCACTATTTAGAAACTCATAGTCTGCAAGTGTACCAATATCTAGGGGTATTGGTAGTTGAGCCCCGTTAATGAAATTTGTTCGGTTTATAGAACGATTTTCATTAGTTAGACTGACTCCATCAAAAAGCGTTGGTGCAGTAAAAACTTCAATGTCGTCAAGAAAAACACTGTAGGTGGCGGTATAATTAGCATTGACACTTTTTAGATCGTCTGGTCTCCATCCGTCGATACTTGCTGCAACTGTTGCGGTGAACAGACCTTCTAGGTCAAGAAAATCCCCGGCATTAACTTCGAAATCATTAGTAAAAATTGTGTACTCACCGAAAGCTGAGGCATCACCTTGATTACCAGTGATAGAGAGATTCGCAAAATTAGATGCGTCTGTTACTGAACCATTTAAACAATCAATGGTAGCTCCTCCATTGGCTGAACCATTGGGCACAATTGCAGAAGCTACACCGGATATGGGTGTTTCTCCACAACTACGATTAGGTACAAAAAAATTATCATCATTACTGTTTCCATCTAGGTTAACACCAGACGAGCCTTGTACTGTATTGATAAATAGAGGCACAATGGTATTGCCATTTAAGGTAAGCTCGACATCCTCAAAGGCAAGATCAGAGGATGCTGTTATTGTCCCCGCTTGCGCTTCTTGAACTATTCCTAAACTGGTGGCAGTTAAGAGTCCGATGACTCCAGCGGTCATTTTGTTAATAGGTATTGTTTTCATAATGGTAATTTTTTTGAATTGTTTTCTTGGTTTTAATACAAGTTTTCAGTAAAACTAATTAACTTTATATTTTTTTAATATTTCTGAAAAAATGTCCAATTATGTCCAAGTTTTTGATTAAAACTAATGTCCAATTATGTCTAAGTTTTTAACCTCTCAAGATATTTAATTAGTCGGACATAAATAGA
This sequence comes from Cyanothece sp. BG0011, assembly GCF_003013815.1. Taxonomy (GTDB): domain Bacteria; phylum Cyanobacteriota; class Cyanobacteriia; order Cyanobacteriales; family Microcystaceae; genus Crocosphaera. The sequence goes on along the minus strand of NZ_PRLH01000058.1, from coordinate 22,391 downwards.
ATCAACTGTTTTAAGAAAAGTAAACAACCAGTAATCCTTATACTCTTAAGAAACACATTGCAAAATAAGTGTTTCTTCCTATCTATTGCTAGTAGCGATCGCTGCTAGTGGGAGGCTCATATCTTGCACCTTTGAAATCCCCCCAGGGAGGTATCATCTTCCATCCGACAGCTTGATCAATGACAAATGTATCTTTTATATCCATAGCCATCAATATAGGGATATTTTTTTGTATCAACATTACAATCATTTAATTTAACTTCTGCATTAAAATTGACTGCCCAAACTTCTAAGGGTTTAGGTGAGTTTTTAACTGTTTCTTCGAGATTAATGGTTGATTGCGGATCATTATTTTTTGTTTGATTAATCAATAAAAAATCAGGATTGTCTAATTCATTATTCCTATTTAATTCTAATGCTATCCCCATCATTTCTCCTACTTGAACCAAACTTTTATGAGTAGTAACAATAAGAACCTGTTCTGATGAATTTTCTTTAATCACTGATATTAATTGTTCAGGACGATAATATTTTTGATATCCTAAATTAATGATAACAGTAACTGCACCTAAAAACCCCATCAACCAGACAGCGTAAAAGGCTAATTTACCGTTACAATTTAATTTATCATATAATTGACTCAGTAAAATTAAGGGATTAATTGTTTGTTTTGCTTGCAATTTTTCATTTTCTTGTTTGATTTCATGCCATAAAATTCCTAAACTCGCTCCCACTAAAACTATCACCGCAGGAAAGTAAGTAAAACTATAACGAGCAGCACGAGTTAAGTCTACGCCAACCCCATAAGTAATGATAAGAAATAAAGCAATAACCCCACTTATAAATGTCATTAAAGTTAACAAAGAGAGACGAAATTGATTCAACTTTAATCCTTTTTTTATACCTCTAATACTATAAGGAATTAGCCAGATAAAAAATAGCAGTAAAAGTAACCCAGAAAGAATAACAATAGGAATAAAATCAGATTCAACCGGTAATAATGATAACATAGGAACCCAAACCGCTAACAATTGGAAAGGGGGACTAATGGCATATAAAATATGACTCAAAGGATGAATCCAAGTGATCATATTATTACCGTACCCTTGAGGAATGACTAAAAATATCCACACTAACCCTGTGGTAGTTGTTCCTAAAATAACGGCTAAAACACGGATTAAATTTCGTTGACTTAACTGGGAAAAATTGTTTTTAAATTTAGCATAAATTAAAATCGCTAAAGTGATCGCTTCTGCCATCAATGTTAAAACAAAAAAATAATGAACCGAAAGACCCAAACTATTAATTAAAATCCAGCTTAATACCAACCATAAAGGAATAATCGATTGTTCATAAAGATGTCTGAGGGCAATAATTAAACAGAGTAAAGAAGCCATAACAAATAAAATAGCTAAGGTATAATGACGGGCTTCTTGTGCTAAAAAAATACCAAAGGGAGAAACCGCCATTAACGCTGCACTAATTTGACCCACCAACCGAGATTGAAAGGCCATTTTTCCCAAAAAATAGACCCCAGGAATCGATAAAATGCCAAACAAAGCAGGAAGCGATCGCATAACTCCCACATCGACATATTCTCCAACACTTCCAAATAATTTGACCCATAAATGAACTAAAACAAAATACACAGGAGGGTGATTATCTTCTTGTAACAATAAAGAAACAACATCACTAATTCCTGCGTCCTCATTAACACGAAGCGGTTGCAAAAGAGTATCCAATGAAATAACCTGATTCAGAGGAACTGAGCGAAAATCATTTCCTAAACTAAACACCATTGTGGCAAATTCATCAGTCCAAGGGGGTTTAGCGTCCAAATTTGCAAAGCGGAGAAGACCACCAATAATTACCCATACACTTAACAAAACCCAATCATTGACTTGGGGTAACTGATTTATCCACTGTTTAGAAGACGATTGAAACTTTAACACAGAAAATCCTCACAACCAAACTTTAAATAAAATAACCTAAATTTAAACGATGCAGCTTATAGATTGGATTATTATCTTAATTTATCTCTTTGGAACCATGGCCTTAGGCTTATTGTTGTCTCATCGAGAAACGGACACTTATGATGAAGACGATGAACCGAAAAGTCTGGTGAATAACCTCCTGGCCGGTAGAAACCTCCCTTGGTGGTTAGCTGGGACCAGTATGGCCGCCACCACCTTTTCGATTGATACCCCATTGTATATTTGCGGTGTGGTGGCATCTAGAGGCATTGCAGGAAACTGGGAATGGTGGAGTTTTGGCATTGCCCACATTGTTCTTATTTATGTCTTTGCAGGGCTGTGGAGGCGGTCGGAAATGGTCACCGACGCTGAATTAACAGAATTGCGTTACAGTGGGCCTACAGCAGCGGTTTTACGGGGAATCAAAGCCTTTTTATTCGCGGTTCCTATCAATTGTATTGGCATTGGTTACGCCATGTTGGCTATGGTTAAGGTGGTGGATGCGTTAAATTTATGGCAAAGTTTAGGGTTCTCTCCTGGAGAAGCCACTAAACTGTGGACTGTGATTGCTTTAAGTTTGTTTGTCCTCATTTATACTGGGGTTTCAGGACTTTGGGGTGTGGTGGTCACAGACTTCTTTCAATTTTTCTTAGGATTATTTGGGGCGACGTTAGTGGCCATTATTGCGGTGAATGATGCTGGCGGAATGCACCAATTAATCCCCAATGTTCAAAAAATCACTGATTTTGATGTTTTATCGTTTATTCCTATTACTAATAATGGGGGTTTCGGTTTTACTTGGAATGATGCTGCTGGGATTACAGCGACCACATTTTCAGCTTATCTATTTGTGCAATGGTGGTCCTTTCGTCGCAGCGATGGGGGTGGAGAATTTGTGCAAAGATTGTTAGCAGTTAAAGGTGAAACAGAAGAAGCAGCGAAAAAAGAAGCAGAAAAAGCCACTTGGTTTTTTAATATTCTGAACTACATTGTGAGAACTTGGCCGTGGATTGTTACGGCTTTAGCAGCGATGGTTTTATTACCCAATTTAGAAGATGCTGAACTGGCTTATCCTACTCTGATGTTAACTTATTTACCTTCGGTGGTTTTAGGGTTAGTGGTAGCGTCTTTAATTGCTGCTTTTATGAGTACCATTTCTACCTCAATTAATTGGGGGGCTTCCTATTTAACCAATGATTTATATCGTCGTTTTCTTCGTCCTGAAGCGTCGGATCAAGAGTTAACGAATGCGGTTAGACTAGCATCGGTTTTAGTGACGGTTTTAGGGTCAATTGCTGCATTTTATGCCACGGATGTTCGTACGGTATTTCGGTTAGTGATTGCCATTGGAACCGGACCCGGACTGGTTTTAATTTTACGCTGGTTTTGGTGGCGAATTAACGCAGCAGCAGAGTTATCGGCAATGGTTACAGGGTTTTTCATTGGATTAATCACAACCGTTAATCCTGACATTAATAACATTTTCCCTGACTTTGGTTTCCGATTATTAGCCATTTCTGTTCTGACAGCAGTGGTATGGGTAACGGTTATGTATTTAACCCCTCCTGAAGACGAAGAAACCCTCTTAAATTTTTACATAAAAGTTCGTCCTGGGGGCATAGGTTGGCAACGTCAACAATATAAAACAGGTTTACAACCGGCACAGAATTTGAAAAATGATCTGCTAAAAGTCGTCGCAGCCATTTTAGTTATGTTTGGTAGTATGTTCGCTATTGGTGGCTTTTTACTACTACAATCTATTACTGGTTTTGTATCATTAACCATTGCAGTCATGGGAGGATTTTGGTTACGTAAATTGAACAAAAAACCAGTTTAACTTAAAGATTCAGATATAATCAATAATATTACTTCAAGCTATGTTACCACCTAAAATCTCAAGACAACTTATGTTATTGTTTGCTTTACCCATTGTCTAAACTGCTTTAAAGCTTTTGCACTGCCTATTATTTGTGCTGATTTTAAAGTTTCTGGAATTGTCTCAATAAGATTAAATCGTGGAAATATTTCACTTTTATCGATAATAATATATCGACCATTACGTAAGATGTTAATCTCTAATTTTTCTCCATTATATCGCCATAATTCAGGTACTCCTAAAACTTCATAATTATTAAATAGAGTACGATTTGTTATATCAATTTCAATGGCCAAATCTGGAGGGGGATCGTGATCTAAATTAATCCTTTGTTTGCCTCGAATTTTAGTACAATTATCAATATAAAAAGACTCATCGGGTTCAACCCCTTGATCCATTGTTTGACTTTTGAAAGTTGTTGATCCTGCTGCTTCATAATCTAGGTTTAATTCATCTAAAAGAATCTTAACTAAATCCCCTATTAAAACCTTAGTATTTTCATGGATAAATAAAGGGGTCATAATTTCTAAAGTCCCCTGACTATAAGATAAACGAAGGGATCGATGTTCTCCCAATTCTTCTAAAATTTGCTCATAATCTTGCCATTTTAAAGCCGTTAATATTAAGCGATCGCCAGGAGGTATTTGTAATTGTTTTAAGGTTAATAACATGATTTTTTTATTCTAATAACCAATCAAATATATCTTTAACAGTAAGATTTATTTTTTTAGCAAAAGATGGTACAGGAAGGATTAAATCTAGCTGATCAAATACTGCTGTTTCTTGTTTAGGACGATAAATAAATACAGTTTTTTCATGAGGATCAATTAACCAACCCATTTGTGTGCCATACTTGAGACAATATAAAATATTTTTAGTTACTTTGGTTTGACTTTGATCCGGTGATAAAATCTCAATTGTCCAATCTGGTGCAATAGTAAATAAGTTAGCAATTTCTCCATTTTTATCACGGAGAATATGATCCCACGTAAACACTACAATATCAGGAACAATTGAACGATCGCCAAAAGTACACCGTAATTCAGGAAAAGCACGGGCAATACGTTTCGGTTTCATGATAGAATTAAACGTAATTATAAATTCTCCCTGAATGGCACTGTGTTTCCCTTGTGCCATAGGTTTATCAATAATTTGACCATCAATATATTCTTTTGCTGGTTTCGTTTCTGGTAGTTGTAAAAACTCCGCTAAGGTCAAATGTTTAGAGGATATTTGTACCATAATTATTATTACAATTAACTTTAACTAAACACTTCTTTAACAGCGATTACCACTTGTTTCATTTGATCTTCTGTTAATGCTAACCCACTGGGAATATAAAACCCCCGACGGGATAACCTTTCTGAAACTGGACAAGAAACCTCTTTTAATAATCCCATTTTATGGAATACGGGTTGTTCGTGCATTCCCCAGAAAAAGGGACGGGTTCCTATTTTTTCCTCCCGTAACCGTTCCATTGCTTCTGCTGCATCAAAGGGAACTTCATCTTTGATAACTATCCCATAAACCCAATAAATATTCGCTGCATAATCGGTTTTAACTAAGGGTAATTCTAATTGAGGAATATCTGATAAAAGTTCAGTATAAATAGCACCCATTTTGCGCTTTCGTTGCACAAATTCTGATAACCTTTCTAATTGGGCTAAACCGACAGCAGCTTGTAGGTTTGTAAAGCGTAAATTCCAGCCTAATTCTTCATGAATAAACCGTCTTTTTGGTTGAAAACAAAGGTTTCGTAAAGAGCGACATTTTTCTGCTAAACTGTCATCATCGGTGACAATCATTCCCCCTTCCCCTGTGGTAACGTGCTTGTTAGGATAAAAGCTAAAGGTACTAATATCCCCAAAACTACCACAAGGTTGACCCCGATAAGTTTGCCCGTGCATTTCTGCTGCATCTTCGATAATTTTTAAGCCATATTTATCCGCAATTTCTAATACAGGTTTCATATCTACAGGTAGACCATAAATATGTACCACCATAATGGCTTTTGTTTTGGGGGTAATTTTAGCTTCTATTTGACTGACATCCATATTCCAGGTGACGGGGTCACAGTCTACTACCACTGGAATTCCCCCCACCCTGACAATGGCGGCACCACAGGATATGATGGTAAAAGTAGGTAAGATGACCTCATCTCCTGCTTGGATACCTAAGGCAACCACAGCCGCATCTAACGCAACGGAACCATTACAGACACTAATCGCGTGTTTTCTGCCGACGGTTTGAGCAAATTCTGCTTCAAACTTTTTGACAAAAGGCCCTTCTGAAGAAATCCAACCCGTATCAATACATTCGCTTAAATATTGTTTCTCATTACCATCGAGTAGCGGTTCATTAACAGGGATAAAGTCAGCCATAATAATTACATTTTAAACAGGAATTGTTATTGATATCATTTCACTTTTTATTTTACATCCGCTTGACTTCCATCAATACCTGAAAAACGAACTTTATCATTATCTCCCACATAAGGACCTTGTTTAACTTCTATCATTTCTAATTCTTCTAATACTTCAAATCCATGACCCCCTTTAATTAATAGAATAACATCCCCTGCTTGTAAAATCCGACTTTCTAAATAATCTCGGTCATCGTTATAAAAATCAACCCGAAGTTTACCCTTTTTTATTAATAAGACTTCTTGGGTATAAAAGACTTCCCGACGAACTTGTTTATGAATGTGTGGTTTAATAATTTTCCCTTCCGGATGTCTCATATAAGCAAGTTGCTGAGAGAAACTATCAGGGGTGAAAAAATGAATTCCAGGTTGACGAAACTCACAAGGAAGAATAATGGCTAATACTTGACCATTATAAGTAATTTCTTCGATCATGGTTTGAGTATTGGTTTGTTGAATCATGATATTAAGTTTAATAGGGAAAAACTCGGCTTCATTTTAAATTGTATCAGCTTGTTTGGTTAATGTCGAATTCAAACATAAACTTTATTTTAGTTAACTGAATTTTTAGAGATCAGTTTTCCTTCATACATGGTATATTTTCCTTGATCTCCTAAAGAATTAAAAATAACTTGAAAAGTAGAGTTTTCATCATTTTGCGTTATAAATTCTTTAGAGGTCAAATCAGGAATTTCACACTTACGGTAAGGATAACAAACATAGATAAACTCTGATTGGTTATTGTTAATTAAAGTTTGACCTAGTTTAACTAAATTATCGGGTTGATCCACACGGAAAAATAGTTTATCTTTTCTTAAAGGCGATTCTAATAACTGGGCTGCATATTGATGGGAAACCACCACCACTTGACGAGAATCATTGGCTAAAAATTCAATGGCCGGAGTGACTCCTCTATGAGTTTTCTGGAAAAAGACAGTTCCCAAATACATATTCTTATATACCCCAAGAATCAAGAATATGGAAAATAAGAAAATGGTATAATATTTAAGTAAAGATTTTGAGTTATCTAGAAAAAATTTTAATTGTTGAACAATCATAATTGAAAAGAAAGGAAGCAAAATCAATAAATATCTTTGTCCCCATTGTTTCCCTCCTACGGCAATTTCATCGGAACCCGAATCAACTAATAAAGCGACTCCTGCGGTAAACAATAAGCTCATCACATAAACAAAAGCCATTTTTTGATTAATATTAATGTCTTCTTTTCTACTTAAAATTAACCAAATAGCTGATAAAATAACTAAAATTCCATAGGTTTTAACAAATAGCTTTATTTCTGCTAAGCCATGAGTATTAACCCAGTAAATACTGGTGATCAAAGAAAAGATAATTAAAGCTAGAAAAATAATTCTTGGTGTTTTCTGCTGAAAGCTTTTGATAATTAGAAATAACAAGAGGTAAAGTAAAGAAAAACAAGCAACAGGAAAATACTCAAAAAAGGTTACGATAATCTCAAGAAAACTCTCCCAAGCTTCAGTTAACCGTCTTGTTATAGAAAATTCTTCAACAATTTGTAGAGCATGAATCCCTAAAAAATGACCATAAATCAACTTATTACTAATAAAAAATAAGCCAACGGTACCATACATTGTTAAAATAAAAATCCATCCCTTATCCCCCAAATATAAGAGTTGATCTAATTTCAACTTTTTAACCAGGTTAAAGCTTTTTTCTGATCGAAAGTTAGATGATAATCGTAGAATGGTCATGATTCCTACCAAAAAAGTTAAGGTGGCAACCATCGCTAAAAATTCGGAACGTATCCAAGCCGATAAACCCACAAAAAAACCACTTAAAATTGCTTCTTTGAGCGTCACGGACTCTCGTGGGACTAATAAGATAATCATCCCAATGAAACAAAAAAGAACCGCCAGTGTATGTTCCCAGTACATCCCACTATAGAGAGTTAAATTAGAAGCAAAAACTAAGAGAAAAACCGATAAAACTTGCTGAAACGAACTTAATTTTAAATAACGACAATAAAGATTAAAACTAATCCAAATTAACCAAGTAGAAACCAAAGGAATGACATACAAACCCCGTTCCCCTAATAGGGTATAAAAAGGAGCGGTAATTAAAGAAAAAGGATAAGGAAAGGTAATATAATAACGGTCATTCAAATAGTAAACAAAGGGTTCTTCATAGGGGTATAATCCATCTTTCCAGAGTTGACGAACCCACTCAAAATCAGGCTTAACTAAATCAATGCGAAAAATTCCCTCACTTAATTGTTGTGCTAATAAAGCTTTAAGACCACCGTCTCCACTAAAATAAACCCCTTCCGGAACTTGCCCCAGTAAAAACAATGAAAAAAGGACACCAGCACCTATAATAAACCAAGATAATCTATATCTAATCATTTTTATTAAATGGCTTTTATTAGCTAAACTGAGACAATGTTATACCATGTTAAGGGATTATGCAGAAACTTTTGAAATTAGCTCCTTGGGCGATCGCAGCAACGGCAGCTTGGTCATTGGGCTTTGTCTATAATGTCTATTATGGCGGTGAATTAAGCTTTTTACGGGGGATGTATTTTGAGAAAATATCCCTCGCAGCAGATGTTAAAGACTCTCCTCGGTTAATCATTTTAGGGGGGTCTGGAGCCCATCATTCCCTGAACTCTAAAGTCTTAGAAGAAAAACTAGGTATGCCTGTGCTAAACATGGGATTAGATGGTCCAGTAGGTTTAAATGTCATTTTACCCAGTATTCTCAAAGCGGTGCGTCCAGCAGATATCGTCTTATTAATCCCTGAAGACCTCATTTTACTCGATCAAGATGGCTTATTGGAACGTTCAGCCCCTTTTGGGGTTGCCATCGGAAGACCGGGACTGGGTGGGGTTCCTTTTCAGCAGTTAGTTGAAACTATCTGGATGCAGGGAGTTCCGAGTTTGAGGCCGATAACAAAATCGGCTGTTGACTTAGTGGAAAAAGGTCGTTTTACGGGTTACTACTCTGACCCATTAACCGAAAGAGGTGATCCCACTACGGTTAAATATCGTCAAGGAAAATGGTGGCAATGGAAAATTAATAAATCTATTTCTCCCCATGCTATTAAACGTATTAAACAGTTTCGTCAAGAAGTTGAGGCCAAAGGGGCTACTTTAATTTTATCTTTGCCTTGGGTTTATGCTAGTAAAGATGAAAAAACGTTATCAAATATGGAGGATATAACGGAAAAATTAAGCAAAATTGCTCCCATTGTTTATGATAAAAATGATTACAATTTAAAAACTGATTCTAGTCTCTTTGCTGATACCCATCATCACCTTGTTGTTGAAGGAAGAAAACTGAGATCCGAACAATTAGCCGAACAATTAAAACCAGTTATTAATACAGTGACCAGTGAACAGTGAACAGTTAGTCTATAAAAAAAATATTTTGAAATGATTCCTTTATAACAATAGTTAATAACCCATATGAATCAAGAAAAGCTATCAAAATTAACAAATATTTTTGGCTTAGATTTGCGATCGCTTGCCGTTTTTAGGATAGGTTTAGCCTTAGTGGTCATGGCTGATTTATTCAGTCGGTTTAGATCAGTGTCTGCCCATTATACCGATCAAGGGGTATTACCCAGAGAAGCATTACACCCTAATCTATTTGCTTCTTTTATCGCCTTTAAATCCGCTGGTAATTCTTTACTGCATCCTTGGTATTGGTCATTTAATTTACTGAATGGTAGTTTATTATTTCAATTTTTTCTATTTTTAATTGCTTTTGTTCTTTGTTTATTATTATTAGTTGGATATCGTACTAGACTGGCTGTGATTGCGGTTTGGGCGTTAAATATATCTCTACAAAATCGGAATCCTGCTTTAATTTTTGCAGGGGATGACGTTTTAAGAGCCATGCTTTTTTGGTCGATGTTTTTGCCATTAGGCTGTGCTTATTCTATTGATAGTGCTTTAAATTCTAATCCGAAACCACTGCCAAAAAGGGTTATGAATGCAGCCACCCTGGCCTTTATGATACAACTCATCTTTATTTATACTTGGTCAGCAGCTTATAAGACAAAAAGTGAATTATGGTGGCCCGATGGCGATGCAGTTTATTATTCTCTTCATTTTGATCAATATGCCACAGAATTTGGTCATTTTTTATTAGGATTTCCTATTCCTATTTTACAAATACTAACCTTTGGCGCGTTAATTTTTGAATGGATTGGTCCGTTTTTAATTTTCATTCCTTTTAGAAATAGCTTCTTCCGTTGTGTTGCTATTATTTCTTTTATTCTCTTACATATTGGCTTTGAATTGTGTTTTGCCATTGGCATTTTAAGTTATCTAAGTATTATTAACTGGTTAGCTTTATTACCCACAGAAGTCTGGGATAAAGCACAGGAAAAAATAAGCACTCAATCCAGAAAAGGTTTAACCATTTATTATGATAAAGATTGCGGTTTTTGTAAAAAAGTGGTTCATGGAATTCGGACTTTATTAATATTACCTAGAACCCCTTTATTAGAAGCACAAGGCTATGAATCTATCTATGAAGATATGTTAGAAAAAAATTCTTGGGTTGTGGTAGATTGGCAAGAGAATCGTCATTATAAATTTGAAGCGATCGCTTATGTTGTCAGTCTCTCTCCTATCTTATCTTTTTTAGAACCTTTATTACGCCAAAAACCTGTTATGAAGGGGGGAACAAAGTTCTACGAAATGATTGCTTCTAACCGAAAAGTTGCCGGTAATTTTACCAAACCTTTTAAGTTTCGTCCTTTAACTGTCAAATCCTCTTTACCGTTTAATGTAATTGTCTCAACCTTATTATTTTTAACAACTATTTGGAATTTAAAAGGGTTTGTGGATCAAACCGTTGCTCGTAATCCAGACTATCGTAATAATAATAAAAAAGATTGGATTTTATCGACCCGTAATTTTTTGAATCGTCGCACTTTTCAACGTCTTAATATTATTGGTTATCTCACCCGTTTAGATCAAGCTTGGAGTATTTTTGCGCCTGCACCTCCCCTAGACGACGGTTGGCACGTTATCATTGGAACCTTAAAGAATGGAGAAACGGTCAATCTTCTTGACGAAAATAATCCCATTACTTGGGATAAACCCACTTTAAAACAAAGACGACAACGTTATCAAACCATTCAATGGCGAGTCTATTACATTAATCTGAATCGTGCCATTGGACAACAACTTTATCCTTATTTTGTGGACTATTTAATCCGAGAATGGAATACTCAACATTCTGCTGATGAACAATTACAAAGTTTAGAGATTTACTTTATGGAAGAAAGAACCGTTCCCCCTGGAGAAAAACAACCCATTAATAAGAAAAAAGTCTGGCCACCCTCTTAGACTCATATCTTGCACCTTCGATTAAACCCCCCACATCCCCCACACCCCCCACACCCCCCACACCCCCCCTGCCCCCCTTATAAAGGGGGGTAGGGGGCAGGGGGGGCAGGCGCAAGGGAACGCTCACCAAGACAGGCAAAAGCATCTTATTTTAAGGCTAACTGCTTGAGCATTGACTATCTTTTTTTTAGCCATCAAGTTATTTTGTAAGGTGTGCAAGATGTCAGTTAGAGACTTTCTGGACGAAACTCACAAACAGAAAAACAATTGCGTCCCATATCTTTAGCTTGATACAGTGCTTTATCAGCAGCTTTTATTAATTTTTGAGGTGAAACTTGCGGGGTAGGGATGGTGATAGCAACTCCTAAACTTAGGGTGACATAAGAACTACACTCAGAACAACAGTGGGGTATCTCTAACCCTTCGATGGCCTGGCAGAGTTGTTTTGCTACTTTTTCTGCACCTAAGCGGTTCGTGCTAGAAAGAATAATTGCAAATTCTTCTCCCCCAAACCGCGCGACTAAATCGGCCGGTCTTTTAACTAAATTTTTGAGACATTGGGCCACTTCGTGTAAACATTCATCCCCAGCCTGATGATAATAATAATCATTATAACGTTTAAAATAATCCACATCACATAAAATTAAAGAAATAAATTTTCTTTCTCTGGCTAATCTGCGCCATTCCCTCTCAAAATATTCATTAAAGTAACGCCGATTATAAACTTGAGTGAGTTCATCGACTGTGGCTAAATATTCTAACTTTTTTTTCGCTTCTTCTAACGCTTCGGTTCTTTCTTCGACTTTTTGTTCTAAGGTCTGGGAATAGTCTATGAGTTTATTATAGTGTTGGGTGTTTTGAATGGCAATGGCAGCTTGAGAGGTCAAAGAAGCCAATAATTTTAATTGTTCACTAGTATATTTAATCAAGTTATTATGAGTCACTTTAATTACGCCAATGGTTTTATTTTGTACTTTTAAAGGCGCACAAATGAGAGATTTAACTTTAGTATCTTGAGGAATATATCGAGAATCTTCGTGAACGTCATTAACAATTTCTGCTTTTCCAGAACGTAAGACATGACCCGTAATACTTTCAATGCTTCCTTGTCTTTTATGTAACTTTTTTCCCTGATATGAATAAATATTTAACTCCCCTTTATCGTCTAGTAATATAACATAAATTTGAGAATTAGTGATAACTTTATTCGTTTCTTTCGTCACCACTTCCATGATTTCTTCAAAACTCAAACAACTTGAAAGTTGATGAGAAATATCAGATAAAAAATTTAGTTCTTCGTATTTTTCTAATGTGTCAACGGCCAGTAACTTTTTTTCAAATTCTTCGTTTAGAATATAATTTAACATTTGGGAAATTGTCTCAATTTCCTCAGTATCTCCATTAATTTTTCCTAAAATTTGCTGATTGACCAAAATGGGATAATGATAATTATAGTTATTCTTAAACTGTCCCCAAATTATATTGCCCTCAATATCACTAATACAAAAAGATAGGTTAAATGTTTGCGTAAAATTATCTAACAATGAATCAAGCTTGGGTTTATTCAGTAACTTTTTTAATTTAACCTGAATCATGGTAAAGTTAAGAAAAAAGTGAGGATATCATCATTATACTTCATCAATTCCTAAAATACTCTTAGACTTTAGGAGTATTTCTTTCGGACGAAATGGTTTAGTAATATAGAGATCCGCCCCAGCTTCCATACCGTTTTCCTCATCAAAACTTTGTCCCCTCGCCGTCAGGAGAATAATATAAACATGGGAAAGATGATTATTATCTTTGACTATTTTACACACTTCTAGTCCACTAATATGGGGAATCATTACGTCTAAAAAAACCAGGTCAGGTTCTTCTTTTTTGATTACTTCTAATGCTTTTTTTCCATCTTTTGCTGTTAACAGTAACACCCCTTTATCTTCTAATTCTTCTAGAATTTGCTCCATTAAAATAATAATATTCGGTTCATCATCAACAATTAAAATTTTTTTCATTTTTTCTTTATAAAATAAGGTTTTTTATTAAAAGTTAACCATAAAAAATCAGACAACTTATGTAGGTAGTTATAAATAAACGTAAGGTGGGCAATGCTGAGAAAAAGCTTACAAACCCTAACCAGAAATGATTTGAGACATTGCCCACCCTACAAGTTTTATTCATTTAATTATGCCTACCTACTGAACCATAGACTAAAAAAATAGTCAATATAGACATCAAGCTGTCAAACACAACTCAACATCAATTAAGCAATATTAAAGTGATAAAATGGTTGTTGTTAATTGATAAGGATTTGCATTAGTTTGAAAAATTGCTAGAATAAACTAAAGAACCGTTATATCTCTTTTAAATTAACCATAAAGTTAATTTATAGTTAACTTCTATATTAACATTAAATAATGGTTATGATCCGTTTAGATTGTTAATTATCTGGTGCTAAGGGCAAACTGACAAAAAATGTACTACCTTTTCCTAATTCGCTAGTAAACCAAATTCTTCCTCCGTGTTGTTCAATAATTTGCTTAGAAATAGATAAACCTAACCCTGTTCCTTTGGGTTTATTCGTTAAAATATTGCCCACTTGTTGAAATGGCTCAAACACTTTACTATAATCATCTTCTGAAATTCCGATGCCTGTGTCGGTAATAGAGATCAATAAATTATTGTGATCTACCTCAGCTTTACAAGTAACCGAACCCGTTTCCGTAAATTTAAACCCGTTAGAAATTAAATTAACAAATACTTGAATTAAGCGATCTTCATCTCCTAATATAGTAGGTAAATCCTCGGAAAAATCTTCTCTTAATTCCACCGAAGATGCTTCAAATAAAGGCGTATTAGAAGCGATCGCCCAATTTAAAACCGTACTGGGTTTAACAGGGAACAAATTTAGAGTTATTTTTCCTGATTCTATTTTCGTCATGTCCAGAAAGTCGTTAACTAATTTAGTTAATCTTTCCGCTTCAAACACCACAATATCTAAATTCTGTTTAATCCGTTCTAAGGCTTTTTCTGTTTTCCTATCCTTGTGTTCTATTTTGGGAAAAACCATTTCATAAAGTTTATCTCGAATTAAAGAAGAAAAGCCGACAATAGAAGTTAAAGGGGTTCTTAATTCGTGGGAAACCATAGATAAAAAGTTACGCTTCATCCGTTCCATTTCCCGTTCTTTAGTAATATCTCGGATTAAAATAACAACCCCTAGATATTCTTCTCCTGATTCTGTTTTATCTTTAATAATATTACTGGCCAATGCCTGACCAATACGATTATTAGATAAGGGAATTTCTACTGTAACCACCTTTTTTTGATCTAATTCTTGGCGTTCTACTAAAGGAGATAACTCATTAGGAAAGATATCTAAGAACTGCTTTCCCAATAACGGGGAGGTAACATTAAACATCGAAAGTAAACTAGGATTATAGCGAGTAATTTTCCCATAAATATCCACCACCAATAATCCATCTCCCAAGTTATCAACGATCGCATTAAGATCCGCTAACGTCGTTTGTAACGCCTCTGACTGTTGTTGAGTTTGCCTGAGTAACTCACTTTGATGAACCGCCACCCCCAACTGGTTTCCAACCTGTTTGAGTAAGTCGATTTCTCGTTTATACCAAGAGCGCGGTTTCCGATTATCATAGACCCCTAAAATTCCCCAAAGGTTGTCTCCTACAAACACCGGAACCGTGAGCAACGCCCTAACTTGAAACTGCTGTAAAAGCTCTCGATGACAAGGGGTTAACGCTGCTGTCTCAATATCACTTACCGAGAAAACCTCGTGGTTACGGTATCGTCCCCCTTGGGTTTCTTGGAGATAAGTATCTTCCCAAATGGGGGGTTCTGCCCTGTCTCCTGTCAGGGGTTTCCACTCCGGTGCCAGGGACTCGTATAAAAATTCCCCCCCCCAATTTTTCCAAAAACGATAGACCACCACGCGATCGCAGTTCAATATCTGTCTCACTTCTTCAGTCGTCGACGCAAAAATAGATTCTAAGTCCAAAGTTTGGCGAATTCGCTCAATGACCCTGGCCAGGGCTTTTTCTTGTCCTGCCACCTCAGCTAAATGTTGTTTTTGAACCTGAACTTGTTTCAAGGTATTTTCAAGAATCCTCGCCCGTTGCTGACTTTCTTTGAGTAAGGCCGCTTGTTGAATTGCCACACTGAGATGAGTGGCTATTTTTGTCGTAAAGCCTTTTTCGAGGGGTTTCCATTGACGAGGAGATGAACATTGATGAATGCAAATCAACCCCCAAAGTTCTTCTCCCATCAATAAAGGAGCGACCATATTGGCCTGAACGTGGAACCGTTCTAAGATTTGGCGATGACAGTCGAGTAAGTTAGCTTTGTTGACATCATTAATGGTAAAAATGTGACCTTGTTGATAATAGGGGCCGCTATACTTAGCAAAGCAATGATCTTCGACTTGTTCTTGCAACGCTGAAGGATAGCCCGTTGCCACATCCTCTGAAATCAATTCTGCTAGGGCAAATTCTGAGTCGGGATCAAACTTAAAAATAGCCACGCGATCAACATTGAGCAGATGACGCACTTCTGTGACGGCCGTTTGAAAAATAGTTTCTAGATCCAAAGTGCGACGGATTTTATCAATCACTCCCGATAAAGCCCGTTCTTGGCGAACCATCATCGCCTGTTCTTCACCATACTCTTGAATTTGCCGAACATGAAAGCTTTGTTGTAAGGCTACACTAATATGATGGGCAACTCGTTGCAACAGATGAATTTCGTCACTCTGCCACTGTCGGGGATGGCTATGTTCAAAAGCGGCTAAGAGTCCCCAGAGTTGAGTTCCTTGGAAGAGAGGGACAATGGCTAGGGATCTTACCCCAAAACTTTCTAAGATTCGCAGATGACAGTCACTGAAGCGATTATCTTGTTGAATATCATCAATAAGACAGGTCTCATTATCTCTAAATCTTCCCCCTTGGGTTTTTTGTAAATATTCGTCGTTCCAGGTTACTCCAGCAAACGAAACAAAGTCCCCAGGATCAGATTCAAAAATAAACGCTCCCCCGTATTTTGAATCAAACTGATAAATAGTAATATGTTCGACCCCTAAGAGTTTTTGAACTTCTGTAGCGGCCGTTTGAAAGATTGTCTTTAAGTCGAGGGTTTGACGAATTTTATCGATGACTAATCCTAGCGATCGCTCTTTTTCATTGATTTTAATTAAGGTGTCTGCTTGTTGTTTTAAGGCGGTTTCTAAAGCGGTTTGTAGTTGTTGTTCATGTTGTTGCGTTTGGGCTAAGAGATCCCCTTGTTGCAAGGCAATGCCTAAATTGACCCCCACTTGTACCATAAAGTTAATTTCGGTGGTTTCCCAACGACGGGGACTATCATTTTGATAAGCGGCAAAAAGTCCCCACAGGAAGTTATTTTTATAAATAGCGACAATAATATAGGCTCTTCCTTGGTATCTTTCTAGAAGTTGTACATAACACTGAGAAAACCCCGCTTGATAAATATCATCACACACTCGAAACAAGTCTTTAGGGTTAAAAATGGCGGCTTGGGTTTCTTGTAAGTAACTATCGCTTAATTGTAAAGTGTCTAAAAGCTTAATGGTGCAGTCTTTGATATTGTTATCACTATCAATGTCGTCCGGTTGCTTTTTTATTAGCGATCTCCATCTCTCCCCTACGGACTCGGCGATAAATTCTCCGCTATAATCTGCATTAAAGCGATAAACCGCCACGCGATCGCATTTCAACAGTTTTCGACTTTCTTCTGTGGCTGTGGTTAGAATTGTCTTAATGTTGAGAGAGCGACGAATTTTATCAATAATATTGGCGATCGTGGTTTGTCGTTCGATGGCCGTTTCCACGGCTTGATCGAGAATTTGCTCCTGCTGTTGTTGTTGTTGGTACATTTTATAATGTTCGACTGCAATACTCAAATGAAAAGCAACTTGCTGCACCCACTCACTTTCTTCTGGTTGCCAAGGACGGGGTTGTGACCGATGATCGATGACTAATACTCCCCATTCTTTTTGTTTCAAGGTGATGGGAACCATGAGTTGAGTAATTTTCTTACCAATTTCTACACAATCGTTGAGATTTTCTGATAAGATAAGACTAGATTGACCGTCTCCTTGATAATCTTGTTCTAAGGTATGGAGTTGATGGCCAGGGATGTGTGGAGATTCCTGAATACTTCGCCAACATCTCCCCCCAAATTGATAAATTAGGATTCCATCTACCTTTAATAATGTCTTTAGTTCGGTAGTGATTAATTCACAGATTGCCTCTAGCTCTCCAACTTCATGGATTTTTCTAATAAGTCCAATTAAACTTTGTTGTTGAGCAATCCGTTGGTTATGGAACTGGGTTGACATAAGGAAACCCTATGAGGGGCGATACAATCCTAACTATAGTTTAACCTCAAGAACTGGATTTATTCTTTTCTATAACAAATCTACATAACAAACAACACCCAAGTCCTACTCTGCGGTGTGATTCCTCTCTTTTTTGATACTATCTGAAGAGACCTAACTACGGCTTAATCTCGCTTTCCACCTTTTAAGCTCACTTTGTGGTCTTGCTTCCTATTTACCCATTTGAGGAATTATCCGTTTTCGGATCGGGTGTTGTTGTCGGATACGAGACAGATGTTAGTTTAAACAGCGTTGACTTACCTCTTGGTTTTACTTTTTACTTTTCACTGGGCTGTTTGATCTGCCAGGGAAGCTTTACTTGCTTCAATTATTAATATATCAACTTTTGTTCCTATTTACCTTAATTCGTAACAAAGCTTTATATTTGACGAATAACCCTTAACTTTAGAAGATAACGGTTAAGGGATCATATGAGATGAGGGCAAGAAAATCGCTGTTTTTCCTCACCTCATCGTTTTATAGGTAACGTTTATCAGGATCAACAGGAATAAACACCTTAGACTTTCGTAGATATTTCCAAGCGATACCATCAGGATCTTTACTCTGACTCCATTCAGCAAAACTAGCATCCCTTTTACGACGGCCAATGGTACTGGGGGTTATATCGAGTCGTTTAGCTAAATCGGATTGAATGAGGGTAAATTTCTCTTTTTTCTCGGTATCAGTCGAGGTATCTTGAGCTTGACTCTCGGTGTCAGTGGGAGGAGTAGGAGTTGATGGTGTTGGTGAGGGTGAAGACGCAGAAGATTCGGGAGTCCCTTGATTTTGCTGTTCTCGTTCTTCTTTAATAGCAGCTAACTGAGCAAACGGACTTGATAACGAACTCGAGGGGGAGTCAGAGGGGGTACTTTGAGGGATATCAATATCATCCTCATCATCCTCGTCCATCTCAAAGGTTTCTGGTTCTTCTGGTTCTTCTGTCATGGGTTCACTATCATCTAAGATACTGCCCAAGGTACTAGCTGTAATGAAATAATATACCTTTCCCTGTTCTGGTAATTCCCTAGACGTGGCACTAAATTCTTCAGCCTTTCTCGCTAAAAAACGTTTCGCACTCCCTGCACTTAAATTGGCTTTGAGGGATAAATCCATGGCAGTGATTTGTCCCTGGTTTTCTTTGAGTAATTGATTAAAAATCGGGTTAATCTTTGCGCTCCACTGTTGCCATTGATAATTATCTACCAGTTTCCAGACAATAATTAAGGCAACAAATCCTAATACCCACATCCAAGCTTTGTAAAGAAGGACGATCACTGCAGCCAGGGGAAGGATTAGGATCAAAAAGGCGGCCGGGGTTGGATTACCATCGAATACTTTTCCAGTCATAATTTCTGGTGTTCTCTAGAAGTAATTGGCAAAACTGATGTTATTATGCACTACGGTTTCACCATTTATAAATATATTATTGTCAAAGAACTCTATATTATCAGGATTTGGTCTTTTTATCCTAGAAACGACGGGTGACAGAAATCCCATAAAAAATCCCCAAGAAAATCGAGATGGTCATCAAAAGTAAGATAACGCTTCCTGGAATAAAACCTAAAATACCTAATCCCCTTAAAATATAGGTGGTTAGGGTGATTAGGACAGATAGGATCAAAGCTAAGGTGATAGGGGAAAGTTTAGACGAAGTTGATTTGCTCATTAGTGTTTAGGGGTTAGACTCACAGGGGAGATAGTTGGGGAGATCACTACAATAATTGAATCTTATCTTACTTGACCCACCAAAATTATCTAGATTGTTCCTCATCTCATCCTTGCTAGTTCTTTCCCTGGTAGCGATCGCGGATTAATTGGTTCAAGGAGAAATAGGTTAAAAGTCTTATCCAGTCACCGTTTTTCTCTCAGTTTGCACTTCAGCGCACCCTTGTTAACTTTATCCCTACGTGGGAATCACGACCCCATTTTCATTAGTTAAAACTAATTAATAAATTATAGTCAATACTTGCTAAAGCGATATTATAAAGTTCAAGCAGCATGAATTTTTCATAATACAAAACATCATCAGCTAATTCATCGAATCTTTTTTCATATAAAATATTAAAATCAGGAGTATAATTACCAAGATCAAGTTTTAACTTATCAGCTATCTCCTTCAACTCGTTACAAAAATTAATACTAAATCCAATAGTCCATAGAAATGAGTCAGGAACAGATATATCATCAAAATCTATAGGTACATAATATCCGCAAAAATCAAAGTGTAAAATAAAATGAGATTGTTTTCTATCAAATACTTCTCCGATCAAATCTGGATATATCGGCTCACCAATAAATAAAGATTCTTTTTCAGGAGTCCATTGTGGATTGTATTCCAATTCAATAGCAATGGTTTTTAATTTATGGAGTATTGTTTTCTTAGAAAGATATAAATCTATACCAGGCAAGTTATCTCTACTAGGCAAAATAATATTTTGATGCTTTGAGATTTCCTCAAAATTATAATATGGTTTATAGTTAGGTAACCCATAACAAGATAGTTTTTCATTTATACAAAAAACTGTTTCTTGAAAAATTTTACTTTTATTTCCAGCAATCAAGCTGATGCTTCCTGACATAATGTATACTACAATGATTAAATATAAGATTGAATAAAGTTTTAAATTTAATTATTAAAATGATGATCAAGATGCTATGAGTGTGATCGCCGATCTCGTAGGTTGGGTAGAGGAACGAAACCCAACCTACGTGAAAAAACCCCATCCTTATCAGGACAGGGCTTATGACTTAGTTTAGATGACTTGAGAATTAGTAGTCAAAATCTCCACCGCCACCAGCAGGGGCTTTTTCTTTCTCAGGCTTATCAACCACAATACATTCAGTGGTTAAGATCATACCTGCAATAGAAGCAGCATTTTGTAAACCAGAACGGGTTACTTTGGCAGGGTCAACGATACCGGCGGCTAACATATCGGTAAACTCACCGCTTGCAGCATCGTAACCAGTGTTAAAGTCTTTTTCTTTAACTCGTTCGGCCACAACTGCACCGTTTTGACCTGCGTTTTCAGCAATGCGCTTTAAGGGAGCAGTTAACGCACGGGCAACAATCAACGCACCGGTTAACTCTTCGTTCACCAGATTGCTAGTAGCCCACTCTTCTAGCGTCGGTGTGAGGTGGGCGAGGGTTGTGCCACCACCAGGAACGATCCCTTCTTCTACGGCTGCTTTTGTAGCGTTGATGGCATCTTCTAAGCGAAGTTTACGATCCTTCATTTCGGTTTCGGTAGCAGCACCGACTTTGATAACCGCTACCCCACCGGATAACTTAGCTAAACGCTCTTGTAACTTCTCTTTGTCATAAGAAGAGTCAGAATCATCAATTTGACGACGGATGAGGTCACAACGGGATTTAACCGCTTCTTCGTTGCCTTCGGCGACGATGGTGGTGTTATCTTTGGTTAGAATCATGCGACGGGCAGATCCTAACATTTCAATTTTGGTATTTTCTAACTTAAGACCAGCATCTTCGCTGACCAGAGTTCCACCGGTCAAAGTAGCGATATCTTCAAGCATTTGCTTACGGCGATCGCCAAATCCAGGGGCTTTCACGGCAGCCACGTTTAAGACACCCCGTAAACGGTTCACAACTAGGGTTGCTAAGGCTTCTTTTTCAATATCTTCAGCGATGATCACTAAAGATTTACCTTGACGGGCAACTTGTTCTAAAACAGGAACTAAGTCTTGAACGAGGTTAATTTTTTTGTCGGTGATGAGGATGCAGGGTTCTTCAAATACCGCTTCCATGCGTTCAGTATCGGTGACAAAATAAGGAGAAATATACCCTTTATCAAAGCGCATCCCTTCGGTAATTTCCAGTTCGGTGAACATGGATTTTCCTTCTTCTAAGGAAATAACCCCTTCTTTGCCCACTTTGTCCATGGCTTCGGCGATCATTTTACCTACTTCTTCGTCATTTCCGGCAGAAATGGCTCCTACTTGAGCGATCGCTTTAGAATCTTCGATGGGTTTAGCGTGGGCCGCAATTTTTTCCACTAAGAACTCAGTGGCTTTATCGATGCCTTTTTTTCAGGGCGATGGGGTTCGCACCAGCGGCGACGTTGCGTAACCCTTCTTTAACGATGGCGTGGGCCAAAACTGTGGCGGTGGTGGTTCCGTCTCCAGCCACATCGTTGGTTTTAGAAGCTGCTTGACGAATCAAGGAAACTCCAGTATTTTCGATATGATCTTCTAATTCAATTTCTTTAGCAATGGTGATCCCGTCGTTGATGATTTGCGGGGCACCAAATTTCTTTTCTAGAACAACGTTGCGGCCTTTAGGACCTAGGGTAACAGCCACAGACTCGGCGAGGATGTCCATTCCTCTTTCTAATGCGCGACGTGCATCTTCGTTG
>NZ_PRLH01000103.1 GCF_003013815.1 Cyanothece sp. BG0011 | reverse complement strand
CTTAGACGGCGCTGACTGGATGGGCCGACAAATGAGAGTCAATAAAGCTAAACCCCGTGAGAATTCAGGCCGCAACGGTTCTGGTAGTTTCCGTAAGCAAGGAAGTTTCTCCTAGTCTGATTCTGCTTAGAAACTGTTGACAATATATTGATAGTTTAGTGTTTTTTTTCGCGCTTTTATTCTCAAAAAAAGCGTGTTTTTTATGGCCGTTTTTTAAAGTTATAGACAACCCTAAAACCCATTGTAACGACTTCGACTACTTCGTTGGACTTGACTACGGTTTGCACAACGACAATAAAAAGGAAAAGCAGCCCAAGAACCACCACGCATGGGGGAATATTTCTCGTCTCCATCTAGCCAAATTCTACCATCTTGTGGCGCATTTTGATAAGTTTCGTGCCAGTCATCCCCACACCACTCCCAGACATTTCCGTGGAGATCGTATAAACCAAATTCATTGGCAGGAAAAGAACCAACTTCGGTGGTTTTTTGTCGATATATTCCAATGGTTTCTTGTTGATAAGTCCGACTACTATTATAATTTGCTAATGTCTGGGTAATGGTATCTCCAAAGTGAAAAGGAGGATAAATTTCTGTCCCATCTAATTGTCTATATTGACCAGAATTAATTATACTTCGACAAGCATATTCCCATTGTGCTTCACTGGGTAAAGTAAAAGTAATTCCAACTGCTTCGGATAACTTTTCACAAAAGTCTAAACTGTCATAAAAGGATACGGTATCTACGGGGTTATTTTGACCTTTAAAGTGAGACGGGTTAGCTCCCATAATCATTTCCCATTGTGCTTGGGTAATGGGATATTTACTCATACAAAAAGAGGTTAAAATAACTTGATGTTGAGGTCGTTCCTGTTGGCGATCGCGTCCTTCTTGTTGAGGACATCCCATAAAAAATTGCCCCCCTGGAATCACCACCATTTCTAAGTTAATATTGTTTCCTAAATCAACAATAAAATATTTATTACTACCCTTTTTTTGCTCAATAATCTCCCCTTTTTTATTAACTTTTATAACTTCAAAATCAAAGGATTGAAGAGAACCTATGTTTGTTTTTTTTACTTTTTTAACTTGAGGTTTAGGATGATTAATTGAAGGATTAGGGGAAGGCACAGAAGGAGTAGAACCGGTCACTACAGAATGAGATAAAGAGACTTTTTTGTTGATGGTAGAAGATGGTAAAGAAGTTGGTTTAATGGTGAGTTGCTGATTTTTTTTCTGATTATTTTGACTTCTCAGTACCAAAATCACTAAAGACCCTAAAAATATAAAAATGCTGATGAATGCAGTATAATTTATAATTTGTTCCCAAAGTAATAAAGCATTGGTAGATGATGGATCAATTAAATATTTTATGATCCAACTGATAATAATACCACTACTAAAAAAAGTCGTAAAGACTAATAATTTTTCTTTTTTTATAAAATTAACTAAATTAAAATTTCTTTGTTTTTGTGATTCTAAAGGAGATAAATTAGGAGGAATCGCTACCGATTGAATAGAGACCGTTTCCTCTTGTAAATCGGCTAAAATTTCCCCAACGTTATAATAACGATTTTGGACTAAATGGGCTAACATTTTATTTAAAACATGACTTAATTGATCACTAATTATTATGTTCTCTTTTTGTAAATAATCTTGCCATAACCAAAGGGCTTGACTACTATCATAAATGGGATCATCTTGATGATTATTTTCTGGAAAACATCCTGTTAATAAGCGCACACAAGTGACCCCCAAACTGTAAATATCACTAGCTGGTTGAGGATGTCCTGTCATTTGTTCAACTGAAGCATAACCAGGGGTATAAATTAATGTTCCACGAGTCTTAGAAACCTCTTTAACGCCACCAAAATCAATTAACATTAATTTGCCATCAGCATGACGACGCATAATATTATCAGGCTTAATATCTCGATGTAATAAGTTTCTTTGATGGAGATAATCTAAAACGGGTAATAAATCTTGTAATAAGGATTTTATTTTTTCTTCACTAAACTTTCCTTCTCGATTAAATTCTGTGACTAAATCTTCTCCTTCAATATATTCTTCTACTAAATAGAGAGAATTATTGTCTTCAAAATGATCATAAATCGCAGGAATTTGATCATGTTTTAAGGTATCTAATATATTAGCCTCTCGTTTAAATAATTCTTTTGCTGTTTCTAAATTTTGTCCTTGAAAATTAGCGATAAACTTTTTTAAGACTCGTTTTCTATGATAAAAATTTTGATCTTCTACTAAATAGGTTCGGCCAAAGTTTCCCTCTCCCAAAACTTGTTTAATAAAATAGCGATCGCGAAATAAATAACCTTGAGTGGTTTGAGATAATTCTTGACCACATCCTTGACAATAGTTATGAGTATTGGGATTATTCGGATAAGGACAAGCAGGGTTAAGACAATAAAGAGTCATAATCAGCTATTTAACATCAAAAGGATTAAATGAGAAATATTTTAAGAATAAAATTTTGCTCCCATCAAAAAATTTGAAAATCTTGTGACTAATAGAAGTATACGCTATCAATAAAAGAAACGTTATCCTATAAGATGACACCTTTGAGACTATTTTGACATAAATTATGATAAAATCAGCGCAAAAAATAAGTCCTATTAATTTAACAGAACCGGTTATCACGAGATATTTTGAAACCTTAAATCAAGAAAATTTTTTAGAGACAGCAAAACTGTTTGCCAGGGATGGCAGTTTAACCCCTCCGTTTGAGTCCCCTATTATGGGACAAGAAGCCATTGCTGATTATTTACAGCAAGAAGCTAGGAAAATGACCCTTTTTCCTCTGCAAGAAGCGTTAGAAACAGGAGAAACCGACCACATTGAAGCGGAGATCAAAGGGAAAGTGACAACCCCCTTATTCACCGTTAATGTGGGCTGGCGTTTTATTCTGACCCCTCAAAGAGAGATTCTCTCAGTGGAAGTGAAATTATTAGCTTCCTTAGAAGAATTAGTTAAATTAAAGGATTCAAGGGATTATACGAGGAGTTAAAACGACTTTGTTAAGTTGTTTTACCGAAAATCCTCTAGGTTTCCTCTCTAAATTTTAAGGTTTATTCCAAAGTGTTCTAGAATACAACTTTCATTGCTACGATAGGGATCTTGAGAATTCTATCGAAAAATCCTATGAATCAAGCTGTCGTTGCTGTTATGGATGGAACCAAAGCCCGCTTCTTTACCCTAGAAGAGGCTGAGTTTCCCGAGTACGAATCAAGTCCGAATTTGGTAGAACACGAATGTTTAACCAATACGGCCAAAGAAATGGCAGGAAGGGAACTATGGGCCAATACCAAAGGCCGTAACCGAGGCGCACGCACTCAAGGCCATGGTTATGATGATCATCGTAGTAACCATCTCAGTGAATATGAACGAAACTTTGCTAAGGATATTAGTCACAAAATTACAGATTGTCTTCACGAATGGGACTCTCGTTTTATTCTCTTAGTGGCTGAACCCCAGATGTTAGGATTAGTCCGTGAGTCTTTATCTCCTAATTTACCCAAAGGAATTAAACTCGAAGAATTAGCTAAAGACCTTTGTAAACTTAAACCCTTAGAACTTCATGAATATTTAGCCCATAAAAATTTAGTCCCTGCTCGTAAAGCGGTGGTACTTTGATAGATTGCCCCACTATCACCGTTTGGTGTAGTGGGGTCTTTTGACAAATCCTTTACAATTAAGGGGTAACGGCTCACTGATCACTGGTAACTGACATATGATGAGCGATCGCTTAACCCAAACCTGGCAATGGCAGTCTGCCCAAGGGCTACCCTATTTAACTTGTTCTCTACTCAAACTGTGGCCTCACGGCTTTTTTACCCAACCCTTTTATCCGAGATCCCCTGAAGATTTGACCAAAATTCTTGATCCTCAAGCCCATAGCTACCGAGTCAAGCAAGTTCATGGTAACCGGGTTCTCTCCCCCAGTGAAATTAGAGAAGAGACGACAGAGGATAATTTTCCCCCGGCTGATGGCATCATTGCTAACCTTGAAAAACAAGCCATTTGGGTGGCCAGTGCTGATTGTACTCCCGTTTTAATTGGGGATGAGGTAACGGGCAATATTGCAGCTATTCATGCAGGATGGCGAGGAACCGCCAAACGCATTGTACCTGAAGCGATCGCCCGTCTACAAGCTTGGGGTAGTGCCATCAAAAATTTACGCATTGCCATGGGTCCTGCCATCAGTGGAGAGGTGTATCAGGTATCTGAAGCAGTCGCAGCCGAAGTCGGGGAGAGTTTGTTTAAAAAAGAGAAAATAGATAGTTTAGAGGGCATTTTAAAGCCCTTAGCCAAGATTTCTAATCCCCCTATCCTACCTGATCCCGAACCCGGAAAAGTGCGTTTAGATGTACGTCGTATTAATCAATTGCAACTCGAACAATTAGGCATCCAAGCCGAACAAATTAGCATCGCTCCTTATTGTACCTATCAATCTCCGTCTCATTTCTTTTCCTATCGACGCACCCAAGAAAAAAAGGTGCAGTGGTCAGGAATTATGAAAACTTAATCATGAATAAGGTGGGCAATGCCCACCTTACTGATAGTTAGATAAATTTTAACGGAACATACTACTAACGGAAGTGTCCTCATGAATGCGCCAGATAGCTTCTCCTAAGAGATTGGCTACAGACAAAACCGTTAATTGTGGGAAACGATGATGCTCTGGGATAGGAATGGTATTGGTAACAATGACCTCTTCTAATACCCCACTGGATAAGCGAGACACCGCAGGACCGGAAAACACGGCATGAGTGGCACAGGCATAAACTTGTCTGGCCCCTTCTTCCCGGAGCAGTTTCGCTCCTTCGGTGATGGTTCCGGCGGTATCAATCATGTCATCCACTAAAACAGCCGTTTTGCCCTTCACATCCCCAATGACATTCATGACTTCGGCCACGTTATGAGACTGACGACGTTTATCAATGATGGCTAAAGGGGCATCATCAAGTTTTTTGGCAAAGGCTCTGGCCCTAGCAACCCCTCCCACATCGGGAGAGACAATGACAATGTCAGAGAGATCCTTTGTGGCAAAATAATCAAGTAAAACTGGTGTACTGTAAATATGATCAAAAGGAATATCAAAATAACCCTGTATTTGCGCCGAATGTAAATCCATAGCCAACACCCGATTAGCCCCAGCTTCTACGATTAAATTAGCGACTAATTTAGCGGTAATGGATTCACGGCCAGCCGTTTTGCGATCGGCCCTAGCATAACCATAATAGGGAATCACAGCAGTAATCTGCCTCGCTGATGCTCGGCGACAAGCATCAATCATGATCAATAATTCCATAAAATGGTCATTGACCGGATTACAACAGGGTTGGATTAAATAAACATCACAACCGCGAATTGATTCTTGAATTTGGATATATAATTCACCGTCAGCGAATCGTTTACGAATCATCGGCCCAATGTCCATCCCCAAATAACGGGCGACTTCTTGGGCTAAGGCAATATTAGACGATCCACAAAACAGACTCAGACGGTTATTATCTGACAACGAAGACACTGCCAGATGTGGCATTAATGTAGGAGTATGACTCACAGCAGACTCTTGACCCTTAATTCATAGCAATTCTATCATCTCAGGTTTTTGATTGTCTGATCAGATTTATTACTATTCTAATCATACCGACATTGAGATTAAAACAGCGAAATTACACAGAAATTTAGGCTTTCCCCTCGAATAAATATTGTGATCCTAGTCTTAACTGAAACTTAATAATTAACCGCTTTCTCGAAAATCGTGCTATTGTAATAGGGTATGTGGACACGTAGCTCAGTGGATAGAGCACCAGGTTCCGGTCCTGGGTGTCGGGGGTTCAAATCCCTCCGTGTTCGTTTTTTGAAGGCAACAGACAGGCTGTAAAATATTCTAATGTATGTTTTATAGTGCCATAACTAAAATTGAATGAATCAAGAACAATTAAAGCAGTTAGAGGCTGATTTGTGGGCAGCAGCCGATAATTTACGGGCGAATACGGATTTAAAATCTAGTGAATATGCAACCCCAGTTTTAGGGTTAATTTTTCTTAAGTTTGCTGATAATAAATATGTTCAAAGTGAACCAGAAATAAAGGCGGAGTTTGATAAGTTAAAAGGGGGAAGACGAGAGAAAAAAATAGAGGATATTGCTTTAGAAAAGTGTGGGTTTTATTTACCTGATAATGCTAGATATAGTTACCTTTTACAGTTGCCTGAACAAGAGGATATTGCTAAGAAGATCAAGGAAGCAATGACCGCTATAGAGGATTATAAGCCAGAGTTAGAGGGAGTTTTACCAAAGGATGAATATATGCCTTTGACGCGCACAGATCGGACGATTCCTGCACAATTATTAAAGACTTTTTCTAATATTCCTATTGATGCGAGTGGGGATGTTTTCGGTAAAATTTATGAGTATTTTTTGGGTAAGTTTGCGTTAAGTGAAGGTCAAAAAGGGGGTGAGTTTTTTACCCCGACTTCAGTGGTAAAGTTGATGGTAGAAATGATTGAACCCCATCAAGGAACGGTGTATGATCCCGCTTGTGGATCGGGGGGAATGTTTGTACAATCTCAACAGTTTATTCAGCGTCGTCGTCAACAGTTGGGTGAGGATTTTTCGGGGGATGAATTATATGTTTATGGTCAAGAAAAGACGTTAGATACAGTTAAGTTAGCAAAAATGAACCTCGCTGTTAATGGGTTACGGGGGGAAATAAAACAGGCAAATAGTTATAGTGAAGATCCGTTTAATGGGTTTCAAAAGTTTGATTATGTGATGGCGAATCCTCCTTTTAATGTGGATGATGTTCCCATTGCAACGGTAGAAAATGATCCCCGTTTTAATACGTATGGTATTCCTCGTAAAAAGACGAAAACGAAGAAGAAAGATCAAGGAAAAGAAACGGTTCCTAATGCTAATTATTTATGGATTAATTTGTTTGCATCTTCTTTAAAAGAAACAGGACGGGCTGCTTTAGTTATGGCTAATTCTGCATCAGATGCTCGTCATAGTGAGGCCGAAATTAGAGAAACCCTAATTACTCAAAATTTAATTTATGGGATGCTTACCTTACCTTCAAATATGTTTTATACGGTAACATTACCAGCAACTTTATGGTTTTTTGATCGCGCAAAACAAGATGATAACATTCTCTTTATTGATGCTCGTAATATTTTCACACAAATTGACCGCGCTCATCGAGAATTTAGTGAAGAACAAGTTCACAATATTGCCATTATTAGTAAGTTACATCGGGGGGAACGGGACGCTTTTATTCGTTTAATTGATCATTATTTTGCTCAAGGAATGACTTGTTTATTGGAGAATAAGGAACAGGTAGAAGCTGTCAGCGAGCATTTATTAACGGTTTTGGGGGATGAAGCAGGAAAACAAGCGATTACGGGGTTAATTGACCAGTGGCGCAGTTTGGGGACGTTACAAGAACGTTATGAGCAATATGTTAAAAAACAGAATAAACAGTCAATTGAAGCAGCTAATGGTGAACAACAGGGTTTAAGGGCAGAATTTGACCCATTTTTTGCCAATTTACACAATGGGTTAAAGGGACTTGATAAAAGTGTGCGGCGTTATGAGAAAGAAACAGGGAATAAACAACGGGGTATGAAGCAGTTAAAAGAAGCTTTAGAAACTTTGCATAAGGAAGTGAAAGCTTCTGAGGGGTTTTATCGCCATATTCACTGGTTACAAGAAAGATTCCCCCATGCTGCCTATGAAGATGTGACCGGGTTGTGTAAGTTGGCCACACCCCAAGAGGTAAAAGAACAAGATTTTTCTTTGAACCCGGGCCGTTATGTGGGGGTTGTCATTGAAGAAGACGGGAAGACAGAGGAGGAGTTTATTGAGGGGTTATTAGAGATGAATAAGCAGTTAGAAAGTTTGAATGAGGAAGCGATCGCTTTAGCTGATGTGATCGCGATCAATATTCGAGAGTTGACGGGTGAGTAGGATGGGGTTTAACCCCTCCCTAACCCTCCCCTTACTAAGGGGAGGGGACTGTTACACAGGAGAAACTCTATACTATGACACAAATCTATAATAAATCTTCGGAAAAAGAAAAACGGCGATCGCTGCGAAATAATATGCCACCGGCAGAACAGTTATTATGGGCCAGGTTACGACGGCGACAGGTAGAAGGGGTTAAGTTTCGGCGACAATATAGTATCGGTCCGTTTGTGGTAGATTTTTATGTACCTGAGTTACGACTGGCGATCGAAGTTGATGGGCCCAGTCATTTTACTCCGGAAACTAAAGTCTATGATACCGAACGACAAGCGTTTATCGAGTCTTTTGGCAACCGTTTTTTACGTTTCACCAACCGTCAAGTGTATCAAGAGTTAGATGCTGTGGTTGAAGCGATCGCCTTTACTATTCGTGAGATGAGAAACCAACAGTAACCCCCCCACTAGCAACCCCTCCCCCCTTCGTAACCCCAACCACCCACTAGCAACCCCTCCCCCCTTCGTAACCCCAGGCCACATACTAGCAACCCCTCCCCCCTTGATAAGGGGGGACACAGGGGGGTTCTATACCCACCGGGCGGCAAGTAACCCCTCCCTAACCCTCCCCTTTCAAAGGGGAGGGGATGTTTTATGGGGGTGATTTTGTAAGGGAAAGGAGATAAGGGCGATCGCTTATCATAACCCCCAACCACTCACTAGCAACCCCTCCCCTCTTCGCAACCCCAGGCCACATACTAGCAACCCCTCCCCCCTTCGTAACCCCAGGCCACATACTAGCAACCCCTCCCCCCTTGATAAGGGGGGACACAGGGGGGTTCTATACCCATCGGGCGGCAAGTAACCCCTCCCTAACCCTCCCCTTTCAAAGGGGAGGGGATCTTTTATGGGGCTGATCTTTGGGTAATAATAGGGTGTGATGCTCTCTTTCTCTGCTGTTCGGGGTACACTAGATCCTAATCTTTAGACAACACCTAACACCTAACCCTTTATTATTCTCTTTTCTTTACATACAGTAATGCTTTTTATTGGGGTTTAGTTATGATTGAAACATTAATCTAAAATTATGATTGATTGGACAGAAGAAAATCTTGGAAATATACTAAAATTTCATAATGGGAAAGCTATTAAAGTTTTATCTTGTGGGAAATACCCCGTATATGGATCAAATGGAAAAATAGGCTTTTCAAATGAATCTAGATTTTGTAAAAGTATCATAATTGGTCGAGTTGGAGCTTATTGTGGATCGGTTTATTTAGAATTAGATGAATATTGGGCAAGTGATAACACAATAGTTGCTACTGTGAAAAATAAAAATAATCTCAATTTTGTATATTTTTTATTACGTTCTTTCCCTCTTAATGATTTAGCTGGTGGCAGCGCACAACCATTACTAAATCAATCTATTTTGTCTAGAATTAAAATTAAAATACCACCCCTAAAAACACAGCAAAAAATCGCCGCTATCCTCTCAACCTATGATGATTTAATCGAAAACAATAAACGCCGCATTAACCTATTAGAAAAAATGGCGGAAGATATCTATCGTGAATGGTTTGTACGCTTTCGTTTTCCAGGTTGGCAAAATACTGATTTTGATAAGGGTATTCCTAAAGGTTGGGAAGTTAAACGGATTAAAAATATTGTAAAACGAAAAAAATATGGAAAAATTTATAAACAAAATGAGCTTGAAAATGAAGGAGAGATAATTGTGATTGATCAATCAAAAAATGATTTTCTTGGTTTTTATAATGGTGTTCCCGAACATATAGCATCACCTCATAATCCAATAATAGTTTTTGGAGATCATACCTGTAAAATGACACTTATGTTGAGAGATTTTTCACTAGCTGAAAATGTAATTCCTTTTTTACCAGTTGGATCAATGCCTGTGTATTTTTTGTTCCATTTGATAAAAGACAAAGCAACAACTACTGAATATAAGAGACACTGGACAGAATTGACAACACAAAATGTATTAATTCCTCATATTGAATTACAAAAAAAATTTAGTCATTATGTAGTTTCCATTTATCAACAAATTGAAAATTATCAGAATATAATTTTAAACTTAGACAAAACAAAAAATCAACTCTTATCTCGCTTAATATCTGGCAAACTATCAGTCGATAACTTAAACATAAAATTCCCATCCTCAATGGAATAAAACTATGGTAAAAAATCTGATTTCCGAAGACAACATCGAACAAGAATTATTACAACAACTCAAGCAAAACTATAACTATGAAACCTTAAACGCATACACCATAAACCCTGAAGATATTAACGATAACTCAAACCGAAAAGATAAACGAGATGTTATCCTTACCGATAGACTAAAAACCGCTTGTCAACACCTCAATAAACACATCCCCGAAACCATCATTAACCAAGTCATTGAAACCCTTTCTCAACGGCGATCGCAGATCAAACCCCTTACTGTAAACAAAAAGTTAGATAACCTTATTCGTGACGGGGTTACAGTTACCTTTGAAGACAAAAATGGAGTCAAACAACAAGAAACCGTTAAATTAATTGACTTTGATAACCCCGATAATAATCAATATTTAGCAGTCTCTCAACTGTGGATAAAAACCACGGGACAAACCCCAAAAGCAGCTTATCGTCGTCCTGATATTATTCTCTATATTAATGGTTTACCTTTAGTTTTCATAGAACTAAAAAACGCCAACATTAAACTACGAACTGCTTACGAAGATAACTTACAAAACTATCTTAATGATATTCCTCAACTGTTTCATTGTAACGCTATTTGTATTTTATCCAACGCCATAGAAACAAAAATAGGCAGTTTTTCGTCTGGATGGGATCGCTTTTTTAACTGGTTTAAAATAGAAGAAAAAGACAACATTAACCGTCAAGAAATTGCCAGAAATGCCACCAGTTTAGAATATGTGATCCAGGGACTTTTACAACCCGAAAGATTATTAGATTATATCGAAAACTTTATCTTATTTAGGAATAAAGACGGCAGAGATCACAAAATCATTGCTCAAAACCATCAATTTTTAGGGGTGAATAATGCTTATGAAAGATTCTTAAATAGACAAGACTATGACGGAAAACTCGGCGTATTTTGGCACACGCAGGGATCAGGAAAAAGCTTTTCTATGATCTTTTATGCAAGAAAAATCTTTCGTAAAGTAAGAGGTAACTTTTGCTTTGTCGTTGTCACCGATAGGGATGACTTAGATAACCAAATCTATAAAAACTTTGTTACGACAGAAACCATCGGCGAAAAAGAAGCAGTACAACCGAAAAACGCCGAAGAAATGCGTAAATTCTTGAGTCAGAATCGAAAATTTGTCTTCACTTTAATTCAAAAATTTCGCTACCCAAAAGGGAAAAAATACCCTCGTTTATTTGACCCCAAACAAGACAAGAGAGAAATTATTGTGATGGTAGATGAGGCACACCGAACCCAGTATAAAGACTTAGCTGAAAATATGCGATCGGGGTTAAAAGGGGCGCATTTTATTGCCTTTACCGGGACACCCTTATTAGGAAAAGAACGAAAAACAAATCAATGGTTTGGTGACTATGTTTCTGAGTATAACTTTCAAGATGCTATTGCTGATCAAGCAACCTTACCCCTCTTTTATGAGAAGCGAGTCCCCCAAATGTTGATCCAAAATGAGGATCTAAACGAGGAATTTTATCAACTCTTAGAAGACGAAAATATAGACGAAATACAACAAGAAAAACTAGAAAGAAAATTCGCCAGAGAATTAGAAATTATTAAACGAGACGATCGCCTAGAAACCATTGCCAAAGATATCGTCTATCACTTCCCCCGTCGAGGTTATCTCGGAAAAGCAATGGTGATCACCGTCGATAAATTTACCGCCGTTAGAATGTATGAAAAAGTACAAATTCACTGGAAAAATGAAATAAAACGACTGCGAAAACTGATTACAAATACTAACAGTGAACTCGAAAAAAGACGCTTCAAAAAGATAATTGAATATATGAAAACCGTTGACATGGCCGTTGTTATTAGTGACCCCAACGCAGACAAAGAAAAATTTGAACAACAGGGACTTAACCTACAACCTCATATTAAAAGATTAGACACCATTGATAATAATGGTCACGATATTGAATATAACTTTAAAGATCCTAAACATTCCTTGCAAATTGTTTTTGTATGTGCTATGTGGTTAACCGGTTTTGATGCAGAAACCATCTCAACTCTGTATTTAGATAAACCCATGAAAAGCCATACATTAATGCAGACTATCGCCCGTGCAAACCGAGTCACATCCTATCAAATCAAAGGATATAACGGTCAATTAATCGAAAAAAAGAACGGAGAAATTGTTGATTATTATAACGTTTTTCGGAATATGCAAGAAGCGTTAAAAGACTATGGACAAGGAGAAAACAACACAGAAAATGCCCCTGTCAAAGACAAAAAAGAACTCTTTAAACTCTTAGATGATGCGATTGTAGAAACCTTTAATTTTTTTCAAGAAAATGACATAAACTTAGAAACTTGTGTTAATGATAAAAACCCCTTTAAAAACATTAGTCAATTTAATACCTTTGCTGATATATTACTCAGGGAAGATTACCAAAGAAAAGCCTTGAACGTTTATCATAATACCGTTACCTCCCTATACGAAAGCTGCCGACCTGAAATATTAAGCAATAATTGGAAACAACGGCAAAAAATTGCAATCATTCAATACTTAAAAGGGGTAATAGATGCCTTAGTTGAACAAGAAAATATTGACGATCTTAACCACAATATTTCCGAACTATTAGACGAAAGTATTATGGTTGATAACGCCGAAACCTTTAATCAACAAGAACATCAGGCAACCTATCAACTCATTCAAAAAGGACAAACCTGGGATCTCAGTAAAATTGACTTTGAACAACTCAAAGCAGACTTTCCCAATACTCAATATAAAAATATAAAAATAGCGCAAATTAAAGCCTTTATCCAAGATAAATTAGACAAAATGATGCAACAAAATCAAACAAGAATAGATTTTGTTCAACGCTTACAAAACATAATCGATCGCTATAATACAGGAAACTCCGCCACCGATAACTATTATCAAGAATTAATCAACTTTATTCAAGACTTAGACACAGAAGATAAACGTCATATCAAAGAAGGGTTAACTCAAGACGAATTAGAATTATTTGATCTCCTTAAACAAGATAAACTCACCCAAACAGAAACCCAAAACGTCAAACTGGCAGCCAAACAACTGATAAAACGCCTCAAACAAGGGAAACCCAGAGTTTTAGTACAAGACTGGTGGAAAGACACCCGCACCCGAAAAACAGTACAAACCACTATAGAAGAAATCTTAGACGACACCTTACCCGATAGTTATAACCGTGTCATCTTCAAAGAAAAATGCGATCGCATCTTTAAGTTAATGCTAGACTTTGCCATTACTGACAGAAAATGGCTGTAAGTCAATTATTATTAACTCATAAATTCGATGTTAGCCATTGAAGGATAGATAAAGATAAAGGACTTCGTTGACGTATTTTAGGGTTAATGGAAACGTGCTTAGTATTTGCTTTAGCAACCAACTGCTCTAAATTATGGTCATAAAAAACTTGATAATTTATCTCAAATGTTGTTTCATTTAATTGAGTCGGTTGGAGATTAATTTGTAAGCGATCGCCACAAAATACAGGTTGATAAAAATCAATGTCAGCATGAACAATAGGAATAGCAATATCTGAACTGGTAAAAAACGTTTTTAGATCAATTCCTGCCACTTGTAACGCATTTTCATAAGCTTCGTGACAGATGGATAATAAAGCAGCAAAATAAACGACCCCTGCCGCATCCGTATCAGAAAAATGAATGGTTCTATAATAAGTCATTAATTAA
The DNA here is from genome assembly GCF_003013815.1 of Cyanothece sp. BG0011. Taxonomy (GTDB): domain Bacteria; phylum Cyanobacteriota; class Cyanobacteriia; order Cyanobacteriales; family Microcystaceae; genus Crocosphaera. The sequence goes on along the minus strand of NZ_PRLH01000103.1, from coordinate 13,977 downwards.
TGATTGTTAGATAAGTCTAGACTCAATTTTAATGCTTCTGCTCCGAGTTAGAACCACCAACTAGAACATATAAACTATGCAATTCTTACTACAGGAGACGAAAAAACTTGCAATTGAGACTAACAATAGTTACACTTCTTTAAATAAATTTCATTTTCTTGGCATAATGTAGGTTAGCTGACTTTTGGGTTGTGAGAGTTGTTTGACAGCGATCGCCCGACATAAGTCACATAACCTTAACATCCATAAGAAAAAAACGTCGAAGTAGACATATTCTCAACAGGAGGAGCGTAGTCAATGGGACTACCTTGGTATCGAGTTCACACAGTTGTTCTGAATGACCCAGGACGCTTAATTTCCGTCCATTTGATGCACACTGCCCTAGTGGCTGGTTGGGCAGGTTCTATGGCACTTTATGAGTTAGCCATCTTTGATCCCAGTGATCCCGTGCTTAACCCCATGTGGCGACAAGGGATGTTTGTGCTTCCCTTCATGGCCCGTTTAGGGGTTACCGGCTCTTGGGGTGGCTGGAGTGTCACCGGAGAAACCGGCGTTAACCCTGGTTTCTGGTCCTTTGAAGGTGTGGCAGCTGCTCACATCGTCTTATCTGGCTTATTATTCCTAGCTGCGGTTTGGCACTGGGTATTCTGGGACTTAGAGCTATTTATTGATGCTCGGACAGGGGAACCCGCCCTGGATCTTCCCAAAATGTTTGGGATTCACTTATTCTTATCTGGACTCCTCTGCTTCGGTTTTGGAGCCTTCCATTTAACCGGACTCTGGGGACCGGGAATGTGGGTATCTGATCCCTACGGTTTGACGGGCCACGTCCAACCGGTGGCACCGGAATGGGGGCCGGCCGGTTTTAACCCGTTTAACCCTGGGGGTGTGGTAGCTCACCACATTGCAGCCGGTATTGTGGGCATTATTGCTGGTTTGTTCCACTTAACGGTCAGACCGCCAGAACGGCTCTACAAAGCACTGAGAATGGGTAACATTGAAACCGTGTTATCCAGTAGTATTGCTGCTGTGTTCTTTGCTGCTTTCGTGGTTGCCGGAACCATGTGGTACGGTAACGCGACCACCCCTATCGAACTCTTTGGACCGACTCGTTATCAATGGGATAACGGTTATTTCCAACAAGAAATCGAGCGCCGGGTTGAATCCAATATCGCTGCTGGTGACAGTGTCTCGGAAGCTTGGTCTAAAATTCCCGAAAAACTGGCTTTCTATGATTATGTCGGCAATAGCCCCGCTAAAGGTGGTTTATTCCGTACCGGTGCGATGGATAGTGGTGACGGTATCGCTAAAGAATGGTTAGGACACCCTGTGTTTAAGGACAAAGACGGTCGTGTTTTAACCGTTCGTCGGATGCCTAACTTCTTTGAAACCTTCCCCATTGTCTTAACCGATGCCGATGGTATTGTTCGGGCTGATATTCCTTTCCGTCGGGCTGAGTCTAAACTCAGTATTGAGCAAAGTGGTGTTACCGCTACCTTCTACGGTGGTGCGTTAGGGGGTCAAACCTTCACCAACGCTGCTGATGTCAAGCAATTTGCTCGTAAGGCGCAGTTAGGTGAACCCTTTACCTTTGACCGCGAAACCCTCGGTTCTGACGGGGTATTCCGTACCAGTCCCAGAGGTTGGTTTACCTTCGGACACGCAGTGTTTGCTCTATTGTTCTTCTTCGGTCACATCTGGCATGGTTCTCGTACCCTGTACCGTGACGTATTTGCTGGTATTGATCCTGATCTCGAAGAACAAGTGGAATGGGGTCTATTTGCTAAGGTGGGTGACGTAACAACCCGTACCAACGCTGAAGGCTAATCTAATCATGCTTTCTCCCTAAACATCCCATCCGTTAATTTTAGAGAGTCAAGGAAAGAAGATCCTTGACTCTCTCTTTTTATGAATTTGTTAAAGTTTCGACAAATTTATGTAATCGTTTCATGAAGTATGTTATAAATTTAGGTATATTTCGGGAAAACATCTTTAGTGTCATTCAGGGTAGCACCCTGGTAATGTTATGCAGTTAGGTCAAATTTTGCTTCAGAAAAAGTGGATTTCCTCTGAGCAACTCGAAGAAGCGATCCAACTCCAAGCCTCTCAAAAAAACCGTATTGGGGAACTACTTCTCCAAAAAGGCTTAATTGTTAATAATCAATTAGAAGCGGCCTTGAAAGAGCAATATTGGCGGAAAAATGGTTTTTGGGTGATTGACTAATTCCTATTTTAGATTTTAAATAATTTCAAAAATAAAGCCCCTACCTTTAGGTAGGAGCTTTTTGTTTTCTGTACAGGGTTTAGCTGGATTTTCCGGCTAAGGTACGGCGTTTCATGACCAGTTCGTAGGCTTCGATAATATCCCCTTCTTCCCAATCATTAAACTTATCGACACCAATACCGCACTCGTAACCAGAATTCACCTCTCGCACATCTTCTTTCATACGCTTGAGAGAATCGAGCATTCCTTGATACACGACCTTGTCACCTCTGTGGACACGGATATGACGGTTACGAACCACTTTACCCGATTGTACATAACAACCAGCCACAGCACCGCGGCCCACAGGGAACACAGCCCGCACTTCGGCTTGCCCTAAAGGTGATTCGACTTCTTCGGGTTCGAGTAACCCTTCCATAGCTCCTTCAATATCATCGAGGAGTTTATAGATAATATCGTACTCACGGATATCAACCCCTTCGTGATCCGCAGCGGCCCTGGCCCCACTGGCTAAGGTGGTATTAAAGCCAATGATGACTGCGCCACTGGCGGCCGCGAGATCCACATCCGTTTCCGTTACTTCCCCAGGAGAAGCCAGAAGCACCCGTATTTGTACCTCATTTTGAGGTAACTGTTCTAGAGAGCCTAAAATCGCTTCAACAGACCCTTGAACATCCGCTTTGAGGATGAGATTGAGTTCTTTTAACTCCCCTTCTTGTGCCTGGGCTGATAAGGTACTTAAAGTCACCCGACGGGAAGACATGGCTTGTTGCAGACGGGTTTGACGTTGATTGTCCGCATTGTTCTCAGCGATGGTGCGAGCTTCTTTTTCACTAGGATAAACGGCAAATTCATCCCCGGCGGCCGGAACACTATTTAAGCCCAAAATTTCCACCGCAAAAGAAGGAGAGGCTTCTTCTACCTTGTTACCGCGATCGTCGATCATGGCTCGGATTTTACCGAAAACCGAACCCGCTACAATGGCATCTCCCACCCGTAACGTACCATTTTGGACTAACAGGGTAGCTACTGGTCCTCTGGTTCGGTCTAAATTCGCTTCGATGACCGTTCCTTTGGCTAAGCGATCGGGGTTAGCCACCAATTCTTCTACTTCTGAGACGAGGACGAGCATCTCTAATAATTCATCGAGATTTTCACCTTTCAAGGCACTGACAGGCACCATAATGGTTTCACCGCCCCATTCTTCAGGCACTAAGCTCAATTCAGAGAGTTCTTGTTTAATGCGATCGGGGTTAGATTCTGGTTTATCAATTTTATTGATGGCCACCACAATGGGAACCTCTGCTGCTCGGGCGTGACTAATAGCTTCTCTGGTTTGAGGTTGTACCCCATCGTCAGCAGCCACGACCAGAATCGCCATATCGGTTACTCTGGCCCCTCTGGCCCGCATGGCGGTAAAGGCCTCGTGACCAGGGGTATCTAAGAAGACAATTTGTTGAGTTTCCCCTTCATGCTCAATATCCACATGATAAGCTCCGATATGTTGGGTAATGCCGCCTGCTTCTCCTTGAGCCACTTTGGTTTTCCGAATGGAGTCGAGCAGGGTGGTTTTCCCGTGGTCTACGTGACCCATAATGGTCACCACAGGGGGACGACGTTGTAGATTTTCCAAGTCCTGCTCATCGAGCATTTCCGTATTTTTCGTAGCTGCTGATTTCGCTTCAGGAATTTCTACCTCAATATCAAAGGATTCTGTGACCATTTTGGCCGTATCTTGGTCTAAGGTTTCAGTGATATTGACCGCAATTCCTTTTGAGAACAGATGTTTAATAATTTCGGTCTCAGCAATTTGCAATTGTTCTGAGAGTTCTCTGACGGTTAAGTTGCGATCGAGAACAATTTTTTCGGGCTTCTGACGAGCATCTGGCCGTTCTCGACGTTCAGTTCGATTCCGTTCAGGAGGGCTATCGGCGGTTTTGAGGGTGGGTTTTTTCGGTTTTTGGGTGTTCGTGTTGGGTTTTGTCTGAGATTTCGGTTTAGGAGGACGGGCTGTGGACAGACTTAAACTGAGAGAAACAGGATTAGCATTGAGTTCGGTTTCAAAATCGTCCTCCTCGTCGTCGATGGGTTGAAAACGACGTTTTGCTTTAGTTGAACTCTTACTCTTACCTTTGGGTTCTTGTTCCTCTTCATCCTCATCCCAATCTTTCCGTTTTGAGATACGGGGAGGAGAGGGACGTTTTAATTGGGGTTTAGGCTTGAGGACAGCATCGAGGGTATCATCATTATCCTCTTCCTCATCAACCATATCTGACCCTGGCTGGACAGAAGGGGCCACGAGGGCTGGGGCTTTTTCTTCCTCTTCTGCTTGAGGGGGAACAGGACGTTTTAAGTCAGGTTTGTTCAGACTCGGCTTTTTGAGATTTTTTTGAGTGGGTTGAGTCTCCTGGGACTCCTCCGGTTTAGAAACCGTTGGCTTTTGAGCTTTATCTTTGGGTTTAGGGGGGGTATTTTTCGAGGTTTTCTTAGGGGGTTTAACTTTATTTTTCCCTTCCCCAGACGATTTAGTCGGTTTATTTCTAACCGGTTTACTGATGGATTTTTGGGAGACCTCTGAAGAAGACTTCTCTGGGGGTTTAGGTAATTGAGGAGGTTGTAATAAATTCGCTGCAGCAGGTTCGGGTTCTGCTGAGGGTTGTTTGGGGGGTTGTTCTGGAGGAGAAGACGGTTTAGAGGGGGGTTGAGGGGTGGCTTTTGGGGGTTGGGCAGCAGTGGGAGGGGTTGGTTTTTGGGGTGAGTTAGGAGACACTGGCGGTTTAGGGGGAACAGGGGGACGAGGGGACTTCAGATTAGGTGATGAGGTTTCTGAAGGCGTAGTTGCAGCACTGGGACGAACTTGTTTGTGATGAATGGCTAAAATTTGTTGTTTTTTGTCCCCTGTCGCTCCTCCATCATTGGCGTGAGAGGTTCCTTGTTGAGCAAGATATTTGTCAACCATTCCTTTAATTCGTTCGGCATCGGATTCGGTAATTGTGCTGCTGTGGCTTTTAACAGCAATATTTAGCTGTTCACAAATTTCTAAAATGTCTTTGTTTTCTAAGCTCAATTCTTTTGATAAATCGTAAATTCTGACTTTGTGTGCGTTTTTCATCCACTATCCCCCTGACTAGGTTTTGGCTACTGTAGTTGTTCAAGTCGCCTATAAAAGCGACGGCTAAGCTCTTGGGTTGAGCTATTGGTTTTAGGTTTAATAATCATGACTACGAAAACAATGTTCTCTCCTATGCTAACGACAATCTTGGGTTTGTTCCCTAAATTTTTTCCGAAATTCTATCTACCTAAATCATGGCAAAAATTAGGTATCCTCAACAAGTTCTCCTAGACGTTCCCACAGTTGTTGGTAGATACTATCAGGAACAGAGGCTTTAAGTCCCCGTCCTAAACGATTTTTTTGGCCCGCTAGGGTTAAACAACTTTTGTTAGGACAGAGATAGGCCGATCTTCCCATCCCCTGATCTAATTGTACCTGGCGAGACGGATAGACTCGTACAATTCGCCAAAATGCTTCTTTAGGAGCGACTCGGCGACAACTAATACAACGTCGATAATTGGGTTTCATGACAATTTCTCTGGACATAGAACAGAAATTGTTGGGTTCTCAAGCCCATCAAACAAACGGGAGGGTTAAGATAAGGTGGAATTGTCTAACTCATCGGAACTGTCGAGATCCGACCCTTCGTCAAAGTTTTCGGCTTCAACAGCAGGGTTCATAGACTCTAATTCCGTGTCATCCCCTTCGTCATATTCTTCTTCTCTAGTTTGGGCTTCTAGTTGTCTTTTTTCGGCCTCAGCTTTATAAATCGCTATATCTTTAATATCGATTTTCCATCCGGTTAAACGGGCAGCTAGACGAACGTTTTGGCCTTCTTTCCCAATGGCTAAACTGAGTTGATCTTCGGCCACCAATACTAAAGCGTGACGTTCTTCTGCATTTAATAATACAACTTCATCCACTCGAGCCGGACTCAAAGCGTTGGCAATATAGGTGGCAGGGTCCGGAGACCAACGAATAACATCAATTTTCTCTCCTCTAAGTTCGTTGACCACTGCTTGAATACGAGATCCCCTAGCCCCAATACAGGCCCCAACTGGATCAACGTCTCGTTCGAGAGTATCCACGGCAATTTTGGTTCTTGGTCCGACATAACGAGAGGGAGGGTTCGCTTCCCTTGAAACGGCCACAATCCGCACGATATCTTCTTCAATTTCGGGAACTTCCACTGAGAACATATCCACCACTAAACCGGCAGCCCCACGGGAAACCAATAATTGTGGCCCGCGATGGGAGCCTTCTCTGACTTTTTTCAGTAACACTTTAAACGAAGCATTAGCCCGATAGTTATCATTGGGCAGTTGTTCCCGTCTGGGTAAGATGGCTTCAACTTCTGGCTGGCCAAAGGCACTTTGAACCGCGACAATAATATCTTGTCGCTCAAACCTTAACACTCTGGCGTTGAGAACGGTTCCTTCTAATTCGTGAAATTCTTCTTGAATGAGTTTACGTTGTTGATCCCGTAATTTTTGTAGTAGCACTTGTTTGGTTTGAATGGCGGCCATGCGACCAAAATCTTTTTGTTCGGGGGTCACATCGAGAACCACTTCGTCTCCAAGTTGAGCTTCTGAGGCCACTTCTTGCACTTCTTGGAGAGAAATATGATGATCGGTATTTTCTACCTCTTCGACAATTCGTTTGGTGGATAAAATACGAAATCCTTCCTCTTCGGTATCGAGTTCGACCTCAAAATTATCAAAATATTCATCATAATATTGTTGACGATCTAGATTTTGGGAACGGCGAAACCGTTCATACCCTTTGAGTAACGCTTCTCTAAGGGCTTCTTGAACGGCTGTTTTCGGTAAATTATGCCGTTGACTAATTTCTTCAATCATCTGGGTTAACCCAGGTAAACTAACTAATGACATCTTAAGAAATCCTCTCTTAGCTCTTCAATTTTGGTTAGTCTGCTAATTGCACTTGTGTAATGACAGCCCAAGGGATGGCGATCGCTCGTCCTTTACGATTGAGATAGACTGCTTTGTCATCTCGTCCCTGGAGTCTTCCCTGCCATTGTTTTTTGTCCTTATAAGGAGGGTTAGTGGTAACGTTGACTTCAAACCCCTTAAAAGCAACAAAGTCCCGTTCACTGCTCAAATATCGAGAAATCCCAGGACTCGAAATTTCTAAAACGTAGGCCCCAGGCATAATGGCGGTTTCGTCTAAGACGGCTTCTAAGGCGCGACTCACTTGTTCACAGTCGTTTAAACTGGTATCACTGTCAGGGTTACGGATATCAACCCGCAGCACGGGAGGACGTTTATTGGTTTGAAAAACTACCTCTACTACGTCTAACCCCATTTCCTGGACAATGGGGGTGGCTAAATCGATAATTTGTGGAATCAAAGGATGAGTCATGATTCAGACCATAAAAAAAAGCGGGTTATTGCCCCACTCCCTTTACATCTCAATAAATTGGGAATATACGGTATTAATTACCGTTTGAATGTGTGTCAAATTATTAGTTTAGCAAATCTTGTCTCACAACGTCTGGTTAGACAGACTTCAATGGATCACAAAGATCCGAGTTGGGATTGCAGGGGAGTAGGGAGTAGGGAGTAGGGGAGACTGTATGAACAATGAGCAACAGGGCTTTAATTTGCCTGTTGCCACCCCCTCTAACTCCCCCTTTGGTTAGGGGTAGAACCCTTGCCTCTTGCCTGGTGCGTAGCACTATACTAAGTAGATCACAAAGATCCTAGTTAGGATTGCGGGGGAGCAGGGAGACCGGAGCGGAGGAGAAAGAAAATAGAATAAAAATAAAAAATTAGGGAATCTGATTGAGATTCTTAGAGATTTATAACCTTTTGAACTTTTATTTACTCTAAAATACTTTAAAATAATCTCCCCTTCTCCCCACTCCCTGCTCCCTTGCAGCCCAAATAAGTAAGTTTTCGATCTACTGATACTGAGACTATTCTGTGTTAATTGTTCTATGTTGCTCAAAATTCAGGTTAAGGTCAAACCCAACGCCAAACAACAGAAAATAGAAGAAATTGCTGAAAATCATTTTAAAATTGCGGTGAAATCTCCCCCCACCGATGGCAAGGCTAATCAAGAACTGATTAAAATACTAGCCCAACGGTTTAATGTACCAAAATCTCACATTTCGATTAAATCGGGGGTTTCTTCCCGTAATAAATTAGTTGAAATTGACACCTAAAAAAAGAAATAATCTCTCCGAGGAGAGACTTAACAAAAAAATAATAATTTTGAGGTAATTCTGCTTTAACGGGTCACCTGTTGTACCAATGCCATGACATCACTACGACTGAGTTTTTCTTTACCTAAAGCCATGACTTCTAGGGTTCCGTGGGCTAAAGCTAAAGGAATTTTACAAAAATCTAAAGCAGGACCCGGCCCTAAAGACTGGGTGTAAAGATCCGCTAATTTCAGGTTATCACGGGCATATTGATGGACATCTTCAATCTTCCAGCCTTGGGGAATAAAATTGACCCCTCGGCGCAAGTCTTCTCGATGATTTCGCACAATATTGACGGCTTGTAATCCTCTACCAAAGCCGATGGCATATTGACGGTTGGTTTGAGTGCCGTCGTACCAAGCCCATAAATCCGATAATAGCAATCCCACTGCACCAGCAACACTAAAGGTATATTGGTCTAAATGGGCTTTGGTGCGGATTGTCCAGTTATTTTCTGCCCAATAGGCCATGCGATCGGCCATGGCTGCGGTGGCATCCCACACTCTCGGAGCAATGGTTTCTGGGGCTAACATCGCCCATTGTCCCAACCGCAAACTGACATCGGGTAAACAATGACTATAGGGAATTAATCCCACGGAAAAGTCTTCAATTCTTGACATTTCCACGGCTGCTTGTAAATTAAGGCTCATTTGTCGCAAAATTTTGGCCTTGGTGAAGTTATCGAGATCGGGGTGATCTTCGACTTCATCAATAGCCCGCATACAAAGGTAAGCGGCAGCCACTGCATCCTGTAACCCACCAGGAAGACGACTGATGGGGATATAAAAGGTTCGACTGGTGTCTCTAAGAGTCTTTAGAGCATTATTGCGTAAATTCATTAATTTCACTCCTCACGCCAACTTTAAGCATTAGCATACACTTACTTATCTGTGAGATCCCACTAAACGATTGTGAAGTTCCTGACAAAGGGAATTTGGGGGTTTTATCATGAGAGTTAGAACGTAGGACGGTATTTTGATAAAGATGGTGTCCATTGTATTATGGTTCGCCAAAATTTGCCGTAATCCTATCTTCAATCGTTCTGAGTGGGAACTTAAACCCTCGAAATCTGGTTATTTAAGGGGATTCGTCGGCTTGAGGAATGGACAATAGAGACGTTGTGAGTCACAAAACAAATTAAGGTTTTTTTAACCCAAATTACACTGATATTTTGCATCAGTACACGACAACTAAATAAACCCAAAAAAATCTCCCGATTAAACATCGGGAGATAATTAAATTAATAAAATTAATCAAGTTACACAGAATGAACAGTATTTTTAAACTGTCCAAAGAGTTCACAAAACTCTTCATAACTGATCTGATGGTCGCTGTTTTTGTCAGCTAACTTCAGCATTTCTTCGATTTGACTGTCAGACAAGCTGATATCAATATCTCGTAAACACAAGCGTAATTCTTCGAGATTAATGAAACCAGAATTATCCACGTCAAAGCGACGGAACCGCTCAAACATTACCTCTTGAGGATGTTCCGTTAATTCTTGGTGCAGTAAAGTGGTAAAGTTGGCAAACGAGATATATTCACTCTTCGGGGTTCCTGTAATCATATCCATGACTTCTTGAACCCGTTCAGCAGAATAAGACCGACCAATGGCCCTTAATAAAGAGTGTAACTCTACAGCAGAAAGGTTATCGTTACCGTCTTTGTCAAACTTACTAAAGGTATTGCGATAAAAATTCATTTGTTCATCGCTAATTTCTCCCAGATTACAGGCGGGATTAATTTTACCTTCAGCAAGGGCATCCAGGTGTTCAATGGCACTCAACGTATAGGCCATGGTTTGCCACAGTTGATGAGGATTTGAGTGTAATAAGATTTCCTCTTCTTCTTGAGAGGTAATTGAATATTCTTCCCGTATGTCCTCAATGGATTGTAACTCTTCAGGAGATAATTTATTGAGAAGGTCATTAAACGCTTCAAAGGGTTTTTTCCCGGTCATGACATCAAACAAGTCTAAAACGATCGCTTGATGGGGATGTTCTCTTGAAGACTCCATAATGGTGTCGAGTAAAGCTTGACGATAGCTTTCTTGACGTAACCAATCTTCATGGTTTTGGTGATGTTCAATGTCGATGAGGAAGGGATCTTCAACTTCTAATTCGGTTAATAACAGTTCGTGTTCTTGATCCGTAATATTGAGTTCTAGACGCATTTGACGCATCATTTCCAGACTACTGCTGCTATTAACATAGCCTTCGGCCATGGATTCTTTAAGAACCCCTTTATAAGCTTCGATTTTCTTCTCTTTATCGAATCCAGGTAGCACTTTGGCCAAGACGTAAACTTCATCAGCATTGAGATCGTCTAAAGCGCGGCCATCCAGGAATTGAGAAACATTGAGTTTGAGTTTGTTGAGTTGTTTCCGTAATCTTGTGGCCAAACTTTCCCGTTGATATTGGTAAGGATTTCTGGGCCAAGTGCGATATAACCAGAGACCACTACACACGGCCATAACCACAGGAAAGAGATACTTTAACTGAGGGGGTAACATCCGCACAAAGTTACTGCCACCAAAGATGAAGAAGAAGTTAAAGATAAAGAAGGTACACAGGGTAAACATACGGTGACGAACCACTTCGGTACTCACCAATTTATGGTTACGGAATAAATACCCTTTATACAGTCTTTCTATTTTGCATCCGAGATAGTAGCCGGCTAAACCAAATAAACCAATGGTTAAAGGAACGGCGACAATTTTAGGAATATTGATCAGATTCCCAAAAATATAAAATCCGGGGTTAAATAAAGTGGCTAGTTGGTTTTCTTGGTGGGCCCAAGCTGCCGAGATTAAATATTCCCAATTGCCGGCAAACAAAAAGGGATAGACGAAATAACCAACGGTTAATCCCACATAGGCGTAATAAAGCCATTGTTGTTTGGGATGGGTAACATTTTCCCAGTAGGAACGCTCTGCATCAATATCCATACAGGGACTATGACAAGCAACACAAGCACTTTGTTCTTTACCCTCTGCGTTAATAGTCCGACACATGGATTGAGTGACCAATTGGCGATCGCCGGTATGGGCCCGACTGTTGAGGAGTCCTCTCGGTTCGGCAAATACCTGTTCAACCGGGGCCATGGGGCAAATAAATTGACACCAGGATTTTCCTGCAAAAAAGTAATTGACCACCATCGCTGACAGAATGGTTCCAATTAAAAATAGTCCCAAAGCAATGCGGTTAGAATTGACAAAGAGGATTCTCGCTGCAATCCCGATAAAAAACAAAACCAGTTGTAGGTAGAGGTGATTCTTGGCCAGCCAGGAATTCGGGTCAACTTTGACCAGTTCATGACGAACTTTCCCGGTCTGAGGATTCACCTTTTTTCTTGTTCTTTGAATCCCTAAGGCCCGAGGAATTTGGGACATGAACGACAAGGGGCAAATTCGCCGCCATGCTTCATGGCCAAATACCATCAACACGAATACCCCTGTCGGCACAATTAACGCCCAAAACATAATCGCCCCAATGGGATAGGGTTGTTCCGGGAGACATTGCCCTTGTACTAAAACGCAATCGTAGGGCGTAATATTACTGATACTCAGGGGACTCCAGGTATGTTCTGGTAGGGTTAACCAATAGGAAATCGGGTCATAAAATAAGGAGGTAATTAGCAATAACCAACCTAATGCGAGAACCCATCGCACTCGGTGCATATAGCGTTCAGGAACTTTCGCGAACATAATTCTGAATAACTTGTAACTGTAGTTTCTAGGTAGCGATTAGAATAAACACCAGTGATAAGCAATAGGACAAGGTTTAAAGTGATCTGTGAAGAAAGGGAACTCCGAAACGGTGAATAACTAAAGGTTCTGGCTTTCTTGATATTGCTTCGCACAGAGTCGTTTATTTCTGTCCGACTACTTAGTTATAAGGGTTTCAATGAGGTGAACACATTGATATTCCAATCCACTCCTAACTGTTTCTATCTTGAGTGATTGTTAAAAAAGATTTTGTAAGGAAAGTATCAAAAGACCCCTTTGCCTTAATATTTCTTAATGTTTTGTCCGTGATCTCTACGGGGAATAAAAAGCTAAAAATTTTATAATAATTAATGATTATTCTTATGTAGGAATTGGTAAAGATTAGGGAACAGGTTCAGACCCTTGACTCAAGAGAAACTGATAACATTCAGCAGGGTTTTGTTCCCTAGGGGTTCTAGAGATGAGGGTTAAGAGACAATATTTTTCCATCCCATTAATTTCTTACCTAAACGAAAAACAATAGCATTGCCTAATCCTAAGGATTGAACCCCTTCGACTAAAGACGGTTCCATCTCTTTGAGAGAGTGTAACATATGAGGACACTGTACAAAATCAAGACAGACAACCGTTGAATGATTCCAGGGTTCACGGAAAATTTGACATTGAGAAGGAAGGAAACTCATTTGTGTCCGAAAGCGGTTAATGACTGCTTTTTCGAGTTCCTGACTTGTACACTTAAAAGGGAGTTGTGGATTATTCATGCAATCCTCATCATTAATTTCAGGGAAATTTATATCCTTTACTAAGGTAACACTTCGATGAAAAAATCATTGTGATTGTTTTAACTAACTTTTCTATTTGTTAAGATTTCAAAAGTATTTAAGATTACACATATTAGGGGTCTTGTTCTTGATTTTTTAATAAAGGTTTAAGACCTTGTTTGGGTATCCATTGAATTGCACCAATTTCTTGTATCCAATACCATTCAATATTTTGTTTTGTTAGTTCTTTCTGCATAAAGTTTGAAAGATAATGGGTTGAGATAATAACCAGTTTGACTTTCTGTGTTTTAAAGGATTGTATCCAGTTTAAGGATAGTTTTTTTCCTGACCACAAAATTATCTCGGAAGATTGATGACGGGTTGGGATCATTAAGTTAGGGTCTTTTTGTTGACTATCTATCCATAACCAGGATTGATTTTTACTTGTCCATTCTACGACTAAGGGAATTTGATTTACTGCTTTTATACGGGTCGAATTTACTTCAATTTGGGTTTGATCTTTAGTTAATTTATCCTCATCAAATAGATTAATGATCGTTGCAATTTTTATTTTATTTTCAAAATCAGATAAAGAAAAATTATGATGATTATTAGTTATAATCATGGTGTCAATTTGATTAACCCCTTGCTGATATAAAAAAGGTAATAAGCTATAGTTTATATCTGCCTCATCCCCTGGATTTAAAACGGTCACGTGACCTCGATCTTGAATGATTATCATAGGGATTGAATTCCCTTGCAAAATTGTAATTTTAGACAAGAAAATATTTTTATAGATAATTGGAATTATCAGTAGTACAATGATTATTAATCCACTTATTTTCCAATGTTTTTGCAATTTTTTATTTAACCAAATTGTTAATAAAATTCCATAAATTATAATCAAAACAGACAAAGATATTTGTCCGACGGCTAAAGCGCTTAATTTTAGTTGGGGGATTTGTTGAGCCGATTGTAATAAAATTT
>NZ_PRLH01000018.1 GCF_003013815.1 Cyanothece sp. BG0011 | reverse complement strand
GATTAGTCAGTTGACCAATTTCAGGAGGTAGATCTGTTAGTTGGTTAAATGACAGATCAAGTGAAGTGAGATTAGTCAGTTGACCAATTTCAGGAGGTAGGTCTGTTAGTTGGTTAAATGACAGATTAAGTGAAGTGAGGTTAGTCAGTTGACCAATTTCAGGAGGCAAAGAATTTAAGTTTTTATCCCACAGTTTCAAGAATTTTCTTTTATCCTTTGCTGCTTGTTCAATAACTTGTAATAATTCTTCTTCTGTCATAATCAAATCTAAATCGTTTTCACATAAGGATAAGCAAGTATTTTATTATCTACAGTTAGTAAAGAAACATCATAAGTTCTTGCTGTTGCTACAATAAGTCTATCGGCTGGATCTTTATGAAAATCCCCTGGAAGTTTATAAGCATCTATGGCAATTTCGGGTGTAATAGACAAAAGCTGTACACCTTCTTGTCTTAAGGCAATTTTAAACCATTCTTGAAGTGAACAGGGAAGGATTAATCTGTTTTGGTTAACCAGTCTACTAATTTCAATTAAACTAATAGAACAAATTCCTAAACCTTGTGGTCTTTGCTGATTAATTATATCTTGATAATGGTTTGTTAGTCTTGAATCATTATGATTCCACCAAACCCAAATATGAGTATCTAGAATGATCACTAATCATTCTCCTCAAACTCTTCATTCATTTCCCAATCATCAGGAGAAATAGCAGGTTCACTAGGATCAGCTAAATAAGCATAAGGTTTCATGTTTGTTAAAGGATTAAAGGGTACAGTATCTCCTGTTATTGCTTGTTGCCAAGATTTTTTAAAGCTTTCCTCGGAAAAATTTTCATCACAACTATCTAACTCATTCTGATTTTCTTCAATTTCATCTACTAGAATAATTACTTTAACCGTTGAGGGTTGGGAGAAAGTAGGAGATAAACGAAAATCAGGTAATTGAATTTGTCCATTATCTGTTACAGTTGCAGTTAATTCGTAAGCTTTCATAAAAAAAGAGACTCTAATGTTGAAATGACAATAATTTAATATTGAGGTTATTATAGCAATTCTTTAGTTCTAATTCCATTACAATGAAAAGGAGGTAAATCATGAAATATCATTATAGTATGGTCATTCAATGGTCAGAAGAAGATCAACTCTTTTTAGTCCATTTACCTGAGTTTCCTTGGCAACAATTTCATACTCATGGCAAAACTTATGAAGAAGCTGCTAGAAATGGACAAGAAGTTATTGAGACGTTTGCAGAAATGCTAATAGAAGAAAATCAACCTTTACCCGAACCCAGAATATTACCAACAAAACCGTTAAAAATTGCTTAGAAATTAAACAGTAGAAATAAATTTTATAAGGTGGACAAAATTTTTGACATTACGAGTAGCTAAAATAAGTTTCTAATTTGCCCACCCTACTGTTTTGAAAGTTTCAGTCTTTTTCTGTTTAGTAAATAGTTATATTTTGTCATTGAAATTGATTTAATTTGATAATGGTATGGGCGATCGCTTTAAATATTATTTAAACTTATCATATATTTTATAAGCTATGATTTATTTTAATCATTTTTTTGCGCTTAACATACTGTTACAAAAAATGACTTTTTCCCAATTTTCCTAAAATTTGCCCGAATATCAAATCTTGAAGTTATGTAAATTTTTCAAATGTGCTATATTAAAAGAAAATAGCAATATAGTATCTGAAATTTGCACAATAATTTCTAGAACCCTCATAAATAGGTGATTTTTATGTTCGTTTTTCTAAAATAATGCTTTGACGGTGCTAAAAAAAGAATAAATACATAAATACTATATATAAATATTTGTAAACTGAGCTTGACAAACTAAAAACAATTAATTGAGCGTATACTGTTAATAACTAACTGAATAGTTATCTCCACATTGTTTCATGACTAAACTATTACAAAAACTAATAACCTTTGATGAATTTATTGAATGGCTACCAGAAGATAGACGCTACGAATTACATGAAGGAAATATTATCGAAATGCAGCCAACGGGAAAACATGAAGAAATTACCGCATTTTTAACTCAAGAATTAACCTTGGAATACACAAAAATGAATTTACCCTATCGTATTCCTCCTAAAGCATTAATAAAATTGAATAATAAAGAGACAGGTTATAATCCAGACTTGTTATTAATTGATCGCCAACAAATAAAGTCCGAACCATTATGGCAAAAAAAATCAACTCTAATTTATGGAAAATCCATTCCTTTAGTCATTGAAGTGGTTAGTACAAACTGGCGTGATGATTACGGTTATAAACTCATTGATTATGAAGCTATTGGTATTGCAGAATATTGGATTGTAGATTATTTAGGCATAGGAGGTGTTCGTTTTATTGGACAACCTAAACAACCAACAATTTCTATTTATCAACTCATTGACGGAGAATATCAAGGGAAACAGTTTAGAGGAGAAGATACTATCAATCAATCGATTATATTTCCTGAATTAAGTTTGACAGCTAAACAAATTTTTCAAGCTGAACAATGAATAAGGTGGGCAAAACCCACCCCACCCATTAAGTTAAAACTAACTGTTTTTTCTTGTCGTCAATAGGCGCAGATAAGGCATCTTCTAAGTCTGCTTTACCTAATCTTTCTTCTAAAATAGCCATGACTTCCCGACCAAAATCATTGGGGTTTCGTTGCCATGCTTGTAAGCAAACTTCCCCAAAAAACGATCCCAAGGGTTCCGGGTTCCATAATAACTTTTTCGCTGTCCAAGGCATTAAACTCATGGGGTTATAATCTCGTTTTAAGATATCCTTTTCAAAGGCATATTCTTCTAAATGGGTGTGAGGTTGTAACCCGATGAAAAAGATAGCCGGTTCAACTTTATCGGCCCCAAAAATAGCTTCTAACTCTCGATGATAAGCAATGGTTTGACGAATAGTATCGAAAGTTTCATCGATAACATTAAAAGAGTAATTAACGGAAACTAAATCATTAAACCCGGCTGCTTTTAAGTCTCGACAATTTTGCAAAACCGTCCGTAAATTATACCCCATCCGCATTTTACGAACTAATTCTTGAGAACCGCTAGTGATACCAATTTCAAAATAATTCATCCCCGTTTGTGCCATCAATTGACACAAGTATGGGTTTAAATTATCAGCACGAATATAAGCAGCCCAATGAATGTCCGTCATACCAGAGGCTAAGATTTTTTCTAATAACTCCTCTGCATCTTTCATGAAACGACGGGCCGGAATAAATTGTGCATCGGTAAACCAAAAATTACGAATTCCCCTGTCATAAAGTTGACGCATTTCTTTAACAATTTCATCAGCCGGGTTGATTCTGACTTGTTTTCCTTCGACAACGGTGTAAACACAATAACAACAGTTATGAGGACAACCGCGCTTAGTTTGTACCCCAATATAAAAGTCATTTTCTTGGAAATAATAGTTAAATTCTGGCCAAATGTTTTCAATATAGTCGTAGTTACAAGCGGTTTTTTCTAAGGGAGTCGGAGACTCATGAATTAAGCGATCGCGAGGCTCATTTTCCCCCACAACATAACACCTTTCATCAGAAAAATCTTGGCCACTGAGGAATTTTTGCAGTAAGGTTTCTCCTTCTCCGACAGAGACAATGGTTCCCGACGGTAGCCCAGTTTTCAACTGTTCATAAAACACACTCACGGCACCACCCCCAACCACTAACCGTGCGTCAGGTTGATACCGTTGGGCCCGCTTCAAACCCCGTTTAATTAGCCCTAAATTGCGCCATAACTCGCTGTAGTATGCAGTGGTGACTTTTAACCCGCCTAATGCTCCTCGCAGACGGATAAAAGGGTTTTTAGCGTAGTAGAATTCAAAGGCATTTTGTAAGGGGTTGCCTCCTCTTCCTCCCACCGGCGCATAAATTTGAATATCTCGCCAAGAAAAGACCAGTAAAGTCGGCTTAAATTCATCAATGCAATTATCTAAGGCTTTTTTGAAGTCTAAGGGGGGAACTGTCCCTAAATCAAAGATTTTCTGCTCAATTTGGGGAAATAATTTATGAACATGATCCCCTAAGTAGACAACGCCAATGGGAAAGATGGGGTTACAGGGAAGGCGACAATAGAGGATACGCTGTGTTTGGGTCATGGTTATCTTAAAATTTGGCTATGTTATTTAGTTCGGGTTAGCAGCGATCGCCTTTGATACATAACCACAACTTC
The DNA here is from genome assembly GCF_003013815.1 of Cyanothece sp. BG0011. GTDB lineage: Bacteria > Cyanobacteriota > Cyanobacteriia > Cyanobacteriales > Microcystaceae > Crocosphaera. Next base: position 22,308 of record NZ_PRLH01000018.1, on the reverse strand, counting down.
AGCTTAAGACTGGTGTGAAGGTAATTAAGGTTTGATTGCCTTTTGCCTGTTGCCTATTGCCTTTTGCCTGTTGCGTAGCCAGCGATCCCCGCTTTTGTAAAGTTATTTGTCCTTGCTCAAATAACTGAGAAGTTGTAATATATCTTAACTTTAACCATATTTTGACGAGCCAGCAAGTCGATTTTTGAAGAGGCGATCGGCTGATAGTGGCTTTACTAGGGCTTTTTACTTAGGTTAGAATGCTCGGAAATTGCTTTACAATTTGATAACATATTATACCATAGTACCACAGTAATAAGCCAGAGTTTGCAAGAAAAATATTGAATGTAATATTGATTACAGCTAATGGGGATCACTGAGTGCTAGGGTAAAGAAGAAATGAACAATCAGAAACTCAATTGCCTCAACTATTATGGCTCAGATCCTTGATCCCATTCCCACTGGGCAAAGAACCGTCCTACTTTGCTGCTACGTAAATGCAACGAATCACATTCAAGTCGCTCGTATTACCAACATAGAAAATTGGTATTTTGAACGGGTTGTTTTTCCAGGACAACGCCTAGTATTTGAAGCTTTACCGAAAGCTCAACTCGAAATTCATACAGGAATGATGGCCAGTGCTATTCTCTCAGATACCATTCCTTGTGAACGTCTTTGCATAAGCGATGGAAGCGATGGCGAAATAGAGGGAGAATTTGTTTCTGTTCCCGCTTCTACTAATAAAAAACAAACCATACAACCGGATGATAAAAACAATTATCCATTCTCGAATTTAAAACCTGCATTAGTTTAGAAGGTCGAATAATGACAATTTATCATTGAAAAAAAATCTAGCTGAGATTGCCCCATTGGGGCTTTTTTTTTCTAGTGAACAGTTAGCAGGGACCAGTGATCAGTTAAAGTATTATGGGTTAATGTAAAAAGGGTGTGAAAAAAAAATAGAAGTTTCAAACACTATTCACTATGAATTTACCATCTTTTTTATGGCTGTGGAAAATAGCTGCTTGGTCAATGGGTTTATCTTTATTTGCCTATTTCTTATTAGGGTTATCGGGAGGATGGATGTTTTATGGCCGTCATAGCAAAACGTCTCCTCCCCTTTGGTTACGTTCGGTTCATTATATTATTGGCTCAATCATGGTAATCCTCGTATTATTATTATTAGTCATTGGGTTAGTGGGAACCTTAGGCCATTACGGAAGTTTAGGCCATTCTTCTCACTTATTGGCTGGATTATTAACCGTTATTTTAGTCTTAATTTCTGCTACGGCCGCGACACAAATTAGTCCCGAAAAACCGAGAATGCGCTGGTTACATATTGGCACTAATATTATACTTTTTTTTAGCTTTGCTATGGTGAGTTTAACCGGATGGGATGTGGTTCAAAAATATCTTCCCTAACGATATAATGAGTGTCTTAATAAGATTAAAATTAGCCTAACTTTATGGAAAACCCCTCAGTTATTGGTCTCGATCTCGGTGGCACTGCCATTAAATTGGGACAGTTTCTCGAAGATGGCACTTGTATCAACACCCTCACCGTGGACACCCCTCAACCCTCAACCCCCGAAGCAGTGGTGAAGAAGATGATCGAAGCGATCGCTCAATTGACTGGGGAGCAAAATTGTCTGGCCTTAGGCATTGGAACCCCTGGTCCGGCCGATAAAGACGGTAGAATTGCTAAAGTGGCCATTAACCTGACCGGATGGCAAGATGTCCCCCTAGCGGACTGGTTAGAAGAAAAAACAGGCATTCCCACTATCATTGCCAATGATGCTAACTGTGCCGGGTTAGGGGAAGCGTGGTTAGGGGCCGGCAAAGACTATGAAAATCTGATCCTGTTAACCTTGGGAACGGGAGTCGGAGGGGCCATTATTCTTAATGGTCATCTCTTTACTGGTCATTTAGGGGCGGCCGGAGAGTTAGGATTAATTACCCTCAATTTTGATGGTCCGGTGTGTAATAGTGGCAATAATGGCTCGTTAGAACAATATGGCTCAATTCAAGCCATTCGTCGCATGACAGGGAAAGAACCAGCCGAACTAGGAAAATTAGCCGAAAAAGGTGACAAAGAAGCTTTAGAATTTTGGGAACGTTACGGTTGTTTATTGGGTGCCGGCTTAGGGAGTTTAATTTATGTCTTGACTCCACAAGCCATTGTCATTGGTGGAGGTATTAGCGGTAGTACAAAATTTTTCTTCCCTGCTACCTTAAAAGAAATAGAAAGACGAGTTTTGCCCAGTTCCCGTGAAAATTTACAGTTATTAACCGCTAAATTAGGAAATCAAGCCGGAATGGTGGGTGCCGCCAAATTGGCCTGGGAATGGGTTGATAAAAAATGAATAATTATTTAAGTTCTTGAAAATGTTGCTGAAAATATTCTTGATATAAATCACAACTAATGGCAACTTTTTGACCTTGAAAATTAACTAATCCTAAACTTTGTAATTTAATCGCTTGTACCACTCCTATTTCAATGGGTTTAGTGGCAAAAACAACTTTTTCTAACGCCTCTAATAAACCAGAATTCTGTTGTTTTAACCCCCATAATTGACGCTGAAGATGGTCACGATAAATATTAGAAGAAGCATGGGGAGAAGCAGTTAGTAATTCTTCTAAGGTAATCGTTTGACGACAAATATGATAGAGTCCTAACTTTAATAAATAGGGATTTCCCCCCACTAACTTGATAAATGTTTCTCCTTGTTCTAATGACAAATCGACACCATACATTTTTCCCAATTCTTGAACTTGTTGAACGGTAAACATCGATAACTCAATCGGAATTCCTACATTAAAAGGAGATTGATTAACATTCAAAGGAATATAAACTTCAGAAGAATGAACCACAATTAAGCGTAATTTTTTCCAAATGTCTCGGTTTTTACCTTCTTCGTGCCAAGCTCGCAATAACCCAAAAAAGTTATCCGCTAAGTCAGGATATTGAAACAGACGATCAACATCATCTAATCCTAAGACTAAGGGCTTTTTTAAACTAGATAAAATATATTCTTCAAAATAAATTTTACAACTAATTTTACTGCCAAATAAATCGTCCCAATAGTCAGTTACTTTATTTTCAAGTTTTAGATTTAAACTAATATAGGCACAAAACCATTGTAAAAATCGATCCAAGTCTTGAAATAATCCCGTATCTGCTAATTGAAAACTTAAAGAAACAGCAGCACAATTATTTTTGTTACTATGATTAATAATTCTTGCTAGTAGGGAACTTTTTCCCATGCGTCTTGATGCTTTGAGTCTAATTAAAGCGCCTGGTTGTAGAATCGCTTTATAACAGTCGGATTCCATCGGCGATCGCTCAAGATAAAATACAGAATCTAGGGGAACTTGTCCTTCCGGTAACTCAGGTTCACAAATTTCTTGATCTTCTTCTTGAGAGTCTTGATCGATTTGGGGATAATAAAAATCTTCCTCACATAAATTTAATTGAAATGCTTTAAAACAGTATTTAAGGGTTTGTTTATCAACTTTCGACTCACAAGCAAATACTTTCATTAGGGTATCCATCGCTAACCCTGTTTTTTCGCTTAATGCTTCTAAGGTGTAGCGATTTCCTTTATTTTCTGTATATTCTGCTTCTACTTTAGCACTTTGCAGTTTTTCTAACCCTTTGTCTGTTAGGATGACTCCGCGCCGTCTTCTTTGTTTTTTCGACATAAGTGTGCATAAAATTGAGAGCGACTGCTATTTTTTAAACCTCGTCCTTAAGGAAGGGGTTTTTAAAGTTTAGCTAATTTTGACATCTTTGTCTTCTCCACTTTTGAATATTTAATTGAATTATGCTGTTTTGACAAAGCGAATAATTTCTCTAACTTGATGTAGAAAATTACTATCTTCAGTTAATTGAGAAATTGCCTTTCTTGCTTCTTTAGAAATTTCTTCATGTTCTAAGGCATTTTTAGCTTCTAATTTATCTAATTGTACGGCAATTTTCATAACTTCTTGTCGGGTTATATTCCAGTTTTTTTCTTGTTGATTAATCCAAGAATTAGGCTTACTGCTATTTAATTTATCTTCTAAAGCGTAAACAGTCGTTTCTAATAATTTAAAGCGATTTCGTAGTTCTAAAATATCTTCACGGGGATATTTAATCTCTTGTCGAATATTCGATAAACGGTAAGCTAAATATTGATAACCTCGCACCGCCGGCCGTAATCCAGTTAATAATAAGGTAGCAAAAGAACTAACATATCCCACCGAACTAATTCCCAGTGCAGCTAGTTCGTAAAGTCCCAAGGCCGAGAGGAAATGAAGGGTGATCGCCACTAATAAAGCACCTCGACTGACGGTTTTAACATACTTTAATTGTTGACTATCAACCGTAATTCCTTTATCTTGAGAAATTGCTGCTTCTGCGGCCACTTCTTTGGCATCAAAATAAACATTCCAAGGAATCGTTACAATGGCTAATAACCACCAAAAACTAGCCACTCCGATGACCCAATCGATCAAGTTACCGGTGGGAATGTGTAACCATTGTAGAAGAAAAAAAGCCACTAAAACTAAAAAGCCTAATCCAAAACTAAAGCCAAAATACCAATAATAACTGTAAGTATTTTTCATGATTGATTCACTAATCCTTGATTCTAGTTTGACACTCGATTGACAATTCAGTTTGAACTTTGTGACGCTTGTTTAACTGTTCTATAGAGATAATTGTTAATGGGTTTCTATTAAGTCAGTTATTACCTTGCCTTTGATTTCTTGCCCTAACCAAGGGGTATTATAGTTTAAAGATTTGAGATTAGACGGGTTGACCCGCCAGGTTTGTTGAGGATCAAAAACAATTAATTCTAGAGGATGGCCCGCTTTAATAGGGTTAACAATTTCTCCCATACATTTTCTTGGGTTACTACTTAAAGCTTTCCATAATTTTAAAGCCGACAATGTTTTTGTTTCCACTAAGGTTTGCCACAATAAAGGTAAGACTAATTGTAATCCGATCGCCCCAGGAGGAGACTCCGCAAAAGGAACCGTTTTCTCTTCATAAGTATAACCATGATGATCAACGGCGATCGCATCAATGATCCCTTGAGAAATGCCTTCAATTAACGCTAAGCGATCATCGGGATTGCCTAACGGGGGATCTAAGTGTAAATTAGGGTTATAACTGCAAATATTCTCACTATCAAGTAAGAGGTGCATCCAGGTGGTACTGGCCGTGATGGGAATCCCCCTTGCTTTTCCCCAGGCGATTAATTCCACAGCGCGACGGGTAGAAATTCGCATTAAATGCACAGGGGTTTGTATAGCGGACACCATTTCTAAAAGAGTGGCCACTGCAGTCGCTTCTGTCATGGCCGGGTTTCCTGTGAGTCCATAGGTGGTGGAAAAATACCCTTCTCGCATCACCCCATTGCCTTTAAGAGAAGGAAACTCAGCCACGATGGCTAAAGGTTTTTTGAGGGGTTTAAGGTATTCTAAGACGCGTCTGAGTAACCCTAAATTTTCAATTCCTTGATTGTCTGTAAAGCCAATGACTCCCCCTTTCGCTAATTCTGCAAATTCGGTCATTTGTTGGCTTTTCCTTTGATGGGTGAGGGTTGCCCAAAAATCAAAGGTTACCGATTTTATAGACTGGGTTTGCTGTTTTAAGTGGCTAAGGGTGGCTAAATTATCAATAGGGGGTGTGGTATCAGGAAGGATAGCCACACGGGTAAATCCACCCGCAACCGCAGCCGCCGCTAAACTATGGAGGGTTTCCCTGTCTTCATAGCCAGGTTCTCCACTATAACTATACAAATCCATTAATCCTGGGGCAAGAATTAACCCTTTTCCCTCAATAGTGTTAGTTTCTGGGGGAATAGTATCAAGATGGGTGTCTATAGCTTGAATGATACCTGAACCTAATAAGACATCATTAATAATACTGGTATTGGCTACAGGATCTAAGACTTGAATTTGTCGCAGTAACGTATGGGAGGAATTTGTCATAGAACAATTACAAAAAGCAGAGATTCGTCTATCCTCACTGATTTTATATTGTCTGGTTCGCTCCTTTGACCTTTTTGATATCTGGAAAATAAAAAAAATCTTCTGATATTCTAAAATTTATGTGAAATTTTGCTGTATTTTAGGTGAGCAACTTGCCGATTTAAAATCGTGTAATATAAAATATTACAGTACGTTAGACCTGAAGATAGTAAATTATGGCAGATTGTCCTTATTGTGGTGAACTTATCGATGAAAAATGGAATTTCTGTCGAAAGTGTAAGCAACAAGTTAAATGTATATCTTGTAAAAGCTATTTAATTGAAAATGAGACTATGTGTTTAAACTGTGGCACTCTTTTGCAAAAGTCTGCCTCTACTACTACTATGAATACTTTTTCCTTAGAAGAAAAGCAGACAGGTAATAGTTACTCACGGAAAGTTGATTTATCTTTCACTGATAATGCAATTGATAAGGTTGCTGATCTTGTATATGATCATATCCCTCTTAATTTAGCTAAAGGTTCTAGACAACTACCAAAACAAAAAAAATCTTCTTTATCTGCATCAGAAAATGAAAATATAGAGCAAGATGATAAACAAGAAAATGGTGAAGTAATAGAAACAAATATTAAAGAAATTTCGGATCATGAATTAGCATCTAATTATTTTGAACAAGATGGTAACGGATTATTAAGTCAACGACATTCTGATTATAAAGGAAAAAGCAAAAAAGCTCAGCAAGAAAGATTTATCTTAGTTTATGTTTGGGCTTATAATATTTTATGTCAAGAACCAGTACCACATCAAAAGCATCTCAGAGATGCAGCAAAGAAAAATAAAATATACGATTCAAATTTTCCTACTCATTTAAACGATATTTCACAACGTTACTTAATTAGATTCTGATAATACTTTAAAACTTAACCCCAAGGGAGAAGAACAAGTTCAAATAATTCTTACAGAAATGGAAGATAAAGAACTAAAGGGTAAGGAATATTGGAATTCTACAAGAAAGAACTCTGGTAAAGGTTCTCGTATGACTAGCGAAGAAATTGAAAAAATTAATCAATGGATTGAAATGCCTTCTCAATTGAGTAATTTTGATGTAAGAGAACTTTCGACGAATAGCCATTATGCTATTTTTGCTTTATATGATATTACAAAAGAATTAAAGGTTGAAGATGCAGTAAAACCGGGGATAGCTTTTCAATACTTAAAAAAAAGATATAAAAATGTTCCCATAGATCAAAAGCAATTTAGTAATATTTTTGCTGGCAAAAACAATAAAAAATACTTTGAAAGAACCTCAGAAGGATTATATTATCTCACACCAGAAGGAGAAAATATTGCTAAAGAATGGATGGCAGAAAACTAAGTAAAAAATAATCTATCAAAAATATGAGTGTTCAAAGATCACAACTCGAAACGGCTTTATCTGCCCATATTCCTCAAGAGATACTTAAAAAGTTACTTGATGAATATCAAGAAATCAAAAAACAGTTCTTATTAAGAAAATTTCAACCGTCTGAGTTAAATGCAGCGCGGTTTAGTGAATGTGTTTTGCGCTTAATTGAATATTTAGATACAGGTCAATATACGGCATTTGATAATAAAAAAAATTTTAAGACCGAAAATATTATCAATCGTGTTAGTAACAATCTAAACTTACGAGATGGAATTCGTCTTTTAATTCCTAGATTAACTAGGGTACTACTGGACATCAGAAATAAAAGAGATATTGCTCATGTCGGTGGAGAAGTTAATCCAAATTATTCAGATTCTTTACTTGTTGTTCATGCAGCAGATTGGATTTTAGTCGAAATCATTCGTAATTATCACACTAATAGTATTGATGAAGCGAGAAAAATTGTACAGAGTATTAATGAAACTAAGATACCTGTAATTGTCGAAATTGATGGTTTTGTCAAGGTTCAAAATACAAACTTAAAAGCAGAAGATAAAACATTACTCATTCTCTATCACAAACAGCCGAACAAAGTCAGAGACACAGATTTGATGAAATGGATTAACTATACAAATTCAAGTCGGTATAAAAAACAGATTCTTAAGTCATTAGATGATAAAGCTTTGATACATTATGAGAATAATGCTTGCACTATTCTTCGCAAAGGAATTATCTATGTAGAAAATACTATTGATTTCGATTTAATTATTTAGTCACCGAGTTACAGCTTGGCTCTTGTCTTTTGTTTGTTACCTGAGATTTAACTCTCACCACCGACGACTGATTACTATAGAATAATTGAGAGTCATCATGGCACGCATTGTCTCTCAATCGTCCAAGTCTATCAATATCAATATGCAGGGTTTACTAAAACGGTTCTGGAACTGGATACAACAATTTTTTGCTCAGATATTTGGGTCTTCTTCTCCTTTAGGGAAAGATGGAAAACCCTTGTCAACACAACCCCTAAGTGACACAGATTATGAATTTCTGTTTAGTCAACTCCTAGATGGAGTCGCCCACGGATGGCACGAAGGGCGCATTCTCAAGTATTTTGAAGATTTGGGAGACCGAGGGAAAGCTAAATTATGGGTCGCTTGGTTAGACAGATTTGGAGAAAAAGCCCTCTCGTCGGCCGCCCCTAACTTACAACTGGCAGCGAGAATGATGCGCTTAGGAGAGTTAGCCCAGTCTTTTCAAAAGATAGAACCCATTGGACAAGCCGCCTATGACATCGGTAGAAAACTCTACACCAGAGAGGCAGATAGTGCGGTGTGGGAATACGTCGGCCCCGATACGACGACGAAGCCAACCGATGTCCTCAAAACAGATATTAAGCCCCCTACTATTGAGGATAGTTTAGGGGAAAATGCCCCTGCGCCTCCACCCTCTCAACCGCCTCAAACAGAAACCTTAACTATTGACCAATTACTGGCCAGATTACAACAAGATCCCCAACTGGTAACCCAACTCTCTGAACAATTGGGAATTGATTCGAGTGATCCTCAAACCTTAGTGGATGCTTTAATTGGTCAGTTTGAAGCCCAACAACCCCCCGAAGCAGCCCCTTCTCAACCCCCTGCTCAACCCCCTTCCCCTGAGACAGTGCAAAATTACTTTAATCAAGGGGTTGAACAAGCGAACTTAGGAGACTTAGAAGCAGCGATCGCCCTCTGGGATCAAGCGTTAGCCATTGACCCCAATTTTGCCCCGGCTTGGCATAACCGAGGCAGTGCCTTAGGAACCATCGGACAGCTAGAAGAAGCGATCGCCAGTTTTGATCGAGCGTTAGCGATCAATGGTCAAGATATCGAAGCCCTCAACGCCAAAGGTCAAGTGTTGTATAGTTTATCCCAATGGCCAGAAGCCATCGCCTGTTGGGATCAAGTCCTGGCTATTCAACCTAACTATTACCTAGCTTGGTACAATCGGGGAAGTGCCTTAGAACTCATGGGACAGCCCTCCGAAGCGATCGCCAGCTATCAAAAAGCGGTTGAAATCGAACCCACTTTTGAATTAGCCCAAAATCGTCTCCAGGCATTATCCCAAGAATGACCCTCTCCCTGCTCCGGCGCTCCCTCTGCTCCCTGCTTCTAGTGGGTGAGCAAAGTCAAACTATTATCCCCGAAAATCATGCCCCCTCAACTTCGAGTTTACGTTCCGGATCATCCTTTAATTAAACATTGGTTAGGAGTCGCCCGTGATGTCAATACCCCTGGGGTGTTGTTCAAAACCGCCATGAGCGAGTTAGGACGATGGTTAACCTACGAAGCCACCCGTTACTGGTTTCCGACCCTAGAAACCACTGTAAACAGCCCTCTTGCTCCTTGTCAGGCGACGCTGATTAATCCTCAAGTCCCCATCGCTGTGATTCCCATTTTACGAGCCGGACTGTCTTTATTAGACGGGGCGCAAACTGTGTTACCGGTCGCCTCTATTTATCATCTGGGGTTAGTCAGGGATGAGGAAACCTTAGAAAATAGTTGTTATTTGAATAAATTACCCGAAAAATTTGCCCCTGATACCCAAATTATTATTTTAGAACCCATGTTAGCCACCGGAGGGTCAATTATGAGGGCAATGGCAGAAATTGCCCAACGGGAGGCCGATATTAGTTTGGTTCGGATTATTTCAGTGGTGGCTGCGCCTCCTGCTTTGCAACAATTGAATACACATTATCCCAATTTGAACGTCTATACCGCTATTATTGATGAAGGGATTAATGAACAAGGTTACATTGTTCCTGGTTTGGGAGATGCAGGCGATCGCGCTTTTGGAACCTAGGCTTTAACTAGCATTAATCCTCAAAAAAAACTACTAATAGATTAAGATTCAGGTCAATTCTTATGAGTCAACGAGATGGATTTGCAAGCGGATTTTTAACCGGAACAATTGTCGGTGGCATTGTCGGGGGAATCATTGGAGCCGTGGTTTCGTCTCGTCTTGATAATGATGATGAAGATAATCGCTCCTCATTATTTCAATCGGATAAACGAGAAAAACTCACCTCTGAAGAAAGTATTGAAATGGCCCGTCATCGTCTAGAAGATAAAATTGCTCAACTTAATCATGCCATCGATGATGTTCGTCAACAACTAACTCCAGTTGAAAAACAATCCCTCGAACAAGAAACCTCATCAGATTAGCTCATCTTGAAACTAAATTTTAAAGCCACTCAATTGTTTAACATCTTCATCACTAAGTAACCAACCCATTGCCCCGGCATTATCTTGCGCTTGTTTGGCATTTTTTGCCCCAGGAATAGGAATCACATTACCCTGGGCGATTAACCAATTTAAAGCAACTTGGGCAGGGGTTTTATCATATTTTTCTCCTAACTGTTTTAACTGATTAATAATGGGTTCAATTTTCTTTAAACCAGAAGCGGAAAATTTCGGATCGAGTTGTCTGGCCCCTGTCACGTCCCGTTTTTCTGGGGTATATTTGCCGGTTAATAATCCTTGATCTAAAGGACTATAAGCTAAAATAGTAATCCCCAACTCACGGGCTTTATCTAAAATACCATTTTCTTCAATGGTTCGAGTAAGCAGAGAATAACGCACTTGATTAACAGCCAAAGGAACATCATACTGTGCTAAATAATCATAAGCTTCTTGCATTTGAGCAGCAGAATAATTACTAACACCAACGGTGAGAATGCGACCTTTTTTTACTTCTTTTGCTAAGGCTTTCATCAGGGTATCTTTCCCCATGAAAAAGTCAAAAGGTGAATGCACTTGATAGAGTGCGATTTGTTCAACCCCTAATCTATCTAAACTTGCGGTTAAGGCATCCTCGACAGCATCCTCATTAAACCGCCAGGGTAAGGGAAAGTATTTGGTGGCGATTTGTACCGGTTGGCTGGTTTGTTTGAGAAATTTACCAATGAGTTTCTCTGAGTCTCCTAACCCATACACTTCTGCCGTGTCAAAAAAGGTTGCACCGGCGCTGATTGCTGTGTTAAAGGCTTCTTCTACCTCTTTTTCTCCGTAATTAGAGCCGTAACCCCAAAATAAACTATCTCCCCAGGCCCATGTACCAATACCCAAGCTAGGAAGATGAATGTTTCGCACAGATAGTTGATTGCTTTGCATAAATGTAATCTCGTAACATCTCTTTACATTTTGACATATTTGACGGTTGTAATGTGTTGCGATCGCTTTTTATAACTGTTTATAACTGTTCGATACTCCTAACTCCAAACTCAGCTTTTTAATTTTTTATTATATTTTGACTGAGTTACAAACGATCCCATGCTAGTATTTCTAAACTAAAATTAGACTAGAAAATAAGGAAATTAACCATGAAGTTTGCCCTTGTGAGTGATGATTTTGAGACCATTACAGGGAAAACCGGTCGCGCTCGTAAGTTCTTAGTTTATGAAGGGAGTCAAGAAGTTGAACCCAGGTTACTCGAAAAGTTAGAAGTTCCTGAGACTCAACCCACATTCCACGACCTCCATGATGATGATATTACCCCTCATCCCTTGGACCAGACCATATTAATTACAGGGGAGGCAGGAGTCGGCTTAAAAGAGCGTTTAAGTCGCCGTGGCATTACTGTTTATATTACCTCAGAAACGGAGCCTTTAGCCGCTATTAATGGAGTCATAAAGGGTAATATCGCAACGTTAGAACCCACTCCCCACAAAGAAGATGGAAGCTGCATGAACCATTGATATTTATTAATAGATAAGGTGGGCAAAATTGAAGATTCTATCAATAAAACTAGAGTCTTTTAAATATTTGCCCACGCTACAGTCGATTGGTTAGGTCAACAGATTATCCTAAATTCTATTGTAGTGTACTACTTTCTTTAATTTTTGTCACTAATTCATCGACTTTTTCAGGGGACATTACAGGGGTTTCTGGTGCATTAACTGAAGGCCAAGCTGTTTTTAACTCTGCTAAACTGCTGGTGATCACTTCATGTTTTTCGGGATATTGTTCACTCATGGTATCGGCAATGGGTTGATAGATTTCTTCTGCATAAGCAATAAATCCCATGGAGTCTTGATATTCGATTAATTCTACAAATTTATTATTTGCGATCGCTGCTTGATATTCTGCATTTGCTGTGGATAACAGTCCATTTATCACTGGTAAAACCGTTTCAGGGGATTGTAGTTTTTCTGGGGGAACCGTGGCGATCGCTTGATCAATCGCTGCCATAGAATTATTATATAATTCCTTCATTTTCTCAGATTTAGGATTGGTTTTAATGCCATCATGAAACTGATTTAACGTCATTTTAAAATCAGTGACATTGCGTTTACTTAATTCACCTTCAATAGTGCCATATAATTCTTCAACGGGGTGGCCAACATGGGGTTCTGCTTCTTCATAGTTTCCTTGTTCAATTAACGCTTGAGCAACCATTAAATGGCCTTTCATTAACCCTAAACTGGTTAAGTAATCTGTGTCTCCACTTTCTGCTGTTGTTTCAACGACTTCGGGGGCAGAAGTTTGAGCCATATCTTGGTTTTGTGAAGGGGTGCTGCAACTGGACAAAGTAACAGCAAAAGGCACTAATAATAAGGAAGATAAATAACTTAATTTTTTCATGTTTACTCCTTTTTTATTTCCTCTTTACATAATTGTTTTAATTATATATAACCTAGCTTTCTATAACATTAAATTTTCCTAAAGCCCCATATTCTGCGATAACATCTTGATGAGGATGAAACATAAATTCCCCAGGATACTGATAAGAAAATTCTAAAATGTGACGTTCTGCGGTTCCCATTGTAATCATATCCGTTTCCTCATCAGGGGTTAAAGTTCTCCCGGTTCGATACACTTTAAACATATTGCCATGAATATGAAAGGTTACTACGGGATCAAACTCAATCATATTCAAAATATAGAGTCGAATTAACTGATTTTTGTAGATAGAAATGGGATAATCTCGATAAAAATTAGGAATACCATTAAAGGCATAAACATCATTTTTGTGTTGATTATTAATATCATATCCTCCTAATACCATCACCATTTCATCGGCCGGGGGACGAGGAGAGGGAGGATCAACAATAAACATACCATATAACCCTTTACTAATGTGACGAGTAACCGGAGCAACATGACAGTGATAAAGATGCACTCCGAAGGGTTTAGCTTCAAATTCATAAATAGCAGTTTTGCCGTGACGAATAGGGGTAACTCCGTCCATTTCTGCTGGATGTGTCCCATGAAAATGTAGAGTGTGGGAATGGCCATCTTCGTTATGAAAAATAATGCGGACTGTCTCCCCTTCTTTAGCTCTTAATGTCGGACCTGGAACGCGATCATTAAGGTTCCAAGTTATAAAGTTTAAGGTACTATTGAGATGAAATAAACTATTTTTTGCTGTCACTTCAAATTCCCTAACCCGTTGCCCATTTTCCTCTTTAACTATGCCATAATCAAACTCTCTGAGGATAGTCATGGGGTTAAAAGGATTATCTAAAATAGGACTTTTATTAACGTCAATTTCAGGAATTTTAACCGTAGAATTTCCTTGAGACAATAGGTGTTTTACTCCTAGGGTTCCTCCTGCCAAACCCAGTCCCAACAAAGTTAAAGACCCTTGCAAAATTTGGCGACGACTCAAAGCATTCAACGGTAAATTCGGTGAAACTTGTGACATAATTACTCTTCTTCTTCAATACATAAAGCATCAGCTTCGGGTTGAGTTAATTGAATTAAATTGCCCCTAACTTCCAAGATAATTGGCCAATCTTTTGATGCTTGACGAATAACAATAAATTGAGTCCCTGGGGTCAATCCCATGGCTAACAATTTACCTTGATAGCCTTTAAACACTTTGTCATATCCGACAATGTAACCGATGGCACCGACTGGCAGTTCTCTTAAATAAGTTCTCACGATTTTGGTCATTTTTTTTCCTGAGAAAAGGGGTAATTTTTAGGGGGTTGGGATAATTGATCAATTATCCCCATTTCACATCAGTGAAGTTTTTAATTTTGACATCAAGAAGAATTCATACTAACCTCCCAATTGAACCCATTAAAATGTAAACGTAGTACGAATTGTACCAATTACTAAAGCCTCATTTCGATCATCAAAATCAGGCTCAGTAATAACAATAATTCCAGGGGTAATTAAGATATTGTCATTGAGAGGATATTGATAAATTGCTTCAATATGAAAAGAACTATCTTGATCCGTTCTTCTTAAATCATCAGGAAAATTAATATCGGCCTTAGAAACCCATGGTTCCATACCCACAATAACCGCTCCCGTATCCCCTTCTTTAAACGCATCAGGAAAGGCTAACGTTACCGCCCAATTCCAAATATCTAACTTACCCCGTTGAATAACATCATCATCGGGACCGACATCGATAGCGCCGAGGGTTCTCGTACTGGTAAAACCAGCCCAACCTCCTAACACAAACCTGTCAAAAATACGCCAAGTAAATTCTCCACCGTAGGAATTATTAACCGTATTTACAGACTGTTCAAATTCTTCTTCAACAAAGGTTTGAAAATTGGAGCGACGGGTTCCTGTTCCGGAGTCTAAATTATTGTAACCATGCACATAGGTAAAGGCCACTTTTAAGCTATCACTGGGTTCATAGGCAAACTGTCCAATTAACCCATAAGGACCATTAAACATCCCTGCACCCAAGGAGGGATCATTACCATCGGTGGCTAAATAACCCCCACTCCACTCAAATACCTCAAATAAACGACCCTGAAAGCCAATTCCTGGACCTTCGCCCATGTAATAGAGGGGGTTACGACTTCCAAAGGCAGAAATAGCCCCAAACGCCCCGTCACCGTCTAAAAAGTTCACTGTTGGTACAAAGTCATCAAACGCACCTCCAACCGGTTCAACGAACATTCTGATATTTTCAGCCAGGTCAAACTCGTAAATAATCAGTTCTACGGCGAGATCACTGCCATCAGGTTGGGAAAAGCCTAATTCTCCCTCAAACGTCCCTGTGATGTCAGAATAGGCGGGTACAGTGCCAGTTGCGAGACGGGTGTAGAGGAGATCGTTACCGTCAAAGGTGGTATTAAGTTCCAGTCGTCCCCTGTAACCGAAGTTAGTAACTTTGTTAATTTCTTCGCTGCCTCCGTCTCTTTCTCCACTGGTAATACCGGTTAAACCGACCACAAACTCCCCAGTTAGCTTAGTGGTAGTGGAAAATTGATGATCTTCGAGGTAAGCGACTCGTTCCTCTAAATTGCTCACCCTTGCCCCCAAAGCGATCAATTCTTGTTCAAATTCCTGGGCCAACCGTTTCAATTTTTCGATGTCTTCCCGTAAAACGGCAACATTTTCCTGGATTAATCGTTCTATAGTATTGAGACAGGCATTTAAACCAGCCGCGAATTCGTAACGAGATAATGCTCTATTTCCCCGAAACGTGCGGTCTGGATATCCCACAATACAGCCATACCGTTCGACCAGACTGCGTAAAGCTTCATAGGCCCAGTCGGTGGGTGAAATGTCTTGTAATTCCGAAACACTGGTGACTTGGGACATGGAACCCTGACGACGACTGGCCGGGTTTAAAAAGCCATCCCGAGACTGTCTTAAGTTGAAGTCCCGATCAATTTTAGGTAACTTAGGAAGGGGCGAGGTTTCTTTTTCTTCTAGGGAAACGGTTCCTCTACGACGGAGAAAATTATCACGAGACTCCCTTAAAGCTTCCTTCGGTAAGGCTTGAGTTGTGGATGTAGAAAACAAAATAATTCCTAACCCTAGGATGATAGGATTCAATAAAAAAAAGCGGTTGATCATTTCATTCCTCACACCAGTTGAAAATTGATAATGATTATTATTTTAATCATGTATCGTTTTCAGAGAAAGCAGAAGGAATGAAGAATGAAAAAATAATTAAATTCTAAATTTTACATTCTTCATTCTAAATTCTGCATTTACTGCCATCCGCCACGGTTCATCACCTGGACAGCCTGGGCTAAATTTGGACCAAAGGCAGCGATATTGGTATCATCTGCTTTAAAAGACCCAAAACTGTCTAAGACTGGGTCAACGCTGACTCCTTCGACGACGGGATACTCATTGTTACCCTTAGCAAAAAATTCTTGTGCGGTATCGGTGGTTAAATATTCCAAGAATTTAACGGCATTTTCGGCATTAGGTGCATTTTTGACCACGCCGGCACCACTAATATTGACGTGGGCCCCTCTTCCGTCTTGGTTGGGGAAAAAGATTTTGACTTTTTCGACCACTTCTTGCATGGCCGAGTCATCATCTTTAGCCATACGAGCCAGATAATAGGTATTAGCTAAGGTAATATCTCCAGCCCCTGCGGCCACGTCTTTGATCTGTCCAGTATCATTACTTTGAGGGGGTCTAGCAAAGTTAGCCACAAACCCTTTAACCCATTCTTCGGTTTGTTCTTCCCCGTGGGCTTCAATTAAGGAAGCCACCAGAGATTGATTATAAATGTTGCTAGAAGGCCGAATAATGATTCTGCCCTTCCATTTTGGGTCGGCTAGGTCTTCGTAGGTGGATAATTCTTCAGGATTCACCTTATCTGGGTTATACATGATCACCCTGGCCCGTTTAGTAAAGCCGAACCATAACCCCTCTGGGTTCCGCAAGGATGCAGGAACTCTTTCTTCTAAAACGGCTGAACTGGTAGGGGCAAAAATGCCGGCTTCTTCGGCCCGCCACAGTCTCGCTACATCAACGGTCATTAAAATATCGGCTTGGGTATTATCTCCCTCGCTTTTAATGCGTTCAATGAGTTCGTCTGCACTGCCTTCGACGAGGTTAACTTTAATGCCGGTTTCTTGGGTAAACCCTTCGTACAACTCTGTATCTGTGTTGTAATGACGAGAAGAATAGAGGTTGACTTCTCCTGTGGTTTCGGTTGCAGGGGAACTCGACGTATTATCCGGGGCATTATTGTTGTTGTTACCACAACTGGTCATCAGTTGACTGACTCCCACAACGGTTAGGGCGGTACTTCCACCTAAAAATAGTCGTCTCGATAGCTTACTCACGGTCAATAGATTCGATAGATTTTTATTATTCGCCT
Source organism: Cyanothece sp. BG0011 (assembly GCF_003013815.1). Classification (GTDB taxonomy): domain Bacteria; phylum Cyanobacteriota; class Cyanobacteriia; order Cyanobacteriales; family Microcystaceae; genus Crocosphaera. The sequence goes on along the minus strand of NZ_PRLH01000018.1, from coordinate 4,866 downwards.
GACGTATTGTAGCACTATTGAAAATAATTATTGATAATTAAAGAAAAAATTTGCTTTAAGTTTGAGGTTAGGGGTCATCAATAATGGCTAAAATAACCTTTATAAGCTTTGTTCAGGAAAATTTCGAGAAAATCATATTTAAGTCATGAATCTTTGATAAATTGATCGCTTTAAATGAGTATTGATGAGAATTAGCAATTATTATCCTTTGCTCAGATATTGCACCTTAGATAAACCTCCCCTGCCCTACCCCCCCTGCCCCTACCCCCCCTGCCCCCCTTTTAAAGGGGGGTGTGGGGGGTGTGGGAAACGGGGAACTTCGGAAGAGGTTTTATTTTGACGGTAAATACTTAAAAATTGATTTTCTTTCTTTTGTTGCTGAGTTTTCCTGTAAGGTGTGCAAGATGTCAGTTATCCCCATTCTCTTACTTTAGAAATAGGTAAAATTCCTGTGCTATAACTCTACTCACATCTTGCACCAAAACAAATAAACTTAATGATTATGACAAGGTAGTCAATTGTGAATAATTTAGCATCAAAATTGAACACTTTTGCCTGTCTTGGTGAGCGTTCCCTTGCGCAGATGCGAAGGCGCGGGGTCTCACCGCTCTTGCCTCTTGCCTCTTGCCTCCCTAAACTAGCTAGTTTTAGCGAAGGTGCAAGATATGAGTCTAGAACTTTTGAGGTTTAACCTCTAACTTTTGACGGGTAAATACGCCTTGTAGACCAAGCAAAAAGAGACTATGTATTTATGGGGTTTTCTTAGAATGTAAGACCCATTCAAGATAGAGAAAAGTTAACCAGACTCCTTAGAAAATAATCAGCCTAAAAGTTAGTATCATGGGAATTCATTTCTCAACCAGAAAAATAAGAAAACCATTCTCTGTTTCATTCTATTTCTAAAGTAAGAGGGGAAGGTTTTGCCTTTTAGCCTATAACTTTTGACTGGGAAAAAGACAATTGTATACGATTGTTAAGGACGAAACTTGTCGGAGCTATAACAAGGCTCCTATTCAAGTAGACAGTTGAAAAGTTGACCTAAAGTCAAGTATAATTTATAAACGTTTAACCCATAAAACAAATATCCTTATGGGTTCTTTATTTAGTCAAAAAATGAACTACAAGGAATATGATAATTCAAAAAAATACTGATACAAAATGGTGGAAGAATTTTATAATTGATGGATACATTCAGACATTAGACGAAAGCAAGAATCAACCGTTGAATCATCATTGGTGGCAACACGCAGTGATCTATCAAATCTACGTTTCTAGCTTTAAAGATACGACCGGTAATGGAATGGGTGATCTCGATGGCATTATCGCCAAAATGGATTACATTGCCTCTTTGGGGGTAGACGCTATATGGTTATCTCCCTTTTTTGAATCTCCCTTGGAGGATATGGGTTATGACATCACCGATATGCGAAAAGTTGATCCGGCTTTTGGAGAAATAGAAGATTTTAAACGTCTGTTAGAAATCGCTCACGGTTTTGGCATTAAAGTATTAGTAGATGGGGTTTGGAATCATACCTCCGATCAACATCATTGGTTTGTCGAAAGTCGCAAAAACCGCGATAATCCTAAAGCAGATTGGTATGTGTGGGCTGATGCCAAAGAAGACGGTTCCCCACCCAATAACTGGCTATCGGCATTTATGGGGGAAAGTGCTTGGCAGTGGGACGAGGTTCGACAACAGTATTATTTTTATAACTTTTTACCCAGTCAACCGGAATTAAACTGGCATAATCGAGATGTTATCGCTGAACTGCTTCGGCAAGCGGAGTTTTGGCTAAATCTGGGCATTGACGGTTTCCGCTTAGATGCTGTGAACTTTTACCTTCACGACAAAGAGCTGCGAGATAACCCCATGCGCCCTGACGATGGTATCTTTCCCGACGGGGTTGATCCCGATAACCCGATGGTGGATCATATGTTTCAATATAACTTCTGCCGTCCTGAGAATTTAGAGGTGATTAATCCCATTCGGGAGTTGTGTGAACATTACGGCGATGCAGTCACTCTAGGAGAAGTCACCCTCTGCGAAGACTCCATTGTTCTCTCGGGCCAATACGTGACAGGAGAAAATCGTTTACACTTAGCCTACAATAGTGCTTTATTGATGGATGAACCGATCAGTGCAACTTTAATGCGCCACACCCTCGAAAAAGTACAAACCCATTTTCCTGAGGGGGGTCACTGTTGGATGGTGGGAAATCATGATTATGGTCGTTTGCGATCGCGTTGGACTGGGGTCAATGCCGAAGGACAACCCTATCCCGACAAATTCTATCATGCCATAGCTGCTCTTTTGCTCTGTTTACCAGGGGCCTTATGTCTATACCAAGGGGACGAACTGGGGTTAGAAGAAGCCCAAATCCCCAAAGATATTCCCAAAGACCGAATTGAAGATCCCTTTGGTCAAGCACTTTATCCGATGGTACCAGGGCGAGACGGGTCTCGTACCCCTATGCCTTGGTCAGAAACTGCCCCCAATGCCGACTTTAGCGACGGAGATGAACTGTGGTTACCCATTCCTAAAAAGCATCTACGGCAAGCGGTTGACCGCCAAAATGCTGACCCGACATCCTTACTCAATACCTGGCGACGACTCTTACACTGGCGTAAACGACAATCTGCTTTAAAGATAGGTGATTTTAACCTTTTAGACACCGAAGAACCTTTGCTGGTCTTTATCCGCCGATGCCACTATCAACGTTTACTGTGTGTGTTTAATCTCAGTCATAACCCAGTCAAATATGACTTATCTATTCACGGGGAATATGTCGCCAAGACAGATTTAGGGTTTGACTTTGAAATCGAAGAAGATACCCTCAGGTTGAAAAGCTATGGCGTATTTTTTGCCGACTTATAACAAAGAGACGCTATAACTAGCGTCTCTTGAAAGGTGTCATGGTGATAGACAGAGGGACTAAGAATACAAGCTTTTAGAAGCCCATACCCATGCCGCCCATGCCGCCCATGCCGCCCATGCCACCCATGCCGCCCATGCCGCCCATATCAGGCATAGCAGCAGGTTCGGGTTCAGGTTTTTCAACCACTAACGCTTCTGTGGTTAACACCATACCAGCAATGGAAGCCGCGTTTTGTAAGGCAGAACGAACCACTTTCGCAGGGTCAATAATACCGGCAGCGATCATGTCTTCAAACTCGCCAGTCATGGCATTGAAACCAACGTTAAAGTCCGTTTCTCTGACTCGTTCGACAATAACCGACCCTTCTAAACCAGCGTTATTGGCTAACTGGCGTAAGGGGGCTTCTAATGCGCGGGCCACGAGGTCAGCTGCCACTTTTTCTTCCGCGTTGGCTAACTGGTTCTTGTAGTCAGCCACTTTAGAGGCTAAGTGAATTAAGGTAGTACCACCACCCGGAACGATCCCTTCGTCTACCGCTGCTTTGGTAGCGTTGAGGGCATCTTCAATACGGAGTTTACGATCCTTTAATTCCGTTTCGGTAGCGGCCCCTACTTTAATCACTGCTACCCCACCGGCTAATTTAGCGATACGTTCTTGTAATTTTTCGCTGTCATAGTCGGAGTCGGTTTCGGCTGCTTGTTTGCGTAACTGTTCAATACGTTTTTGTACCGCAGCTTTGGTTCTATCGTTGGTTTCAGCAACGATGGTGGTGTTATCTTTGACAATATTGATTTTGGTGGCTTGACCTAACATATCTAGGTCTACCGCATCGAGGCTTAAGCCCACTTCTTCGGAAATGACACTACCACCCGTTAAAATAGCAATATCTTGTAAGACGGCTTTGCGTCTTTCTCCGAATGCAGGGGCTTTGATAGCAGCCACGTTTAACACCCCTCTGGCCTTATTAACCACTAACGTGGCTAAGGCTTCCCCTTCCACATCTTCAGCGATGATTAAGAGGGGTTTGCCAGCGCGGGCGACGTTTTCTAAGATAGGAACTAAATCTGCGATCGCACTAATCTTTTTATCGGTGATTAAGATTAAGGCATCATCAAATTCAACTTGTTGCCGTTCTTGATCAGTGATGAAATAAGGGGAGATATAACCGCGATCGATCTGCATCCCTTCGACCACATCTAACTCGGTACTCAGGGACTTAGATTCTTCTACGGTAATGACCCCATCTTTGGTCACTTTATCCATGGCCAAAGCGATCATTTTACCCACTTCTTGGTCGTTACCAGCAGACACACTGGCTACCTGGGCAATAGCATCTCCTTCGACGGGTTTGGCCACATTTTCGATCTCTTGAACGAGAAAAGCTATGGTTTTTTCAATCCCACGACGTAAGGCTACAGGGTTAGCCCCTGCAATGACGTTTTTTAGCCCTTCTTTGATCAAAGCTTGACCAATAACGGTGGCGGTTGTGGTTCCGTCTCCGGCCACTTCTTTGGTTTTAGAAGCAATTTCTTGGATTAATCTTGCCCCTGTATTTTCTAAGGGGTCTTCTAATTCAATTTCTTTAGCAACGGTGATCCCGTCGTTAACAATTTGGGGCGCACCAAATTTCTTTTCTAACAATACGTTCCGGCCTTTGGGACCGAGGGTAATTCTAACCGCGTCAGCCAAGGCGTTAACGCCTTGTTCTAATGCGCGCCTAGAGTCATCACTAAATGATACAATTTTTGCCATATTTGTCTGGTTACTCCTATAACGCCTGATTAGGGGACTTTCGGCAATGATTGAAAAGAGGATTGCCTATTTCCCACTTATGTTAATTTAGCACTCTTGTGGTTTGAGTGCTAAGGCTTCGGGTCAAAGAATTGAAAAGTTTTTCCTCAGTCACACCCATGAGGTGTGGATGTTTAGGTAGTCAAGGTGAGGATATCTAGAAAGCAGGCAATAGGCAATGGGCAATAGGCAATGGGCA
>NZ_PRLH01000151.1 GCF_003013815.1 Cyanothece sp. BG0011 | reverse complement strand
AGGTACTACTATCAGGTCCCATTAAAGTATTTTGATGACTCCAATTTCTCACACTATCAATAATTCCCCCAATAAAAGAAAGGCTTAAAATTTGATTTTCTCCAGTAGAAGCTGCCACAGGAACCGCTATTCCTGATGTATTTTCAATTAAGTTTAACTCATAATTTTGAGTCAAACGAGGAATATAAGGGGTAAAAGAAATAGAATTAAAAATAGCTTGAACTCGTTTTTCTAAGGAGAGACGAAACTGTTTTTCTAGCCGACTTCTGACTTCAATGAGTCGTTCTCTCGCGTCTTTAGCGACTTCCTTTCTCCGTTTAGCTAAAATTTGCTTTTCTTCTTTTAATTTTTGTTTAGCGATGTCTTTATCTAAGGTTTCTAGTTGCTTATCTAAGGTAGTTAGTTGGTGTTTAATTCCTCCTTGTTCCAGTTGTAATTCTCGAATACTTTGATTAATTTTATCCAAATTTTCTTGTAGGTTTCTAATGTCTGCATCAGGATAATGGCGAAACTTTTGATTAATCTCATCTAATTCCACCTCAACCCTAGATAATTCTAATCTAGATTGTTCGAGTTTAGCTTGTTTTTGATCGACATTTTCCCAAAAATTAATCACTTTTTTTTCCATCTCATTCACTTGAGATTCTAAACGAATCGCCGATTCTTCTATAGCTGCTATCCCTGCTTTATCCATCCACTGTTTAACCTGTTCATAATAAGAATTTCCTTCAATTAATTCTTGACCACAAATACAGCTTTGACGGTTTAGTAACTGTTGCACAAATTGTTGTTTGATTCCACTCGGTAACTCTCCCCGTTGACGTAAATCAGTAATAATTGTGTTAAATTTAGGGATAACATTGCTTAAAAAAATTAAGTAACCTTGACTAGATATTAATTGTTTAATTTGTTGTTTTAATTCTCTTATTTCATTTTTTAACTGACTTTCTTGCTTGTCAAGTTTGATCTTTAGATTTTTTAATTGTTGGTTACTGCTTAAAGTTATTAGTTTTTCTGAAATTTCTTTTTGTTGTAACTCGTGAGAGTTTATTGATTCTATGATTTTTTCTTTTTTCTCTTGTAAATTTTCACTATTTTGTTCTAATTTTGTTTTTTCTTTAATCTTTTTTTTGATGTTAATATCTCCAATAGCTTTAAGGTCTTGTTCTAATATTTTTTCTGCTTTTTTAAGATGTTCAATGGAACGATCTAATACTTTGACCCCTAACAGTTCTTTTGTATCTTCAGCAATACGACTTTTATCATTACTGCGAAAAATATGGTCAATATGTTCCCCATCAAAAAAGAAATATTGATGTAAACTTTTGGGTAAAATACGGTTAATAATATCATTGGGTTGTTGCAAAGGATAATTCCAACGTCCATCCTCTTCGGCTATCAACATAAATAGTTGATTTTGGCTGTATTGAATCTTACCATTTTCATCTAAACAAGCATAACATTTTCGTTTAACTTGATACTGTTTATGTTCATGTTCAAAATAAATTTCTACCCAACACTCCACCGATGTGCCGATATCAGCTTGCATAATAGCCCGCTTATTAATTAATAATTCGGGAGAGGTAAAAGCGGCCGTAAACTCTTCATAGAAAACCCAGGTAAACGCATTTAATAACGTCGTTTTCCCGGCTCCATTATTACCATGAATAATGGTGGTGTTTTGTTCACCAGACGCTAGGCTAATTTCTGGGGTTGTGCCATAAAATTGTCTAAAATTACATAATTTAATCGATAATAATTTCATTGAATCACTTCTTTAATAATTTGAACGATATCATCATTAATATTTCGAGGCGATCGCTGGGATAACTTACTTTTTTCTAAGGATAAAACCCGTTCAATAATTTGATAAATCTCTGGGGGTGCAGTGGTAATCGGTTCTTGAACTTGACTAACATTAACTTCTTCATTCATTAATCTTTTCCCTTTAGATTGTTTAATTATAGACAAAAATAATCAAGAAACCTCAATCCATTATCCTATGGACTTTGAAGCCATAAGTCTTAAGATTATTTTAAAATTCACGATTTTCTTAGAATTCAGAACAGTTATGACCCCCTTCTTGTCTTATAATACTTTCAGCAGAGTATGATTACACCGCAGATAAGGCAGAGATATTCATGACATTTTATCAGAGAGCTAGTGGGATTTTATTGCACCCAACCTCTTTACCCAGTCGTTTTGGGATTGGTGACTTAGGAGAAGGACCCTATCGCTTCATTGACTTTTTAGTAGCCACTGGGCAAACCCTCTGGCAAGTGTTACCCTTGGGACCCACAGGATATGGTAATTCACCTTATCTTTCTTACTCTGCCTTTGCAGGGAACCCTTTATTAATTAGTCCTGATATACTTTATGGTGATGGCTTAGTCACTCAAGCAGAGTTAGATGCTTATCCTGATCTTCCTGATGACTATGTCGATTATGACCTAGTAGTTGAGCATAAATTACCCTTACTAAAAAAAGCCAGTAATACTTTCAAAAATGGTAATTTTCACGAACTAAGGGGGGAATTTGAGCAATTTTGCTCCCGTCATACCTATTGGTTAGACGATTACGCTTTATTTATGGCTATCCATGACGATAACCCCAAAAAAGGGTGGCATGAATGGGATAAAGACATTGCCAAACGGGAACCCCAAGCTTTAGAAGCCTATCGGGCTAAATATGCAGACGCTATTTTTTATCATAAGTTTGTTCAATTTGAATTCGTTCGTCAATGGAAACGGGTCAAAAAATACGCCAACGATCGCAACGTAAAAATCTTTGGGGATATTCCCATTTATGTCGCCTACGATGGGGCCGACGTTTGGTCTCACTCCGATATCTTCTGTATCGATCCAGAAACCTTAGAAATCGATGTCATGGCCGGGGTTCCCCCAGACTATTTTAGTGCCACCGGTCAATTATGGGGTAATCCCGTTTATAACTGGCAAAAAGTCCAAGAAAATGGCTTTAGTTGGTGGATTGAACGGATCAAAAGCACCTTAGAATATTACGATGTAGTCAGAATCGACCATTTCCGAGGGTTTGAAGCTTATTGGGCCGTTCCCAAAGGAGAAACCACCGCCATGAATGGTCAATGGTCAAAAGCCCCAGGAGATGCCTTTTTTGCCCGTCTCAAAGAAGTGTTAGGAAGCCTACCCATTGTTGCCGAAGATTTAGGGGTGATTACCCCCGAAGTCGAAGCCTTACGGGATAAATATGAGTTTCCTGGCATGAAGTTATTACACTTCGCCTTTGACTCCGATCGCGATAATCCTTTCTTACCCTACAATTATTACAATCGCAACTGTGTCGCTTACACCGGAACCCACGACAACAATACCACCGTTGGCTGGTTCGCCGAACGGAACTTTGAAGAAAAAGCAAGAGTGACCGACTATTTAGGCGGTATCTCTGATAAAGGGATTCACTGGAGTTTAATCGGTTGTGCCATGGGTTCGGTGGCCAATCAAGCCGTTTTTCCCCTACAAGATATTTTAGGCTTAGAAAGTAGTTCCCGTATGAATACCCCAGGGTTAGCGGCTGGTAACTGGACCTGGCGGTATCGCCCCGAAATGTTAACCCCCGAACTAACGGAACATTTACGCTACGTAACCGAACTATACGGCCGACTCCCCGGTTGAGTTTAACTCACATCTTGCACCTTCAATAATTCCCCCAACCCCCCCTGCCCCCCTTTATAAGGGGGGCAGGGGGGGTAACGGGCACGGGGGGTAGAGGGCAGGGGGGGTAGGGAATAGGGAACAAACAACAGACAACAGGGTTCCTTTTGATGGTAACTGCTTAAGAATTTATTTTCTGTCTTTTGTTGCTGAGTTTTCCTCTAAGGTGTGCAAGATGTCAGTTTAAGGGCAACTAGACAAGAATGTCAGAATTTAGGGCAACCGCCCTAAATTTTTGTTAGGTTAGGCCAACTTCAGTTAAGCAAGTTAAGATAATTCAAGAACTCTTAATAGAAAAAAACGTCATAATTTTTTAAGAGCGTGTACCATAGAATGAAATCAGATGAATAGCTGGCTAATCATTCATAAGCGATTCATCTGTCATGGTTGGCTAACAAAAACTGCTTTTTAATTCCCGTTCGACATCGATAAATCCTATGAATAATCTCATAAAATCCTTGTGCCGTCATCAATCACTCATCTTAGGTGGAACCCTAGCAGCGATTTCTCTCCATACTTTAGCCCTTCCCGTCAAAAGTGCGCCCCAACCAGAAGCTTTAGAAGATAATCCTAAAGCGATCGTGGACGAGATGTGGCAAATCGTTAACAATGAATTTGTAAATCCAGATTTTAATCGAGTTGATTGGCAAGAAAAACGTCGGGAATTATTATCTCAAAATTACGATAGTCCAAAACAAGCGTATAAAGCCATTCGTGAAGCCTTAGAAGAATTAGAAGACCCCTATACTCGTTTTTTAGCCCCCAATGAATTTTCTGTATTAACCAGCCAAACATCAGGGGAACTATCAGGAATTGGGGTCAGATTAGCCATTGATAAGCGTACCAGTGAAATTTACATAGTAGAAGCGGTGAGAAATTCTCCTGCTATGAAAGCAGGATTAAAAAGAGGCGATCGCCTGATCCGTATCAACGGCAAACCCACCGCATTAATGAGCCTCGAACAAGCACAAGAAGCCATCACCGGTGAACTGGGAACAGAAGTCAGCTTACAACTCTCCCGACGGGAAAAAGGCGTGTTTCAAGTGACCTTAGCCAGAGAAAACATTGAAATTCCTGCTGTTACCTATCATCTCGAAGAAAAAGAAGGCCATCGCATCGGTTACATTAAACTCGATGAATTTAGTTCCCACGCTACCGAACAAATGAAACTGGCTATCGAAGACTTAGATCAAAAACAAGTCTCTGGATATGTTCTCGACTTGCGGGGAAACCCAGGGGGTTTACTGTTTGCGAGTGTGGATATTGCTCGTCTCTGGATGAAAAAAGGAGAAATTGTTAGCACCATCGACCGCAGAGGAGGCGATCGCCATTTCTTGGCTAACGGCACTTCTTTAACTGATTTACCCTTAGTGGTTTTAGTTAATGAATGGTCAGCCAGTGCCAGCGAAATTTTAGCCGGGGCCCTCAAAGAAAATGGAAGGGCCACCGTCGTCGGCACAACCACCTACGGCAAAGGTACAGTCCAATCCGTTCATAACCTCTCCGATGGTTCAGGGTTAGCGGTAACCATCGCCCGTTATTATCCCCCCAGTGGCACCGATATCAATCATAAAGGCATTAGCCCCAATGTCTATTTAGAATTGACCATGGAGCAAGAAGCTCGCCTCAAAAGCGATCCTACCTTGATGGGAACCGACGCTGATCCTCAATATAATCGCGCCATTTCTATTTTAAAAGGTCGTAGTCAACCGATTTCTAATCCTGCAACCCCCAAACCCGTTGGTTTACGTTGGGAAGAGTTACAAGAAACCGTTCAAGATCCCGATCCCCGTTGGCAAAGAATGCAACAAACCGTTAATTAATAATTAATACAAGGGAACAAGAGGATTATTAATCTTCTTGTTCTCAACGGCCATATTCAATTCTCGTAATTACTAGAAGAAGCAAAATATTGACATAAGTTTTTATGACGTTTAGCAAAAATAAAGGCAATTATTTGATTGACAATTAACTGATCAATCCAACGACCTAATCCTGAAGTGAACTCAATTTTGTCAGTATATAATGTTCCTTGTTCACAAGGGTTAAATTCATGTTTGTGTTGAAAATATTTTAACCCTCCACCAGTTTTTGATATATCACTAAAGTAACTATTCTTTTCATAATTAGTAATTTCTCCTTCCCAATACCACCAAATAAAAAGAAATCGATATTTGAACCTAAATATTGAACCTTGTTGCCAAGGTTCACCTTTATCTATCCAATCAATAGGTTGAGGAAAATGTTGATCAAAACCATCAGCAGATGCACAAAAAGTGAATACTTGATCTATAGGAGCATTTAGTATTACAGATTTAGAAAAAATCATTTTTTTGAAAGTTTCATTAACTGATATAGCAATCAGGAATGATATATAAGAACCAATTAGGACATAATAATATTATGTCCCTACAAGAGCGATTTGTAGGGGTTTAACAGTGTTAAACCCTTTCTCACAACTGCAACCTGATTGCTATATCTTGCAAGCCTTGCAAGATGTCAGTCTAACACTTTCTCCTTGATTAATCATCTATGTGTGTTACAATAAAATACAAGTATAATTCAAATTAACACCATGAATCTTAAAAACTCATGACAATTCACGTTAAAAATGATTAGCATAGAAAAGTGAATGATAATTTATCTCCTTTACAATCCTTAAAAATGGGGCAATGGTTCAAACTCATTTGTGGCGCAAGTTTCCAAGACTTGCCAGCCATTCGTAGTCTGTCCCTAATTTACACTTTAGCCGGTGCCAATTGTATTGATGTTGCAGCCGAACCTGCGGTGATCAATGCAGCAACAGAAGGAATAAACTTAGGGATAGAATGGGCAGAAATGGCTCAAAAGAAAGGATATCCTCCGATAAATAAACCCTGGGTGATGATGAGTTTAAACGATGGGGAAGATCCTCACTTTCGTAAAGCCTATTTTGACGAAACCTTATGTCCTGCTGATTGTTTGCGTCCTTGTGAGTCCATTTGTCCGGCACAAGCGATCGCTGCTTCAGGAATTATAGAACAACGATGTTACGGATGCGGTCGTTGTTTACCGGTTTGTCCCCTAAACCTGATCGAAACGCGATCGCACATGATTACCCCCCAAACCATCCTACCGTTGATTAAAAACAAACAGATAGATGCCATCGAAATTCATACTCAAGTCGGACGGGAACAGCAGTTTAAACGACTGTGGCAACAATTAGCCCCTGGGGTGAAACACCTGAAACTGTTAGCTATTAGCTGTCCGGACGGAGAAGGATTAATCAACTATTTACAAACCCTTTATCAAATCATTTCGCCCTTACCCTGTGAATTAATCTGGCAAACCGATGGCCGTCCCATGAGTGGAGATATTGGCAAAGGAACCACCCACGCAGCCATTCGACTCGGTGAAAAAGTGTTAAAGGCCGATTTACCGGGATGGGTGCAACTCGCAGGAGGAACAAACCATCATACCGTCCCCAAATTAAAACAATTAGGTTTATTACCCTCGATCGCAGGGGTTGCCTACGGTAGTTATGCCCGTACTTTAATCTCCCCGTTTCTAGAAACCATTGAAACACAAATAATGTCATCCCAGAGAACTAATTTACCCGAATTATTCTGGCAAGCAGTGGAAACCGCTCATTCGTTGGTTTCACCCATCAAGGGAGAGTGGAAAGTGTGGGGAGTGCGGGGAGAGGAGAAAAAAATAAACTCCAAACTCCCAACTCATCTTAAATATCTTGACGAAGCTCGCTAAATTATGTTAAATCCCAAAACAAATAACTTTTTAAATCAATCCTCCATAACAGTGCCATCTATACCCAAAAAAGCCTTATCCCAACGGATGCAGATTACCGATGACCTTGGTAAACTGCTCGATATTTTACCCTCAAGCATTCGTAATCAGATCAAAGATCATCCTAACTGCGATCGCTTAGTCGAAGTGGTTATGGACTTAGGACGACTGCCAGAGGCTCGTTTTCCTGGGGAAGCAATCTATCTAGGAGATACCCCTGTTTCGGCTTCTGATCTACAATACAGTATTCAACGAGTGGGAATGTTTAGCGGTGATAACCGAGCCGGAATCGAACGCACCCTACACCGTATTAGTGCCATTCGGAACCGAGCCGGAGATATCATCGGTTTAACCTGCCGTGTGGGACGGGCTGTTTTTGGTACCATTTCCATGATTCGGGACTTGGTGGAAACCGGTCAATCTTTACTCTTATTAGGTCGTCCCGGTGTGGGTAAAACCACCGCCCTACGGGAGATTGCCAGGGTTTTGGCCGATGACTTTGATAAACGAGTGGTGATTATCGATACCTCTAACGAAATCGCCGGTGACGGGGATATTCCTCACCCGGCCATTGGCCGCGCCAGACGGATGCAGGTAGCGACACCTGAATTACAGCATAAGGTGATGATTGAGGCGGTAGAAAACCATATGCCTGAAGTCATCGTTATTGATGAAATTGGTACGGAATTAGAAGCTTTAGCTGCCCGTACCATTGCTGAACGAGGGGTGCAGTTAGTGGGAACCGCTCACGGCAATCAAATCGAAAATTTAATGAAAAATCCCACCCTTTCCGACTTAGTGGGAGGCATTCAAGCGGTGACGTTGGGGGATGATGAAGCCAGACGACGAGGCTCACAAAAGACCGTTTTAGAGCGTAAAGCTCCCCCTACCTTTGAAATTGCCATCGAAATGTTAGAGAGGCAAAAATGGGTGGTTCATGAAGATGTGGCTCATACGATCGACATTTTGCTACGGAATGGGCAACCGAACCCCCAAACGAGAACCGTGGATGAAAATGGGGAAGTCCAAATTACCCAAGAAGAACCGGATCAAACCCCTAACCCTGCTAGTTTTGGCCGTGGTATGGGACAAATGATACAACAGCCTAAAGGATGGCGCGCATCGGGTAAAATGACCCCTGTAAGCCCGTTTGGAGCTAAAAGAGGGAATAAGTTAAGCTCTGCCTCGGAGTTTGACCGTCTTTTAGATGCGTCTTGGTCCCAACCTGAACCTAAAGGGGGTAAGGTGAGGGTCCCTGGTCCCAATGGGGAAGATTTTCCTGTTTATATTTATCCCTATGGTATCGGGCGATCGCAGTTAGAACAGGTGATTGAGGTCTTAAATTTACCCATTGTTTTGACTAAAGACTTAGATAGTGCGGATGTGGTGGTGGCCTTGCGATCGCATTTGAAAAATCAATCTAAGTTGCGTCAGGTTGCAAAAGCGCGTCAGGTTCCTATTCATGGGGTAAAATCTAACACCATTCCCCAAATTACTCGAACCTTACAACGATTATTAGGGATGGATGAGGCGAAAACCCCTGAAACGGCTGATTTACGTCTATTTACCCGTGGCAGTAATGATGATGAGTTGGAGGCGTTAGAGGAGGCAAGACTGGCCGTAGAACAAATTGTACTACCCAAAGGTCAACCCGTGGAATTGTTACCGCGATCGCCTAAAGTGCGGAAAATGCAGCACGAATTAGTGGAACATTACCGTTTACAATCGGATAGTTTTGGGGAGGAACCTAACCGTCGATTAAGGATTTATCCTGCTTAATTCTTTAAGAAAATTTTAGACATTTTTAAATAGGTAGACTTGTCATGGTTTGCCTATTTTTTATTAGACTGACATCTTGCACGCCTTACAAAATAACTTGATGGCTAAAAAAAAGACAGTCAATGCTCAAGCAGTTAGCCTTAAAATAAGATACTTTTGCCTGTCTTGGTGAGCGTTCCCTTGCGCAGATGCGAAGGCGCGGGGTCTCACCGCTCTTGCCTTTTGCCTACCCCCCCTGCCCCCTACCCCCCTGCCCCCTACCCCCCCTGCCCCCCTTATAAAGGGGGGTGTGGGGGGTGTGGGGGGTGTGGGGGGTGTGGGGGGTTTAATCGAAGGTGCAAGATATGAGTTAGAGATTTAACTGGTCATTGCGAGGGGCCAAATCAACATTAATCTCTGACTCTCACTAAAAATCCCCCGAAGCAATCACAGAAACAATACTAAAGATTGCTTCATTTCCTTATCGCTGTAGTCGCAATAATATTAAGTATAATTGCCACTATTCAATTAAGTATATTATGGGACAATATATGTAAGGATTTTGTTTTAAAATTGTTAGGTATTTCTATCGGGTTGGGAAAAATGTCAAACAAGTTTCAGAAGGTTTCATTTTTCCTTAAACCTAAACACGGATTATTCTTAATATTTTTCGTCGCCACTATTTTTCTGATTTGGTGGGGAAATTATCATATTAATTGGCATCTTTTTAACTCAGAAGAATTGAAAAAAGTTTTAGTAAAAACTGGTTGGATTGCTCCGTTTATTTATATTAGTATTTTAATCATTTCTGTGGTTATTTCTCATATTCCGGGCTTACCTTTAGTTATGGCTGCTGGTATGGTCTGGAATCCACTTCTAGGGACGTTTTACAGTGTTATTGGTGGATTTTTAGGGGGACTATTGGCTTATTTTTTAGGTCGTAGTTTAGGAAGAAATGCCTTAAAAAAATTAACAGGAAAAGTGTTTTATTTCTCTAAAAATAAAGGAGAAATATATTTAGGTTTTTTGATTTTTATAACCAGATTAATTCCTTTATTCTCCTTTGATTTAATTAGTTATGCTTCAGGAATCGCAGGAATTTCGTTACCTATTTATTCTTTTAGTACCTTAGCTGGCATGATTCCGCCCACCTTTTTATTAACCTATATGGGATCAAGTTTAGCTTTAAATCCTCACCAAAAATTAGAGATCATTTTATTTTTATTAATTAGCAGTTTTGTTTTAATTTGGTTGATTAATCGTTATAATTTCTTGGGGTTAAAAGATATAATTCGTATTGAGTAATTTTTTTACTTCATCATTTTTGTTATCATTATTTTCAGGAATTTGATTGATGGTCTTATTAACATCCTCAATAAGTTCACCTAAGCTTAAATATGTTTGATTAACAAGAGTGTGAGCATACTTCGATAAGCTCAGCACAAGCCTTGCTCACCAGCTAAAAAAATACCTCTCTAGAAAAATAGCAAACTCCAATGCTTGCACTCTATGAAATTCAATGTTTTATTAAGGGCGAACGATGGGACTTGAACCCACGAATGCCGGAACCACAATCCGGTGCCTTAACCACTTGGCTACGCTCGCCATACACCTTTGTTATTATAACATCATTTTTTCATTATGCACAAAAAAAATGTAGGGTCAATTTCTGAACTAACCCTACTTGATGTCTTAAGAATGAAATCTAGCCAACAAACGCTTTAACAGGTTCAGAAACGCCAGAAGACTCGGTTCCTTTGAGGTAAGCTAACATGGTATCAGCGTCAGATACTTCAAAGGGATCAGTGGGGCAGTTATCTTCATAACCCGGTTCGACAAACATTTTCTCGATCTTGCAGTCGTTAACTAGCATAGAATAACGCCAAGAACGCATTCCAAAACCGAGGTTAGATTTATCCACTAACATTCCCATTTTACGGGTGAATTCGCCGTTTCCGTCGGGTAATAAGAAGACGTTTTTCGCTTCTTGTTGTTTACCCCATTGGAACATGGTGAAAGCGTCGTTGACGGAAATACAAATAACTTGGTCAACCCCTTGCGCTTTGAATTCATCGTATAATTCTTCGTAGCGAGGTAAGTGGTTAGAGGAACAAGTGGGAGTAAATGCACCAGGTAAGGAAAAAACAATCACTTTCTTACCTTTAAAAATTTCTTCGCTGGTTAAATCTTGCCAACGATAGGGGTTAGGTCCAGGAACGGACTCATCACGAACACGGGTTTTGAATACAACACTAGGTACAGTTTCGATAGCGCCCATATTTCACCTCTTGACAATCAGTTTTGTATCAGCTTTTACTGCTATATCTCAGAATAATTCTTATCTAAGAAAAAGTCAACAGTAATAATTACCTAATTTCTTGAATAATCTTAATATAAGACCTAATCGAAAAAACATTAAATTATAATATAAGAAGGGATTAATAAGAGAAAGCTAAGACGATGAAAAAAGAAGCGAATACCATCGTAAACACCTTAAAAGCTAAAAAATTAAGGGTTACACCGCAACGTTTTGCAGTTTACGCCAATTTACTCGAAAGAACGGATCATCCGACCGCCGAGCAAATTTTAAGCGATCTCAATCAAAATGCGCCGACTTCTTCCCAAGCAACGGTATATAGTGCCTTGCAAGCGTTACGGGAAGTGGGGTTAGTGCGTGAAGTGTTGTTAGAGCCAGGAATTTGTCGTTATGATGCTAATATCGAAGCCCATCATCACTTTCGTTGTCGTTGTTGCGGTGTGATCGAGGATCTTCCTTGGGACACCTTTGAATCTATTAATTTAAAGGGACTACGTCAGGGGATTAAAGCAGAACGATATGAAGTGATCGTTGAAGGGATTTGCGATCGCTGTGAATAAATAAAACTTTTGCGGTTATAAGGGTTCCTCGAAGTTAACGTAACTTATATAGCGCGTTATCAGTCTTAGAATGAGGTAACACTCATCTATACTGGATGCCATAAGAATTAAAGATAAGCATTATGAAACTTTCAGATCATCTTAAAATGGCGACATCTGCCCTTTTGTCCCATAAACTCCGTAGTGGTTTAACCATGTTAGGGATTATCATTGGCAACGCTTCGGTGATTGGTATGGTTGCCGTGGGAGAAGGGGCCAGAAAAGCCACTGCAGAACAATTTGAAGCCCTTGGTCCGAATGTTTTATTTGTCAGCTTATCTTCTACCCGTGTGAGACGAACGTTATCATCGGATGCCAAACCCCTGTTACTCGAAGATGCAGAGGCCATCGGCCAATTAATCCCTAATATAACGAATATTTCTCCAGAAATCCACATCAATCAATTAATTACTTATCAAGATAAAATTCTCAGCAATTCAATCACAGGAACCACCCCTGATTATCTTCCTGTGAGAAATTTTGAAATCGAAAAAGGTCGTTTTATTAATAATATTGATGTTCAACGGAATCAAAGAGTTGTGGTATTAGGATCAGAAATTGTTGAAAAACTATTTAATAATCAAGATCCCATTGGTCAACAAATTAGAATTAAAAATACAACGTTTGAAGTGATTGGCACCTTAGCTAAAAAAGGAGCTTTATTTGACTCGAATCAAGATAATAAAGTTATTGTTCCGATTACCACTGCTCAAAATCAATTAAGAGGTTGGAATTCTCCCTACGGTGTCGTTTTAAATACCATTGCGTTACTGGCAAAAAATCAAGACAGTGTGGATGCAGTTCAGTTTCAAGTCAAAAATTTAATGTTATTACGTCATGGAACAAGTCGGGAGAATGATGTTAAGATTTTCTCTCAAAATTCTTTATTAAACATGGCAGACGAAACTAACGCCGGATTACAACAAATGTTAGGGGCGATCGCTCTTATTTCTTTATTAGTAGGTGGCATCGGAGTGATGAATATTATGTTAGTTTCTGTCAAAGAAAGAACGGGAGAAATTGGACTAAGAAAAGCCTTAGGAGCAACCCCCAAAGATATTTTAGGACAATTTGTTTTAGAAGCTATTTTGTTAGCAACGTTTGGCAGTTTAATCGGGGTTGGCGTGGGTTTAAGTGGCGTTTTTATTGCTCATGTTTTCTTTTCTCTGGCTGCCAGTATTTCTATTCCCTCTATTATCATTGCTGTTAGTGTTTCGGGTAGTGTGGGCTTATTTTTTGGGGTTTTTCCGGCTCAACAAGCAGCTAAACTCGATCCTATTATTGCCTTAAAAGGTTATTAATTGAAACCTCCACTGTTATAATGATAAGGTAACTATTTTAAACTGATAATGGGCTGTTCTCATATTGCTTTAACCATTGCGGGATCAGATAGTGGAGGAGGCGCAGGAATTCAAGCTGACTTAAAAACCTTTGCTTTTCATTGTGTTCATGGAGCCAGTGTTATTACCTGTATTACGGCTCAAAATACCCTAGGGGTTGATCAGGTTCAAGGGATCAATTCGGACTTGGTAAAAGCTCAAATTGAAGCGGTAATGAAGGATATTAATGTCAGAGCCGTTAAAACAGGAATGTTGTTTAATGAGGACATTATTTTAACAGTTTCTCGACAGATTAAACAATGGAAATTAGAGCAGTTAGTTGTTGATCCTGTTATGGTTTCTCGCACAGGAGCAAAATTAATTGATGACCAAGCGATCGCCAGTTTAAAAACTAATTTAATTCCTCAAGGTTTAATTGTAACCCCTAATCGGTATGAAGCACAAATCTTAAGCAATTTATCGATTAATTCCTTAGAAGATATGAAAAAAGCAGCCCAAATTATTCATAACTTAGGGTGTCAATTTGTCTTAGTCAAAGGGGAGCAATGAAAGATAAATTACAGGGGGTTGATGTTTGGTTTGATGGCAAACATTGGGAAATTTTAACCACAGAAATTGTTAAAACCCAACATACTCATGGAACCGGTTGTACTCTATCAGCAGCGATCGCTGCTAATTTAGCCCTAAAAAAAGAGCCTTTATTAGCGGTCAAACAGGCTAAAAATTATGTAACCAATGCCTTAAAATATTCCCTAGATATTGGTAAAGGAACTGGCCCCGTGGGTCACTTTTTTCCTTTATTAAAGAGTTAGATTTTATCCATTATCAGTGGGTAGTGAGTCCATACCCATATCTTGCACCTTCGATTACACCCCCCACACCCCCCACACCCCCCTTTATAAGGGGGGCAGGGGGGGTAGGGGGCAGGGGGGGTAGGGGGCAGGGGGGTAGGCAAGAGGCAATAGTATTTTATTTTAAAGCTAACTGCTTCAGGATTGACTGTCTTCTTTTCAGCTATTAAGTTATCTTGTAAGGCGTGCAAGATGTCAGTATACCCATTAAGGATTATGTTTATTGCCTTTGCCTTTTGCCTTTTGACTTTTGCCTTACTTAAGCAACCAACTTTAAGCAAGATGCAAGATTTCAGTTAATACGCACCCCGACCACTAAAAACAACCAAAATTGTTCTAAATATCAGTTGAAAATCATATAAAACTGACCATTTTTCTTGATAGCTAAGATCCAGTTTAACCACCTCCTCAAAATTAGTAATCATAGAACGTCCATTAACTTGCCATTCCCCGGTTAATCCTGGTTTAACCGCTAATCTTTGCCAATGATAAGCATTATATTGTTTGACTTCATCGGGGGTTGGGGGACGAGTTCCCACTAAACTCATATCTCCTTTTAAAACATTCCAAAATTGGGGAAACTCATCTAAACTACTACGACGGAGGAAGTAACCAATATGAGTGATTCTAGGATCTTTATTATTCTTAAAAAAATGACCTTTCGCCTTATTTTTAACGAGATGTTTTTGCTTTTCTGCATTAACAATCATCGAACGAAATTTCCAAAGACGAAATAATTTTCCATTGAGGCCACAACGCATTTGACTATATAAAAGAGGTCCGGGATCATCCCATTGCATAGCAATAAAAATAGGAATAGCTATCATACCTGTCAGTAATAAGCCTATTATTGCACCTAAAATATCAATGAAACGCTTGGTTTTACTATACACTGAACAATGAAAAATACGACTCCTATTAAGAGGAGAATCACAGCATAGAGAATCTTGAAATCTTTCAGAGGTAAGGCTTTTAACAGTGTTACTCACGATGGTTTGATCCTGATCAGTCTTACCCTTAGTTTTCCCTAAGTATCCCTAACTCATTAACATCCGATCATCAAAAATTACGACAAAAGTTCGTGAAAATAACTAAAAATCAAACTCCAGCAAAATAGGGCATCAGTATTATTGATTAATCTCAAGGTTTCATTTGCTGTAAATAAGCTTCATAACCTAATTTTTCTAAATTTTCTTGTTTATCTAATACCATTTGTTCTAATTCTTGTCGATAGTCCTGTACTTTCTTTAGTAACTTGGCATCATGGGAAGCTAACATTTGAACGGCCAACAGTCCCGCATTTTGGGCGTTACCAATAGCTACAGTGGCCACAGGAATGCCTCTGGGCATTTGTACAATGGAATAGAGAGAGTCTACCCCTTGTAAGTGACGAGTGGAAACGGGAACCCCAATGACTGGTAAAGGGGTCATAGAAGCTACCATACCGGGAAGATGGGCTGCTCCCCCTGCGCCGGCAATAATCACCTTTAAACCCCGTTCATGGGCGGTTTTGGCGTAGTGAACCATCCGTTCAGGGGTGCGATGGGCTGAAACGATGGCCACTTCCCATCGGACTTGAAACCTCTCACACACCGCGATCGCTTTTTCCATAGTGGGCAAGTCCGAATCACTACCCATGATAATACCGATAACAGGAGAAGAAGAGGTCATGAACCGTCAATGATAGAATAAACAACTACTTTATGATATCATTTTCCTAGAAATTATTTAAGAATGGAAATTCAACCTTCCGACTTTTCAAGTCAATTTTTCCATGACAATAAATGTTTTTTATCATTGGGGTCAGGAGTCAAGAAAAATAACCTTACTGTTAGTCACAAATGTTAAAAAATACTACAATTATCAATGCTAAATTATACGGATATCAAGAACCACAAAAAATCCTGATTAATGAACAAGGAATCATCGAAGATATCCAATCAATGGGTGTGGTTAATTCCACTCAAAAAGGAGATAAGGTTTATGATGCTCAAGGAGACTGGATCTCCCTGGGGGGAATCGATTTACAAATAAATGGAGGACTGGGATTAGCTTTTCCAGAAATCCAAGCCAAAGACTTACCTAAATTACACCAAATTTGTGAATTTTTATGGCAAGAAGGGATTGACGGATTTTTGCCAACATTAGTCACGACTTCAGTGGAAAATATACAGCGATCACTCGCTATTTTTGAACGGTTTATAAAGCTTCAAAAAGAAGAAAATGTACCCACCGCAAAAGTGTTAGGAGTCCATTTAGAAGGCCCCTTTTTAAACCACCAAAAAAAAGGAGCGCATCCTGCTCAATATCTTTTAACCCCTTCTGTTGAAGCCATAGAATGGCTATTAGATAGCTATGAATCCATCGTTAAAATTATCACTTTAGCCCCAGAATTAGACATATCCGATGAAGTAATTCCATATTTATCTTCTAGAGGTATTATTGCTAGTTTGGGTCATTCTCAAGCCAATGCAAAAGAAGCAAAAAAAGCCTTTGAAATGGGGGCATCAATGGTGACTCATGCCTTTAATGCCATGCCTCCTTTACATCATCGTCAACCTGGATTATTAGGGGAAGCAATGATTAATCCTAATGTTTATTGTGGGTTAATTGCTGATGGTAATCATGTCTGTCCAACCATGATTGAATTATTACTTAGAGGCAGTCTTTATGAAAGAGGTGTTTTCTTAGTCAGTGATGCGTTGGCCCCCATTGGTTTAGGGGACGGGGTTTATCCTTGGGATAACCGACAAATTGAAGTGAAAAAAGGAACAGCGAGGCTGGCTAACGGGACCTTAGCAGGAACAACCTTACCTTTATTAATGGGGGTTAAAAACTTAGTAGAATGGCAATTATGCCCCATCGGAAATGCCATTGCTTTAGCCACAGAATCCCCGAGAAAAGCGATTAAATTACCAGGAATTTCACCAGGGCAACCAGGGAGTTTATTACAATGGCATTGGGATAAAGATAATAATCAAGTTAATTGGAGAAGACTGTGAAGAATTAATTATTTAAAGTTTGTCTGACTTTTATAACACTACAAAAAATACTTAGGACACTTGTTAACCTTGAAACTGTTATCTAATCAACCATTGCCACCCCCTCTAACTCCCCTTTTTGTGAGGGGGAGAACCCATGCGCGTTCCTTATTCCAAGCGTGCGTAGCACTATAATGATATGATTTTAAATAGGAAGTGAGTATTATTCAATTATGTCGGAATCAGCCCCATCTCTCCACCTCCACACCGCTTATAATCCTTATCCGAAGTGTGTTTTTCTTCAAGTCACTCCGAAATCATCGGCAACGTCTCAGGGTGAATTTCTCCTAGACTTAAATTTGCGCTTCAATGAACAAGAAAAAGCCTTACTCAATGGTCAAATCAAATTTGGCATCAAAGGGGGTAACCTCAATTTAACGGTACAACAAGGAAAGATTATTGAACCTCAATTAAATGGAAACACTCTTTTTAAGCTAATAGAATCTGATGATAATAGTGTAGTATGGCATTTAATTTCGCCAACGGGACAATCTACCCTCAAAATTGATCATTCATCGCCCTTAGCTACGATTCAATCGAGCAATGAATCGGTTGAGGTAACTGTCTCTTATACAGTTAGTTTAAGCGATATTTCTATTACTGATGTCACTGGTTTATGGCGACATGATATTCATCCGAATAAACATAGTATTTTAGAACGGAAACTGGCTCAATTTTTATGGAAAGAACGGCTTTCTCCTGAAATCTCCAGGATTCAATTAACCTCACAAGTATCAGACGTAAAAAAAATAGAGAGTCCTACGACTAATGTTGAACCGCAACATCTGGCTGATTTACATCAATTAATTGATAATATTTATGATGTCAAAACTAGCCATTTATTAGAACTAATTAAAATTGCCAAACTAGATTATCAAACCGACTTAGCCGGAGGCAATTTTCTGGGAACCGAATTAAGCAGTATTGAGTTAAGTGGGGCTAATTTAACTCACAGTAATTTTCGGGGGGCTAATTTAACCGACGCTGATTTAAGTGAGGCTATTTTAAGTTATACTAGGTTTAGTGGCGCTGATCTCAGTGGGGCTTATTTAGGAAATGCCAACTTACAACAAGCGGATTTTTATCGCAGTAGTTTGGCGTTAGCCAATTTAATTGGGGCTGATTTAAGGGGGGCTAATTTACAAGAAGCTAACTTGAGTCAGAGCAATTTAAGTGGGGCTTTAATAGAAGGGTGTCAGTTTGGTAATAATGAGGGAATGACCCCAGAAATCAAAACCAATCTCTTAGAAAGGGGGGCAATTTTCCCTGAGGAATGAAAAGCCCAAACTACCCATTAATCATCTGAAGTTAATCCTTCTTTAATTTCTATAAATAATCCCACAATATCCGTTAAAGAAATCTTCAACAAAGAAAGGATTCCTACTGCAATTAGGAGGAGTCCTAAAAAGAAGTTATCATCGTATAAAATGAGTCCTACCACCACAATAAAATAGGGTGAAACAATACCACTAATTTTTTCAACAATAGTGACAACTTCGGGATTTTCTTCAACTATTGATGAGTCTTGTATATTACTAATTTGACTCAATTCTGTGTCATCCTCCGAAGTTTCTTGTAGTTCAGATTCTGAAGGAAACATAATATCAGGAGCATCTATATTTTCTGTAGCTTTTTCTTCTTTTGGTTGTCTTCCAAACATAATTAAAATTAACCTCTAAATTGTTCACTGGGTAAGTGTTGTTTAAGGTAGCCAAAACTGGGGAATGATATCATTCATTATTTTACGCACATTCTGGTTAATGACTCGTCCTAGCTGAATATGGGGTTCATCCGGTTCTACAGGAATAATCTTAGCAGGATTTCCTCCCAATTGTTCTATAACTAAATTAGCAGCTTCTAAACCAGTTACATAAGCTTTTTCTTGTGACCAAGAACCATGATTTGTAATAATCCAATCTCCACTCAAGTATAAATTAGGAATGGGAGATTTTGCAGGGAGTAAATATTGATAGCTACCAGGGGCAAAATGGGTGACTCCTTGACGGACTTTAATCACACGACTATCTATAATCTTAGCATTAGCAAAGCCAGGAATACAAGTGGTTAAATCCTGATGAACTTTATTAATAATTTGTTCATCATTCATGGTTAATAGTTGATTCGCATGATAAAAATCTGCCTCGATAACACTGCCTGATAAGGCTTTATATTCATCATGAAGATTATTAAGATCAAAAAATGTCCATCCCGTGGTTTTATCAAAGCCAAAACAGGCGTTAGATGGCAAAGGAATATCCACTTTTTTATCAAACCATAAGCGAGTGGCTAAAACATCAATTCCCCCTAAGTTAGATAAATTATAAAATTCTGGGTACTGATTTAACACCTTACTTTGAGACACTATCTTTTTAATTCCACTAATACTAACCCCTAAAATAACAGCATCGGCTGCAAAGATTTCGTTATCACACATAACCCCTTTTGCTGTTCCTTGATTATTGACAATAATATCAGTGACGCGCTTATTAGTTAAAATTTTACCTCCATTACTTTCTATCTTATCTACCCAAGGTTTAAAAATCATTTCTCCTACAGTTCCTCGACACCAAACGACATCAAAATTCGCTTGATGCGCTAGGATAAAATAATAGAGCATTCCTAAGGTTGCTGCTGCACTACATTGTTCTCCTGGGGCAAATAATCCTACTAATAACATGGGTTCAAACGCATCTTTATAGAGACGAGAAGATACGCCAAATTGTTTAAATAATTCCCTAGCAGTAATTTTATCATAGCGTTCCCAAGCTTCAGGAGAATTATCAAAGTCTAGTAAGCTATAAAGTAGGGGCAAAGCTGATAATCTATCGATTAAAGGGAGTCGTTGAAACTTAGTATATAGAAACGTTCCTAACGGAGTGGGTAAAAGGGGTTCATCTTGAAAAATAGGGGATTCTACCTCTAAACCAGCAGGAGAATATTGAGACGAACGAGTCCAATTTGTAAACGGGTTTAACCCTAATTCTCGGACTAATTTAAAGATATTTTGATAAGGATACCAAAAGCCATGAATTCCAGCTTCTATGGACTTACCGTCTTCGGTTTTCCAGCCAGAAACTAACCCCCAGGATAAGGAGATGCTTCTAATAAAGTGACATCATACCCTTGTTTTGTTAAGTGATAAGTTGCCCCTAAACCAGCCCAACCAGCCCCAACAATTACGACTTTTTTTTGTTTTGACATTTTCTAATTTTGAGTCTTTTTACTGTTTTTACAATTGGTTATGTTAGAATTAAGAGTACCTCAATTTTAGAGGAAAAAAGATGAAAACTTCGGTTAATTTAACCTTTAAAGATTATCTAGAATACGATGATAACACAAATTGTCTCTATGAACTGGTAGAGGGAGAATTAAGATTAATGACTCCTGCTGGTCCGTTACATTCAGATATGATTGACTTTATTTTTAAGCAATTTGATCGAGAAATTGAGGGATTTAGTTTAGATTATGTAGTTAAACAAATTTTATTAATGTGAAGCTAAAGCATCAATTTTTATTTTTAAAAAATAACGAATTTACTAACTCACTAAAATGATGTTGAAATCATCTAAAATTGTATCATTTTTATTACTTTTATCTCTGTGGCAATCATATTTTAATATTGCCAAAGCTGAACAAGTCTGTAAAGTAACAGACCCCACGGGAACCCCTCTTAATGTTCGGAAAACCCCCAATGGTAGCCTTGTGGGTACGTTAAAAAATGGGGTTGAAGTTTATATTATTAAAATTGACTATGACTCTCAAGGTCGTCCTTGGGCTTTAGTGAGACCATATGGTCAAAACGGGGCATTTGGTTGGGTATTTCGAGAATTTATTAGTTGTTTTAATCGTTAATAATGAATCTCATTTTATTCTTTGTTTTAAAACTTCATTAAACTATAGTTTTCTTTATATCAAGAGTAAGGATTAAAAATATTTGTTAAAATTATACTAGAGGTAGGTGAAAGAATAGATTGTGTTTAAG
Source organism: Cyanothece sp. BG0011 (assembly GCF_003013815.1). Lineage (GTDB taxonomy): Bacteria > Cyanobacteriota > Cyanobacteriia > Cyanobacteriales > Microcystaceae > Crocosphaera. The sequence goes on along the minus strand of NZ_PRLH01000151.1, from coordinate 8,634 downwards.
TATCCTAGAATTATCGGGTATTTATATCACTGATAACTTTACTTTTTGAGTATTAATGCTCAACAATTTGACTAATAAATTCGGAGGATTATATAAATGTCTACTGATTTTACACAAGCATTAGAAGTCATTGGCTTAATTAGCCTTGCTTGCACCATTATATCACCCCTTTTACTCTGGTTATTTAGCTATCAACCAGAAACCACTTAATCGAATTTTGTCGTTAACAAGACAGTTTTTAGATGGTTAGGGAGAAACCACGACTTTTCTCTCGTTATTAACTTCAGTGGTAAACTCATAACCCCCTGCTTTAACTTGTAATTTTCCTTCTTTGTAACCCAGAAAGATGGGTGATTGGTCTTGGGTTTGACTGTTATAAAGGGCGAAATTTTCTGACCATTGATGTAAGTCTCCATCACGGATAATCATTGGTAAAAGGTTAAGTGTATTGTAAATTAATTGTAAGGTTTGTCCATTACTTCCTTCATAATTGACAATTCCTCTAGTCAGCTTTTCTAAGTTAAGCTGACTCTTTTTTTTGATATTTTCTTTGAAGTTCTCATAACTACCATGAGATTCTTTTTCACCCACTTCTAAAACAAATCCGTAAAAATTTTCCTGATTTTTTTCTGCTGTTAAAAATGTTTCTTGTGAATATTTCTCTTTCTTATGTGTGACTTCTTGGTAAGGTTTTAAGTTAATAGGATGAACCGCCAACCATGTTTTTTCAAGTTTAAAAAAACCAAATATTATCCTCTATTTCTGCTAACGAATTTTTAGGAATTTGAAAGCTAAAATTAGACTGAGAGGGAGGACGTAACCAAATCAAAAGATTACGATATTGTCCTATTTGATCCCCTGGTTGTTTACCCTGTCTAACCAACTTTCTACCCGTATTAACCACAAAATAATCAACCCCTCGCTGAGAATTGTCAGCCATTAATTTAAACGGGGCAACATCGCCATCAGGAAATTTTGCCACTAAACTTCCCATTTGATAACTATGGCCAAAAAACTGAGTTTCCCAGTATCCCGGTTCATCAGAATTGCCAGGTTTCCAATTTTCATATAACGGTTTACTACTGAGAATTTCTAAAGGTTTTTTAAAGTTTTTATGGGCTAATGCTACGGCTGCTAAAGGGGGACGATAGGAACTGGTAATTAAGAATAAACTATCCTCTTCAGGATGATGATTAGATAAAGGAGTATCGCCAAAATATAACCAAAATGTTCGGGCAGACGATGACCCCATGGCCACATTGCCTCCTCCATAATCTCGTTTTACTGGGCCTCCCCAACCCCCTCGATAATATTTAATGGCGGCAGCCACAGACATCCAATCTAAGGCCGCTTTGGCTAATAATTTAACTTCGGGATCTTTGGCAAAATCATAAAGATTTAGATAGGGGGCAAAGGTGTGTCCGTGATACACTTCTGAGTCCCATTCTCCCATACCAATATGATACAATGCCCACACATATCTTTGGATTTTCTCTTTATAAATTAACCTGGTTTCTTCGTTACCTGTTTCTTCGGCCATTAAGTAAACAGACGTTTCTCTCATTGCCCTTAAATTGTCCGTATTTCTGCCATCAACCCATCTTCCTCGCCGACTAATATCCCAGTCTCTACCGCTACCATCTCCTAACCCATAAACAGGATGAGGACGGTTTAAAGGATCTTCCGATGTCCATTTTTTTGCCCCTTTAAACATTCGTTGTTTATAGTTCGGATCGAGAAATTTTCCGTATAAGAAATACTTACGAATTTGTCCTTTTAAGGTAAAACAATAATAGTAATCAATACCGTCCGTATGTTGATGTTCTTTAGCTTGGGGATCTTCTTGTTGTAAAAAAGCCATTGCTTTGTCTTCATTTCCTGCTAAAAAATCCAACATCGCCCGAGGATAAGACCGTTTTTCGTTTTCTCCGTAGGCGTTGCCGTAACTTTCTCTATCGGCATAAAAATCAATAATTTCTAATGCTCTTTTTTGAAAGCCTTTTTCTAATTCTGTTGTCCACTGATTACGATAATTTTGCTCAACTTCGGGCAATTGTAAAGAAGACATTTCAATAAATTTTGGTGTTATCGTTGTTGTGCTACTAATACTAGAAGAACAGCTTATTAATGGAGTGGAACATAAGATAAGAAAGCTGATCGGATAACTAAATATTGATAATTTCATAACTCATTAATCGTTAATAATTTCAAAATCGTATTCAGCAAAATTGCTACTTTTAGGAATCACTCGAACCAATAAAGGATCGGTATTGCGATCGCCACTTTTAAGAAATTGTATGGGTTCTCCTGATGTTTCATTAGAGGATAATTCTGTTGTTTGTAACTTAGTTAAAATAGTATTTCTAGTGGCATTTTCTGACAATGCTTTAGTAAAGGCTTTAGTGGCATCATAACTGGTAGCTGTGCGCCAACTGACTCGCCCTCCCCATCGTTTGGCTGCTAAATTTGTATAAGGATAACTATTTTTAGCAAACCAAGGAACCGCTAAGACTAAATTTTTAACACCACCTTTACTTAATTTTAACGTGGCAGGATTATATAAAGCATCACCGCCTAAGAGTTTTTTAGGGTTGGATAAATCAGCATTAGCATCAGCAACCTGTAAGGCAAGGTTAATAATTTTATTATCAGTATTGGGAAATAACACAAAAGCATCTACATTATTTTGTAGGTTTTCTACGGTATTTTTAGGATTAAAACTCGGAAGGCTCATATCTATTACTGTTGCACTTCCTAATAGTTGAAACCCGTTGACGAAGGCATCTTTGAGACTTTGACTATAATTGCTAGTAGATGTATAAAAAACAGCTACATTACTAATATTATTTTGAATGGCATATCGGGCTAAAACCTGTCCGGCTTTAGCATCAGATGGCACGGTTCTAAAAAAGACATTACCGGATAAACTGGTACTGGTGCTAGTGGGGGAAATCATGGCTATTCGGGCTGTTTCGTATTCTTTTAATCCTTCAACCGTTGCACTACTAGAATTATGACCAATCACCCCTAAAATATCATTATTATTAACAATTTTTTCAGCCACTTGTTGAGCATAATTGGGATCATTACTATCATTGACAATAACAATTTCTAATAGTCTGCCATTAATGCCTTTTTGATTAAATTGAGTTTGGGCTTGTGCTACTCCCCGTAACATTTCTTCTGCGTTAGTTTGTTTTTGATCAACGGGAACCACAGCAGCTAACTTAAAGGGATTTCCTGCTTGTCTGGCTTGTGAATTATTAAGATAAATTTGAATTTCTGGATCATTATTAATAGGTTTAGTCTTGATGGCTTCAGAAAACTGTTGATAAGCTTCCTCGTAATTTCCGGCTTTAAAAGCTGCTATTCCTTGCTCAATATTAGGGTTATTTTGATTCGTAAATAAACGGCGATCGCCACTACTAAATCGTTGTTCTAAAGGAATTCCTGTTAAACTAGGATCACTAGGAGATGGGCTGGAGTTTGGGGAAGGGGTAATCGTAGAAGTTGGCTCAGGAATTGGGTTATTATCACTAATGAGAAGGGGTTTAACTGCCAATTCCCACAGTATAACAATAATAGTTAGGGTTCCAATGGTACTTAAAGTGGCCAAGATTATTTTTAAGGTTTTATCCATGAATACTATTAATTGACGGCTAATCTATTGTATTTTTTATCTAGGGAGCGCCTCTACCCTCACGTCCCGTGAAGGGATGTAAGCGGATTTAGTTTTTACAATTCAAGTTGCTAGTTTGTAAAAATGTGTGATAGGATTAGCATATCAACATCAAGCATCTCTGTCGATATGCTTAATCTAACGTACAATTACAAACTCCAACCAACTAAAAAACAAATAGAAATAATTGAACACAATTTAGATGTTTGTAGGTCTGTTTGGAACTATGGATTGTACGAAAGAAAACTATGGTATAACTCCCGTAGTTGTGAAATTAATAAATGTTCACTTCACTCTGAATATATTGTTGAACCCTTTGAATATCCTAACTATCATCATCAATCTAAACAACTAACTTTAGCCAAGAAAACTAATGCTTTTCTTAAATCAGGCAATGCTCAAGCTATGCAACAAACTTTAAGAAAATTAGATAGAGCATTTAATGACATGAAAAGCAAAGGGATGGGGTTTCCTAGGTATAAAAAGAAGATGAAATCTTTTAACTTGATTAGTAATAAAATTGAGTTGAATGGGAGTTATCTTAAACTACCTTTACTTAAAACTATTAAGTTAAAGAAATCTAGGGATATTTCAAAAGGATTTAAGATTAAGCAAGCCCAAATCATTAAAAAAGCTAGTGGTTACTATGTTAATTTAATGATTGAACTTGATGTTGATGTACCTTCACCTATGCCTCATGGTCACGCAGTAGGGTTAGATGTCGGTATTCAAAGCATGATAGCAACCTCAGATGGTTTAACTATTCCTAGACCATTATTTTTAGACAAAGCACTGCGTAAGATTGAATTACTACAAAGAAAGCTTAGAAATAAAATCAAAGGTTCTAATAAATGGAAAAAATTGAACCATAGAATTGCTTTACTACACGAAGCAGTAGCTAATAGAAGAAAAAACTATCATTTCAAATTAGCTCACCAACTTTGCAAAGAAGTAGGGATGATATTTGTAGAAGATATTAACTTCAATTCCTGGTCTAAAGGAATGTTTTGTAAACAATCATTAGATATGGGATTGGGTCAATTCTTTACTAGATTAGAATATGTTTGTAGTCAAACAGATACCTATTTCGCAAAAGTTAATAAGGATTTCACTTCACAAACCTGTCCTAATTGTGGAACTCATACAGGTAAAAAAGAACTTGATACTCGAGTTCATAGATGTCCTGAATGTAGTTTTGAATGCGATAGAGATGTTGCTGCTTCAATGATAGTAAAACAAAGAGGTTTAGAACAACTTGCGGTCGGTGCGCCCGTGATTAAACAGCCCAGTAATGGCGATCTGTCGGGGACTATTTCGGTAGTCTAGATAAAAGTCTATATGGGAATCCCTCGTTAAAAACGAGGGAGGTTCAAATTTCATTCTATAGTGCTACGCACTGGGCAATGGGCAATGAGCAAGGGTTCTCGCCCTCACAAAAGGGGGAGTTAGAGGGGGTGGCAATGATAAGCTGTAAAAAGGTTTCAGGATCGGGAAATGTCCTAAACTTAATGCGTAGGACTATAACTTCTGACTTCGAGCGAAGCGATAAAAAACCCCCTAGAAATATAGAGGGTTGTGACTTATTAATAACGAGAATTAGGCATTAACTATCCTAAAACAGCTTTTGCTTTAGCTAAAACATTCTCGACACTAAAGCCAAATTTTTCCATACAGGTGGCACCAGGAGCAGACGCACCGAAACGATCAATACTAACAGTATCACCTTCAGTTCCGACATATTTTGCCCAACCAAAGCTAACGCCAGCTTCAACGGATACCCGTTTTGTAACCGCTTTCGGTAACACAGACTCTTTATAAGCTTCGTCTTGCGCTTCAAATAACTCCCAAGAAGGCATAGAAACCACACGGACTTTCTTACCTTCGCCGCTTAATTTTTCAGCCGCCGTGACACACAGACTAACTTCTGAACCCGTTCCAATGAGGATAATATCAGGGGTTCCGTCACAGTCCACAATGGTATAAGCACCCTTGCTTGTCCCTTCGATAGACGTTCCAGGAAGGTTAGGCACATTTTGACGAGTGAAAGCCAGAAGGGTGGGGGCGTGTTGCTTGGCGTTCTCAATGGCGACTTTATAAGCACCAGAACACTCATTACCATCGGCAGGACGAATCACCGTTAAATTAGGAATCGCCCGTAAAGAAGCCAAAACTTCCACGGGTTGGTGAGTCGGACCATCTTCCCCTTGGCCGATGGAGTCGTGAGTCATTACCCAGATAGATCCCGCTTGAGAGAGGGCTGATAAACGGATAGAAGCCCGCATATAATCGGTAAAGATGAGGAAAGTCGCACCATAAGGAATTAAACCAGAACCATGTAGGGCCATTCCGTTACAGATAGCACCCATCCCATGTTCTCTGACCCCAAAGTGGACGTTACGGTTCTCGTAGGCTCCTTTTTGGAAATCCCCAGAAACCTTTAATTCTGTTAGGTTAGAGTGGGTTAAATCAGCCGAACCCCCGATTAATTCAGGAATCACAGGGGCCAACTTATTGAGGATAGCAGCAGAATGTTTACGGGTAGCAGTGGCCGCATCATCAGGGGTAAAAGTGGGGAGTTCTTTTTCCCAACCTTCACGAAGTTGACCACTTAAATAGCGTTCAAACTCAGCCGCATCTGCAGGATATTTTGCCTTGTAAGTTTCAAAGGCTTTGTTCCATTCCTGTTCATAGTTAGCACCCCGTTCGATGGCTTTATTCATGTGGCTTAGCACATCTTGAGGAATCTCAAAGGGTTCGTGGTCCCAACCTAAGTTATGACGAGTTAAGGCCACTTCATCGGCCCCTAAGGCAGCCCCGTGAACGCCGGCGGTGTTTTGCTTGTTGGGGGAACCGTAACCGATGGTGGTGGTTACTTTAATCATCGAAGGCTTATCGGTGACTTTTTTAGCTTCTTCGATCGCCTTAGCAATACCATCTAAATCGGTGTTACCATTTTCCACATGGAGAACGTGCCAACCGTAAGCTTCAAAGCGTTTGGATACATCTTCGGTAAAGGCCACATCGGTCGAACCATCGATGGAGATATGGTTATCGTCATAAAGAGCGATGAGTTTGCCTAGGCCCCAGTGGCCCGCAGCCGAACAAGCTTCACTGGCAACCCCTTCCATATTGCAACCATCCCCTAGGATGACATAGGTGTAATGGTCAACAATGGTTGCATCGGGTTTGTTAAAGGTAGCTGCTAAATGGGCTTCTGCTAAGGCTAAACCCACGCCGTTGGCGATCCCTTGTCCTAGGGGTCCGGTGGTAACTTCTACCCCTTCGGTTTCAAAGTTTTCTGGGTGTCCGGGGGTTTTTGATCCCCATTGACGAAATTGTTTTATGTCTTCGATAGTGACACTATCGTATCCGGTCAAATAGAGTAAGGCGTACTGTAACATACAGCCATGACCCGCCGAGAGGATAAAGCGATCGCGGTTAAACCATTTGGGGTTTTTGGGGTTAAACCGCATAAACTGATCCCACAGGACATAAGCCATCGGGGCCGCGCCCATGGGCAGTCCTGGGTGTCCTGATTTGGCTTTTTCTACAGCATCGACTGCTAAAAAACGAATAGAATTAATGCACAGTTCTTGAAGTGACTGGGTGGCAGCGACCATAATTTTTCTTGAAATAAACTACGATAAGACAACAATTTAGTGTGGAGTGGGCAACTCCTGATCTGTAATTTGCCCCAAGGTTTGTCTTTATCATCCCACTCTTGGGTAACGATGGGAAGATACACTATAACAATTTTCTGATCAATTTTGATCACCTCGGCCTTATTAGCATCGTTAATTGATCACAGCCCAAACCGTCCGATTTTCTGTTGAGCTTAACTATTTTATTATTTTTTCTGTTTTTAACGGGGATCATTTTTGGCATAATTGGCTTAGGATTCAAAAAAAGATTAAATTTGTTAAAGATTAACCTAAAAAACTCAAAAAACAATTCTCTAGATCACGTTTGTCTATAGAAACCAAAGATGTTTATTTGATGACTAAATCCCACTAACAACTATGCCAAGAAGCGATAAACTATAGAAACGGACGACACAAAGCAAAAGTAAAAAAAGACGGAAAAATTAGGAGATTTGTATTATTATGAGTTACGATTTTGACCTATTTGTTATTGGGGGCGGTTCCGGTGGTATTGCAACTGCTAGACGGGCTGCAGAATATGGGGCAAAAGTTGGATTAGCAGAAAATAATCGCTTAGGGGGAACCTGCGTTAATGTGGGCTGTATTCCTAAAAAATTAATGGTTTATACGTCTCATTTTCCGGCCCAGTTTCAAGAGTCTCAAGGGTATGGTTGGAGTTCGGTTAAAAGTACCTTAGATTGGTCAAAAATGATCACAGCCGTTAACCAAGAAACCCAACGTCTTAATGGTATTTATCAACGGATGTTAGATAACTCTAATGTAGAACTTTATCGGGACTATGGAAAATTACTTGATCCCCACACTATAGAAGTGGGAAATACTAAAGTTACCGCCGATAAAATCTTAATTGCAGTGGGGGGACATCCCGTTAGACCGAATATTCCAGGGATTGAAAATACGATCATTTCTGATGATATGTTTACCCTAGCTGAACAACCGAAACGACTGGTTATTTGGGGAGGCGGTTATATTGGGGTCGAATTTGCCTGTATTTATGCGCGGTTTGGGTTCAGATGTTATTCAAATTATTCGTCGAGATAAAATTCTGAACGGCTTTGATGAAGATATCAGAACCACCATTCAAGAGTCCATGGAACATCATGGCATTCAAATCCTGAAAAATACAACCATTACCTCCATTGAAAAAACGTCCCAAGGGTTAAAAGTTGCCCTCACAGGGGATAAAAATAATGAAATGATTCTAGCCGATACCATTGGCTTAGCAGCCACCGGACGGAAACCCAGTTTAGATAATTTAGGCTTAGAAAATGCCGGGTTGAAGTTAAAAATGAG
>NZ_PRLH01000017.1 GCF_003013815.1 Cyanothece sp. BG0011 | reverse complement strand
GAGATCAACCTTTATCGTCTCAAGGGGATATGAGTTCAGAAAATAATCAAAGTTTTTTACTTCTGCAACAGCGTCGTTTAGCAGAAAAACTAAAAGAAAGATTAGGCTATTTAGGGGTTTATTATAAGCGCGATCCCAAGTATTTTTATCGCAATCTTTCCCCAAAAGATAAACAGGAGTTATTAAAACAATTAATGATCAGTTATCGGGAAATCATTTTAAATTATTTTGGCGAAGAAACCGACGTGAATCAAGCCATTGACCAATTTGTCAATCAAGCTTTTTTCTCAGATATTTCCGTTTCTCGGGTATTAGAAATACACATGGAACTCATGGACGAATTTTCTCAGCAACTGAAATTAGAAGGACGCAGCGAAGAAATTCTTTTAGACTATCGTTTAGCTATTATTGACATTTTAGCTCATCTAGGAGAAATGTATCGTCGTTCAATTCCCAGAGGAGACTTACTTTTTGATTTATTAAATCAAATCGATTAAAGTCGTCAAACATTATACAATACTACTAAGATAACGCTTATTATTGTTGAATCCCTCGATATGTTTTTAGATACTATTCCTTTATAGACGGCCATGATTGACTTCAAAAAAACCTACGTTCTCAAACTCTATGTCGCAGGTAATACCCCCAACTCCGTGCGAGCTTTAAAAACCCTAAAAAATATTCTCGAAGATGAATTTAAGGGGGTTTATGCCTTGAAAGTTATTGATGTTTTGAAAAATCCACAACTGGCTGAAGAAGATAAAATTTTAGCCACTCCAACCCTAGCGAAAATTTTACCCCCTCCCGTGCGTAAAATTATTGGGGATCTTTCTGATCGCGAAAAAGTCTTAATTGGCTTGGATCTTCTTTATGAAGAAATTAGAGAAAGGGAAAATGATCCCTAAAAAATAGTCAGATTCGATTCAAGGTTTCGCTTTCAATTTTCCATAAACTTTCATACGTTTCAGTTAATTAAAAATAATTATAAAGCAGTCATGAATCAACCTCTTCCCCGTGAAAATCAACCACAACCATTAACCCCTAAAGGTGTTCGTAAAATTCGGACAATGATCGAAGGATTAGATGAGATCACCCATGGAGGATTACCTTTAGGAAGAACAACCTTAGCCAGTGGCACATCGGGAACAGGAAAAACCCTTTTAGCTGTCCAATTTTTATATCACGGGATTAAATATTTTGATTATCCTGGGCTGTTTGTTACCTTTGAAGAATCTCCCCATGACATTATTGAAAATGCTTATAGTTTTGGTTGGGATTTACAAGAACTAATCGACGAAGGTCAATTGTTTATTTTAGATGCTTCCCCCGATCCAGAAGGGCAAGAAGTTGTGGGAAGTTTTGATTTATCCGCTTTAATTGAACGGATACAATATGCCATTCATAAATATAAAGCGAAGCTAGTTTCTATCGATTCTGTCACCGCCGTCTTTCAACAATACGATGCAGCTTCTGTGGTGAGACGGGAAATTTTTCGCCTGGTTGCCCGTTTAAAACAGTTAGGAGTTACCTCCATTTTAACCACAGAACGAGTAGAAGAATATGGACAAATTGCCCGATTTGGAGTCGAAGAATTTGTTTCTGATAATGTTATTATTGTTCGCAATGTTTTAGAAGGGGAACGTCGTCGCCGTACCATTGAAATTCTCAAGTTACGGGGGACAACCCACATGAAAGGAGAATATCCTTTTACTATTACTAATGATGGCATTAATATCTTCCCTTTGGGGGCAATGAGATTGACACAACGATCATCCAATGCCCGAATTTCTTCCGGTGTTAAAACCCTAGACGATATGTGTGGTGGAGGATTCTTTAAAGACTCCATTATCTTGGCCACCGGGGCAACCGGAACCGGCAAAACCTTATTAGTCAGTAAATTTTTAGAAGAAGGATGTCGTCAAGGAGAAAGGGCGATTTTATTCGCCTACGAAGAGTCCCGGGCCCAGTTATCCCGTAACGCTTTTTCTTGGGGTATTGACTTTGAAGAAATGGAACAAAGAGGACTCTTAAAACTCTTATGTACCTATCCCGAATCGGCTGGTTTAGAAGACCATTTACAAATTATTAAATCAGAAATTTCTGAATTTAAACCCTCTCGAATTGCCATTGATTCTTTATCAGCTTTAGCAAGGGGAGTGACTAACAACGCTTTCCGTCAATTTGTCATTGGAGTGACAGGATACGCCAAACAAGAAGAAATTACAGGTTTCTTTACCAACACCACTGATCAATTTATGGGGGCCCATTCCATTACAGAATCCCATATTTCTACCATTACCGACACTATTTTAATGTTGCAATATGTAGAAATTCGAGGGGAAATGTCACGGGCAATTAATGTGTTTAAAATGCGGGGATCTTGGCATGATAAAGGGATTCGAGAATATATGATTAATCAAGACGGACCCATTATTCAAGATTCTTTCCGTAATTATGAACGGATTATTAGTGGTTCTCCTAGTCGCATTACGGTAGATGAAAAAAGCGAATTATCCCGTATTGTTCGAGGGGTAAAAGATAAAACAGAAGAGTAATTGAGGGTTGAGAAAGTCAGGGAAAAAAGGCATTGATTATTACCACTCTTTTTTCCCATTTATTTTCTAATCTTTTAGCTCACATTCGGTACCTCTTTCGTGGCATAACAATTTATGGCTTGTCACCTCGTGGCTGAAAATATGTGTTTAACTGAATAAAATAGCGATAGCACTGAATTTCTGGAGATAGCTACTAGATTAATCTCCTAATTTCCTAGTCGTTAAAATGTAAATGTAGTGCGAATCGTACCAATAACTAAAGCCTCATTTCGATCATCAAAATCAGGCTCAGTAATAACAATAATTCCAGGGGTAATTAAGATATTGTCATTGAGAGGATATTGATAAATTGCCTCAATATGAAAAGAACTATCTTGATCCGTTCTTCTTAAATCATCAGGAAAGTTAATATCGGCCTTAGAAACCCAGGGTTCCATCCCCACAATAATGGCTCCCGTATCCCCTTCTGCAAAGGCATCAGGAAAGGCTAAAGTTACCGCCCAATTCCAAATATCTAACTTACCCCGTTGAATGACATCATTATCGGGACCGACATCGATAGCGCCGAGGGTTCTCGTACTGGTAAAACCAGCCCAACCTCCTAACACAAACCTGTCAAAAATACGCCAAGTAAATTCTCCACCGTAGGAATTATTAACCGTATTTACAGACTGTTCAAATTCTTCTTCAACAAAGGTTTGAAAATTGGAGCGACGGGTTCCTGTTCCGGAGTCTAAATTATTGTAACCATGCACATAGGTAAAGGCCACTTTTAAGCTATCACTGGGTTCATAGGCAAACTGTCCAATTAACCCATAAGGACCATTAAACATCCCTGCACCCAAGGAGGGATCATTACCATCGGTGGCTAAATAACCCCCACTCCACTCAAATACCTCAAATAAACGACCCTGAAAGCCAATTCCTGGACCTTCACCCATATAATAGAGGGGGTTACGACTTCCAAAGGCAGAAATAGCCCCAAACGCCCCGTCACCGTCCAAAAAGTTGACTGTTGGCACAAAGTCATCAAACGCACCTCCAACCGGTTCAACGAACATTCTGATATTTTCAGCCAGGTCAAACTCGTAAATAATCAGTTCTACGGCGAGATCACTGCCATCAGGTTGGGAAAAGCCTAATTCTCCCTCAAACGTCCCTGTGATGTCAGAATAGGCGGGTACAGTGCCAGTTGCGAGACGGGTATAGAGGAGATCGTTACCGTCAAAGGTGGTATTAAGTTCTAGTCGTCCCCTGTAACCGAAGTTAGTAACTTTGTTAATTTCTTCAGTGCCTCCGTCTCTTTCTCCACTGGTAATACCGGTTAAACCGACCACAAACTCCCCAGTTAACTTAGTGGTGGTGGAAAATTGATGATCTTCGAGGTAAGCGACTCGTTCCTCTAAATTGCTCACCCTTGCCCCCAAAGCGATCAATTCTTGTTCAAATTCTTGTGCCAATCGTTTCAATTTTTCGATGTCTTCCCGTAAAACGGCAACATTTTCCTGGATTAATCGTTCTATAGTATTGAGACAGGCATTTAAACCAGCCGCGAATTCGTAACGAGATAATGCTCTATTTCCCCGAAACGTGCGGTCTGGATATCCCACAATACAGCCATACCGTTCGACCAGACTGCGTAAAGCTTCATAAGCCCAGTCGGTGGGTGAAATGTCTTGTAATTCCGAAACACTGGTGACTTGGGACATGGAACCCTGACGACGACTGGCCGGGTTTAAAAAGCCATCCCGAGACTGTCTTAAGTAAAAGTTGTGATCGGGTTTAGGTAGTGTAAGAACAGGGGAGGTTTCTTGTGAGGCTGAAACATCCGCTTTTTGAGCAGTCTCAGAGTTTAAGGAACTGTTCTGAAACTGTTTTCTGGGAAAATTTTCCTCTGGTAAAGCGTTTACTGTTGTTGATAGGGAAATCATACCAAAAACAAACGCTGATATTTTGAAAACAAAAAATAAATTTGACATACAATCACTCACACCTTATGTATAATTAAAAACCAATTTTTAATTGTAAGATAGTCTAAATTATCAATGATTTTTTGTGTCACAGGTTGGTTTGAATTTCCCTTGAGATAACTTAAATTCATCCCAAGTTTTTAAAATTGTTTGGTGACACTTTGGAGGAGATAAGGGCAATTCTTTTAGATAAAAAAATGAACAATTTTCTCCTAACTCTAACAGTAAAATAACAGCTCGATTCGGATCATAATTATCAACTGCCTCTAAAATATGATCCGTCATAAAATGTCCTTTTACAATGACCGTATCAGGGGCGGCCAACCAAGCATTTAAAAAAGGAGCGAGGCGAGAACGAGGAACAAAATGAGTTTTAAAGCTTTCCCCAAAACGATTAATGGAAGGGGAATTGGTACTACACACAATTACCCCTCGTCCAGATTTTAGATACCCATTCCAAGCATTAAAACCCAGAACAATAAAGTTAGTTTCGATGAAGGTTTGTTGCCAATCTTGGATATTATTTGGTAACATTTTTCTCCTCACTTATCAACAAGTTATTTTTGGTATTTGCGTTGTTGACTTAATCCTAACATTCCGCTTATAAGAATTGGGCTTTTGCTTGATTGGGTGAAAGGGAGTAACAGGTTATAAATTTTGATGATGGGTCGATAAATCAATCTCTTCTCGGACTTTTCGGGTTGCTTCGACCATATTTTTCAATGAAGGAATCACTTCCTCCCAACGTCTGGTTTTTAACCCACAATCAGGGTTTACCCAAATTTGTTCTAAGGGAAGAGTAGAAATTCCGGTTTTTAATTGTTGGGTTAACTGTTCTACGGTTGGGATAACGGGGGAATGGATATCATAAACTCCATTACCAATTTGATGAGAATAGCCTCCTTCGGCGACTTCTTCTAAGGTACGATTATTGCTACGACTGTTTTCAATGGAAATCACGTCTGCGTCTAAGCGTTCAATGTCTTGGATAATGTCGCCAAACTCGGAATAACACATATGGGTGTGAATTTGGGTTTGGGGTTGTACACTGGCAGTGGCTAAACGAAAGGCATCCACAGCCCAGGAAAGATAATCAGACCATTTTTCCTGTTTTAAGGGTAAACCTTCCCGAAATGCAGGTTCATCCACTTGAATCATTTTTGCACCCGCTTTTTCTAAGTCTGTGACTTCTTCTTGTATAGCGATCGCAATTTGATAGGCTTGTTCTTGACGAGAAATATCGCTACGAGGGAAAGACCAGTTAAGAATGGTGACTGGGCCAGTTAACATTCCTTTGACGGGTTTTTCGGTCAAAGATTGAGCAAATTGGTATTCTTGGACAGTCATCGGTGCAGTTCGCACCACATCGCCGAAAATAATGGGAGGACGCACATAACGACTGCCGTAACTTTGTACCCATCCCTGTTGGGTAAAGGCGAAACCGTCTAACTGTTGCCCAAAATATTCCACCATATCTGTCCGTTCAAATTCCCCGTGTACTAGGACATCTAAGCCGATTTCTTCCTGAATCTTAATACATTTGGCAATTTCCGCCTCCATTGCTTTCTGATAGTCTTCTGGGCTAATATCACCTCGTTTATACTGCGATCGCAGTTTACGGACTTCTGAGGTTTGGGGAAAGGAACCAATGGTTGTGGTAGGTAGGGGAGGAAGAGAAATTTGTTGAGCAATGCGTGAAGTGTAGGATAAAGAACGTTGGAAGTCGCCAGGGGTTAATTTTTCTAGCTTTGTTTTAATTCCTTGATTCACTGGACTAAATTGAGCAAATTCATCCCATTTTTGTTCAATTAACGCCAGTTCTGTTTGCGTATTTTCTCCTGTTAAGGTTTTCCCTAAAATGACCACCTCCTCTAATTTTTGTTCAGCAAAACTCAACACATTATGCAAGGGTTCGGGTAATTTAACCTCTAAAGCAGCATCGTAAGGAACAAATTGTAAAGATGAGGAAGGTTGAACGGATAGCTTATTAGTGAATGTTTGAATGATTTCCAGCAAGGAAATGACAGATTGTGGACGAATACGCCAAATATTGCGACCGTCGATTACTCCTGCCCCTAAAATTTTATCAGAGGGAAACCCGTATTTTTGGAGTAAATTTAAGTTATTTCCCCGTGTAAAATCCAAACTAATCGTGTTTACTGGTAATTCCATCACCCAAGGGTAATTATCTCCTAAATCATCGAAATAGGTGACAAGATTAATATTCAGTCCTGTTTGCCCTAATTCTGTATAAACCTTTTGAAAATGGGCTTTAAGCTGAGAAGAATGGCTTAAAACTAAGATGGGATCATGAATTTGTACAGTTTTAACCCCTAATGCTTTTAATTCCTGCAATAATTCACAGTATAAGGGTAATAATTGGTTGAGAATATCCTCAAAATTCACTCCCTCCAAACGACTTAACTGTAATAGGGTAAGGGGACTGATAATGATAGGAACAGCTTTTTCCCCTAATTGGGTTAAACCTCGCTTAACAATCCCAATAAAATCGCTAAAATCAGCGATAGGGGTAATATCTGCCGTAATTTCAGGCACAAGATAATGATAATTCGTATCAAACCATTTGGTCATTTCTAAGGCAGGAACCCCATCTTTACCCCGTGCCATAGCGAAATAACGCTCTTTACCACTAAATTGTTGAAAACGGGCAGGAATTAAGCCTAAACGCACCGACCAGTCTAATATTTGGTCATAAAGGGTAGCATCACCTATTCCTATCTGTTCGATTCCCGTCTCCGCTTGTTTTGTCCAACTGGCTTCTTCTACCTCTTGAACAATTTGTAATAGTTCTTCAGAGGGTAATTCGTTGCGCCAAAAGGACTCTAAGGCTTTCTTAACTTCACGACGCTTTCCAATACGGGGATAACCAAGGGTTGCAGTGATAATTGACATATTTCTTCTGAAAATGAATGAATATGAGACTTGATATTGCGAAAAATTAAGACATAAAAACCCTGTCTCACTTGCAGAACAAGTCAGTGGGATAAGTGAAATGAATTAAAAAAGGACAGATTTAGGCTTTAAATCCCAAATTATGAGAATTAACCTTAAACCTTATCTGCTGACTGAGACGAATATTGGGGGGAAAATTGCATCATTACACCAACAACGCAACCATGAATGAGAGATAAACCTATCCCCCAGAGACAATTTTTGAGGAAAATTCGCCATAAAATCGCTAAAGTTAAGCTATGTCCTCCCATTAACTGGGCAATTAAAATAATTGCCCCTTCATATAGAAGATAGCCACCGATAACGCTTATGACTAACCACAAACAATGTCCCCAGAAACGCTGACAAAAGGTAGGTCTTAGGGTAACTAACCCCGTGACAAACAATGTTCCCAGTCCCATCACGATGCCCCAGGTTAAAGATTCCCAAGTTTGAGGATATTGGCGAATAATAAAGCCATAAAGTTGATTAGCTAACCAAATCACCATGACACAGGTTAAAGCTTTCTTGCGCGTCAACGTATTACCTGCAACGGCAGAAAACCCAACTAAAGGTGCATGGGGATAAATTAAGCTACTGACACAACCTATAAAAATTAGGCTAAATTGCCAAAAACTCCCTTGAGAAACGGTTTTCCAAGCAGATTCCCAAGAAAATGACTTAGAAATAGATTCTTGTCTCATTTTCTAAGTCATCGTTGCGAACACACCCAATTGATTTGGGCGAGACTTCCATAGAGAATCTATGTGGATCTTTTGAATAAAAAACTTTTGAGGATAACACTTCCTCAGACAAATCATATTGACCACAATCCGTACCTCGCAGATGATTATGAACGTGGATTAATTAATCGGCGGGCATTCTGACTAAGAGAAGTTGAAACGTCTCATCACAGTTGCGGGACAGCGACGGATTTACACCGAACTTTCCCCATTACTTCTAGTGGCTGATCTCCACTAGAACCGATATTTTTTGCATTGTAGCATATCATCGCCAATAAATCTTTTATTCTTGAGTAAGTTTTTTGGCATAGTTAAGTTTGACAATCTGTCTGTGGAATGACTGAAACAATTTTGCTAGAACCATAGAGTCAACCGATAATATAATTTCAGAGAATAAGTAGCTAATGAAGCAAAAAAGTATTGGTTTGTTTGCAGCCACTTTCTTAAGTTTAGGCTTAATTTCTGCTGGTTCAGCAGAAGCTATTACCTTTAATTTACATTGGACTGGACAAACTTTAGGCTATCAAGTAAAAGGAAGTTTTAGTTACGATGAAAACCAAGTTGATGGAGATGGAATTGTCCGAGAAGATGATTTAACTTCCTTTGATATTGCTTTTATTGATCCTGATGGGAATATTTTTCAGGAATTCTTCGATAATCATCTCAACTCTCCCGATTTTAACTTCAATTTTGATACTAATACTAAGCAAATTTTACAAACGGGAGCGTGGGATGCTGACAATGGTATTAGTATTGGTGGAGAAAGGGGAGAAGGGGTTAATTTCTTTTCAGCACCCGATTCTATGGCTGAGTTATTCCCTGATGATGATGATCCTAGTCCCCATGTACACTTAACAGACTGGGCCAATGAGTTTCCTGACTTACCTGAAGGGTTTACAAGAGGGGTAAGACCACACTTAGATATTGCCTTTTTTACCCGTACCAGGGCTGAAGTTCTCGATGATCCTAATGCTGGTGAGGAACTGGGACAAACTTTAATGGCAACTCAAGTGCCAGAACCCACAGGAATTTTAGGGTTAGGGATGTTAGGATTAAGTGCATTATGGGTTAAGAAAAAATCAACTTAAAGTTACTGGTTATAGCATTTGTAGGGTGGGCAAATCTAACTGTTAGGGATGATACTCTTGTTTTTTCCGTTCCGTTAAACTTACTCAAACCTACCGATTGGTGGGTTTGATGTTAACTTCTTGCTTCATTCTGGCGGTGTCGGCACTCACCAATCCACAAGCTGACACGATGGAACTCACCGCCAAAGACGCTAAATTAAATGAGGCGTTAAGATCACGTCCGCATTTAAAAGAACATAATTCACACTCAAAAACTCGTTCACTTAAAGATAAAGTTTCTTTAATATGTCCACAATTAGAACATTTTTTAGAACTTGGAAACCATCTATCAGCTATTATTAATTCAGAATTATAAACTATCGTTTTATAATCAAGTTGTCTTCTGAATTCATAAAAACCCATATCTTGAACAGCTTTAGCTAACTTGTGATTAGCCATCATCCCTGACACATTTAGATCCTCAATTACTATCTTGCTGTGGTTTTTGGCTAAATACGTAGTGAGTTTGTGTAATGTATCTTTACGAATATTAGCTATTTTAAAATGCAGTTTAGCTATCTTCTTTTGCGCTTTTTTCCAATTATTAGAACCCTTGATTTTATGGCGAGCTAAATATTGAAGTCTGCTTAGTTTCTTCTCGTATTTACGATAACTTTTAGCCCCTTCAAATACTAACCCAGACGATAAAGTTGCTAGAGATTTCACCCCTAAATCACAACCTACTATCTCAACACTTTTAGATGTTGATACTGGTTCTACCTCAACCTTGAAACTAAGAAACCATCTATTAGCTTTTTGGCTGATAGTGACAGATTTAGGTTGATAACCTTGAGGTAATCGCTCATAAGTTTTAAGCCAACCAATAACGGGAACTTTTATCTTTTGATGGTCACATTTAATACTGCCATCTAAAGTAAAACTATCGTGTTTACCTTTCTTTTTAAACCTTGGAGGTTTAGCAAGTTTCTTGAAGCATCGTCCCCAGGCATTAGCTAAAGCTCTTAATGCCCATTGAGGAGCGCATTTAGACACCTGATAATACCATTCATGTTTAGACTTAACTAAAGCCACCAACCATTTATGTAAATCAATCGCACTAGGAAACTTGATTTTATCATTAGGATTAGCTGTATTGTGATCTAAGATTTGCTTAGTTAAAGCCAATCCCCAATTCCAAGCATGACGGGCTGTCCCTGTGTGTTTAGCTAACAATGCACGTTGTTGATTATTTAGTTTTAGTTCAGTCTTGAATCCTAGTAGCAACGTCTCTAAGCTCCTCTACGATTTTTCTATTTTTATGGCTTCTTGAACCATACAATCGAGCAGAAAAAACAGTAATAATTTCTAAGACATCTTGTGCCAAATTCTCCTCAAATGTACTATATTCAGTTCGGTTAATGATAACAACTTCTGTGCCAAAATGTTCACATAAACTAAAGATTAATTCACTACCAAATCTAAGCAACCTATCTTTATGAGTCAAAACCAACCTCTCAACTTTACTATCAACAATTAATCTAATTAATCGTTTCAATCCTTTCTTGTTGTAGTTAAGCCCAGAACCTAGATCGTATATGATTTCAACTTGCCAACCATAATGAAGCGCAAAATAGTTCAACAACTTCTTTTTGACGTTCTAGATCCTTCTTTTGATCATGACTAGAAACACGACAATAACCAACTGTATAAGAAAGATTTTCTTTAACTCCAAGCAACTGAGAAACTGTATAACGTCGATGTCCATTGGCTGTTCTTTCGGGTATTAATTTACCTTCAGACTCCCAACGTCTTAACGTCGATACGCTTACACCTTTTAATTTAGCTGCTTCTGATATGGTTAACTTACTCATAAAAGTATGATAGCACAAATTATGAGTAAGTTTAGATAGTATTAGTTAGATTTTTGACTTCTGTTCCTACCCCTTTGCCCACCTACTCTTAAAAAAGCGATGCAGCGCGGTCTTGAAGGTTTCCTTCTTAGAGCGACTGCATCAAGAAGCGCACCGCAAAGGGGATCTCTTCGAGATCGCATCCACTTGAAAGGACTATATATCAAAAAATCTTAACTTTTGACACTTCTTTTTAAGTTATCGTTGCGAATCAAATCAACTAGAACCGATAATTAACTGACCATAGGATATCATTCCCAATATTGATCTAATTATCAAGGTTGGTAATAATATTCTCAAGTTCCTTATAGTAAAGGACAAAGCTATCGTTTAACAACAAAATTTTTCTCAGCATGGTAATTTCGATCACAGCTTTGGGAACAATAAAGAGGTAAGCAGCCTATGATTACTGCCTTATGTCTTCTTTGTCTTCTTCAAATTTAACGTCTTCCAAACGCAGTCGGGCGGTTGCCCTGCGTAATTACTTTTCACCCTTTGGCAATAAACTGATCGAAGCCGGATATGTCGGCCCCGATCAAATGAAACAGGCCCTAGTCGAAACCCGAAAAAGCGGTCGTCCCTTAACAGAAGTGTTACAGGTGATGACTGGAGAACCCTTATCCCCCGATTTATTACGACAATATAAAAAACACCATTTATTTGAACTCAAAATCCTTTATGGTGTCGACTGTATCGATCCCGAAGTTTCTCCCGTCGCGGATCGCCAGATGGCTGAATTAATCAATTCCTTAATTCCCTTTGACATTTGTCGTCGCCATAAAATTTTACCCCTATCGCAACATAACGGGGAACCCCCCTCAATCTTAGTTGCGATGGTTGACCCCGATAACCTAGCGGCCCAAGATGATTTAAACCGCATCTTAAGGGCGAGAAACCTAGAGTTACGGCGCATGGTCATTACTCAAGAAGATTATGATCGTTTATTAGAACAGTATCATGAACTTCAAGGGGAAATTGACGCAGAAAATGAACGTCTTTCTAAAGAAGAAGCCCTCAAAAAAATGGCCGATCTGACGGACATTGTCGGTAACTTAGATGCCGCAATGTCCGAGGACGATGACGAAAGCCATGATGCTCTAGATTCCAATGATGCTGAACAGGCCCCGGTTATTAATTTAGTTAATAAAATCCTTGCCAAAGCTCTCCAGGATGGAACCTCAGATATTCACGTTGAACCCCAAGAAGAAAGCTTAAAAATTCGTTTCCGTAAAGATGGGGTTCTGCAACAAGCCTTTGATCCCCTACCGCGAAAAGTCACCCCGGCGGTGGTCGCGCGGTTTAAAATTATGGCTGATCTCGACATTGCCGAACGTCGTCTCCCTCAAGATGGTAAAATTCGACGCATTTATCAAGGTCGAAAAGTGGATTTTCGGGTCAATACCTTACCCAGTCGTTATGGGGAAAAAGTCTGTTTACGGATCTTAGATAACTCTGCCACTCAGTTAGGGTTAGATAAACTCATTACCAACCAAGAAACCTTACAAATTGTCCGAGACTTAGCGAGTCGTCCTTTTGGGTTATTTTTGGTAACCGGGCCAACCGGTTCGGGTAAGTCTACCAGTTTATATTCAGTCTTAGCCGAAAGGAATAACCCTGGGGTGAATATTAGCACCGCCGAAGATCCCATTGAATACTCGTTACCCGGTATTACCCAGGTGCAGGTGATTCGAGAAAAAGGAATGAACTTTGCTTCGATTTTACGGGCATTTATGCGACAAGATCCTGACGTAATTCTAGTGGGAGAAACCAGGGACGTAGAAACAGCAAAAACTGCCATTGAAGCAGCTTTAACCGGACACTTAGTTTTAACCACTCTACATACCAATGATGCACCGGGGGCTGTGGCTCGTCTCGATGAAATGGGGGTTGAACCCTTTATGATTTCTGGGGCGTTATTAGGGGTATTAGCGCAACGGCTAATGCGTCGGGTGTGTAGTGAATGTCGTGTTCCTTATAACCCCACTAAAGCAGAATTAGCCCGTTTTGGTCTGTCCGCTTCCAATGATGAAGAAACCACCATTTATAAGGCCAATAAATTAACCACAGAGGAAATTGCCGAAGCGAAAAAAGATGGCAGCCTTTGCCAAAAATGTGGTGGGAGTGGCTACAAGGGACGGGTTGGGGTTTACGAAGTGATGCGCAATACAGAGCGTATTCAAAGCCTGATTAACGAAGGAGCAACCACCGATCGCATTAAGGAAGCAGCCGTTGAAGAAGGCATGATCACCATCCTCGCTTACAGTTTACAACTGGTTCAAGAAGGTCATACTACCCTCGAAGAAGTCGAACGGGTCACCTTTACCGATACGGGACTCGAAGCAGAATTAAAAGCCAAGCGCAAAAGTTCCCTTGAGTGTAAAACCTGCCATGCGGGCCTTGAACCGGAGTGGATGGACTGCCCCTATTGTATGACTCCCAGATTTACCTAATAACTAATCTAATTTAATTTTAAGGAGCAAAATCCAATGGATATGATGATTGAAGACTTGATGGAACAACTTGTGGAAATGGGGGGTTCCGATATGCACATTCAAGCCGGTGCGCCTATTTATTTTCGGATTAGCGGTAAACTCGCCCCCATTGATGAAGAACCCCTTTCTCCTCAAGAAAGTCAAAAATTAATTTTCAGTATGCTCAATAATTCTCAACGGAAAGAGTTAGAACAAAATTGGGAATTAGACTGTTCCTATGGGGTTAAAGGGTTGGCAAGATTTCGCGTCAATGTTTATAAAGAACGGGGTTGTTATGCTGCTTGTTTGCGGGCGTTGTCCTCGAAAATTCCCAATTTTGAACAGTTAGGACTGCCAAATATTGTGCGAGAAATGGCAGAACGCCCAAGGGGTTTGGTGTTAGTCACGGGACAAACAGGATCGGGTAAAACCACCACCTTAGCAGCGATTTTAGACTTAATTAATCGAACCCGACAAGAACATATTTTAACGGTTGAAGACCCCATTGAATACGTTTTTCCTAATGTTAAAAGTCTCTTTCATCAACGACAAAAAGGAGAAGATACCAAGTCTTTTGCTAATGCTTTAAAAGCCTCTTTACGGGAAGATCCTGACATCATTCTAGTGGGGGAAATGCGGGACTTAGAAACCATTAGTTTAGCCATCACCGCAGCCGAAACAGGACACTTAGTTTTTGGCACATTACACACCAATTCAGCCGCCGGTACCATTGACCGTATTGTGGACGTATTTCCTGCTAACCAACAGGCACAAATTAGGGCAATGTTATCTAACTCGTTAATCGCTGTCTTTAGTCAATGTTTAGCTAAGAAAAAGAACCCAAAACCTGGTGAATTTGGTCGAGCAATGGCACAAGAAATTATGATTGTCACTCCTGCGATCGCTAACCTCATGCGAGAAGGAAAAGCCGGTCAAATTTATTCGGCTATTCAAACAGGCATGAAACTGGGAATGCAAACCATGGAACAGGCTTTAGCCAACCTAGTTGTCAGTGGATCAGTCTCTTTTGAAGAAGCAGTTTCTAAAAGTGCTAAACCCGATGAGTTACAACGCTTAATTGGGGGTGCAACTATGGGCGTAAAATCTAAATCTCGTCGTTAAAAACCCACTATTAACGACCGTTTATTACTGTTTATTGTGTATGAAAGAAAATGCCTACTTATATCGCTCAAGTCAAAGATTTAAAAGGAAAAATTTCTAAGCAAAAAGTGCAAGCTACTTCTCCAGAGCAAGCAAGAGCAATGCTTAGACAGCAATATCCTGCTATTGGAAAGATTAGTGAAGCAGGAATGCAATTCGATTTTTCAGGGATGGCAGGGGCTTTAAATAACGTTAGTGTTAAAGATAAAGCTATCTTTTCCCGTCAATTTTCTGTCATGATTAATGCTGGGGTTGCGATTGTTCGTTGCTTGGGAGTTTTAGCTGATCAAGCCACTAATCCTAAATTGAAAAAAGCATTATTAGCTATTAGTGCAGAAGTTCAACAAGGGGTTAGTTTATCAGAAGCTTTAGGGAAACATGAGGACTGTTTTGATCAACTCTATGTCAGTATGGTTGAAGCAGGAGAAACTGGGGGGGTACTCGATGAAGTATTAAACCGTTTAGCGAAACTTCTGGAAGATATGGCCCGACTGCAAAACCAAATTAAATCCGCTATGGCTTATCCGGTTACAGTGGGGATTTTAGCGGTGGTTGTTTTCTTTGCGATGACCATCTTTTTAATCCCTGTTTTTGCAGGAATCTTTCAGGATTTAGGAGCAGAATTACCCGCTTTAACGCAATTTATGCTCTATTTAAGTGGCATTATGCGAAGCTGGAAAATTCTCATTCCTATTGTGGGTTCAATTGTCTTAGTTGTTGGTATTAAACAATACTATAAAACCCCAGTAGGTCGTTTACAAATTGATAAATTTCTCCTCAAGATGCCCCTATTTGGTGACTTAAATGAAAAGTCTGCAGTGGCTCGTTTTTGTCGGGTTTTTGGGACTTTAACTCGTTCTGGCGTTCCTATTTTAACTTCCTTAGAAATTGTCTGTAATACGGTAGGAAATAAGGTGATTGCCAATGCAGTGGCCGGGGCCCAAGCAGAAATTCAACAAGGGGGTATGATGAGTTTAGCCCTACAAAATGCTAACGTTTTTCCTCAGTTAGCCATTCAAATGATTTGTATTGGGGAAGAAACAGGAGAACTCGATGCCATGATGATGAAAGTCGCTGATTTTTATGAGGATGAAGTTGAACAAGCAGTCAAAGCATTAACCAGTGTCATTGAACCTTTAATGATGGTTGGTATCGCTGGTATGGTAGGGGTTATTCTCTTATCGATGTATTTACCCATGTTCAAAATTTTCGACGAACTGGTATAAACAATTTGTCAATATTTCCAAGTTTTAGAGGCGTTATCCCGAACGTCTCTATAATAGTTTTAGGGCTTATTTTATTCTTAACTGTGTTATGTCGATTAAATCATCTCATTACGAACAACTTTTATGCGAATATAGCGATCGCTTGTCTGCCATTTCCCTCTTAAAACAGCATCGTTCTTATTTAGAAATGATTCCTAGTTTACGTCGTCCTGAAGAAAGTTTAATTACCCTTCCTTTACCTGTCGTTAAAGTGCGTCAACGGAAAGCATTAAATGAAAGTAATTTAATGTCTCCTAATATTCAAGAAGCCATTCAATTACCTTGTGACCTGGCTATTATTATGTGTGATCCAGAATGGAAAATTAAGTTAGGATCAGAAATTATTATTTTTATTCATCGTCCCCACGAAGATTTTTCCCATTTATTGGGCCGTTGGCGACAAACTCAAATTCATTTAGACAAAGATTATGAATGGTTAATGCCTCAAACAGAAGCCCATATGTTGAGTGAAGGAGGTGAAAAAGTTTACCCTTTATTTGTGGTCTTTGAAAATACCCTAGAAAGAATCAAAAAAGGATTAAAAGGGGCTTGTTTACCTTACATTATTCAACCCTCTATTCCCGAAGAAACAGAGGATATTTTAGAATCGGTTTTAGAATAAAAAGTCCAGTAATATCCATGATCTCAGTGAACGTTTCAGAGGAAACAGAAACAGACTTTTTTCTATTGCCTGTTTCTTGTTCTCTTCACTCTTAAAACGCAAAGTTTTCCATACCCATCGGAGGAACTAAACGGTCAACATCTAAAATAAATACAGTTAATAACTGATCATTATCTTGCACCCGGGTCACATGACTTGCTATCTCTAAGGTATCTCCACGACGATAAGAATCCGGTAACGTACGAATTTGATTTAGAGGTAACTCTAGAAGGGAAGGGGTTTGAGACACTAGAATGCCAAATAATTCCTCAACGCTATTTTTAGCTAAGATAAGAAACTGTCGTCCTGAGAGAGGGGGTTGAGATACTTTAAACAGACGTTTGTGAAGATCAATCGCTGTAATTTCCATTTCATCCACATGAATGAGTCCCACTGCAGTAACACCACTCCCTTGTATAGGAGTATAGTGAGTAATTTTTTTAACCGATTCTACCGGTAAAGCTAAATGAAGGGTTCCTGTTTTAAAAATCAACAATTTACGACGGCGAGTTTCGATATTTTCTCCATAAGAATTAACATTAGCTGTGTAATAAGACGTGGTTTTAGTAGTCATAGTTTTTTAAGATAATAAATAATAATCAATCATTTAAAATTAAGAAAGTAGAATCAATAAACATTCGTGATTCTACCGTCTTAAGTCCGTTCACTGTTCATGAGTAATCATATTTTTAATCGTGTCTAGAAATTGTTGTTCAATATAGGGTTTAGTAAAGTAAGCACTTGCTCCTAAATGGGTGGCTAACTGACGGTGTTTTTCACTGCTACGAGAGGTTAACATCGCCACAGGAATTTTCATCAATTCGGGATCACGACGACGCTGCCCCAAAAATTCAAATCCATTCATATTAGGCATTTCCACATCACAGATAACTAATTGAATTCCTGGCTGTTGCAATTGTTCTAAGGCTTCTCGGCCATCCCTAGCTTGTAGCACTCGATACCCTGACTTTTGTAAGGTTAGGGCTAAAGTTCGTCGTAGGGCGGCTGAGTCATCTACCACTAACACTGTAGGATTTTGTGTCATTGCTATGGGGGTAGACGTTTCATCTCTAGAACTGTCCACCGTAATACCTGCCGATTTTCCTGAACCCTCATAGGACTCGATACATTCTTCAATTAAGATCGTGCCATTGACCACAGGAATTAAGGTTCCATCCCCCAAAATGGTGCAACCATAGGTGTAAGCAGGGGCGACTATGGCTTTACCAAAGGGTTTAACCACCAATTCTTGTTCAGTGACCAAGCGATTCACTTCTAAAGCGTATAAACGTTCTCCTCGCCGTAAAATCAGCAAGGGTGAACCCCAATTATCAGGAGTGGTAATTCCTTGAAGGGACTGAGATGAAAACCCTTCCGGAGAAGAACTACGATACTGTAGTAAATCTTGCACGGGATAAATAGGAATAATCTGTTTTTGCCAGGCTAAAAATCTTTGTTTTCCAGACATTTTAATCTGTTCGGATTCTGGCATAATAATTTCCTCGATGCTATCGGAGGGTATGGCAATGGCCGTTCCTTGGTGATAATTATGCTGTTGAATGAGACAGACTAATAGTTTGGCAATGGTTAACGTAAAGGGTAAACGAAGGGTAAACGTGGTTCCTTGGCCAGATACAGAACTCACTGAGACCGTTCCTTTTAAAGCTCGTAATTGTTCTCTGACCACATCTAAACCAACCCCACGACCGGAGAGTTCACTCACTTGACTCGCCGTAGAAAACCCAGGCTCAAAAATTAGATCCTGTAGGGCTTCTTTTGTCATCACAGCCACCTGTTCTGGGGTCACTAACCCTGCTTCAACTCCTTTTTTAGCAATTTTTTCCAAATCTAAGCCCCCACCGTCGTCGTCCATTTCAATGATGGTTTGGTTGCCTTGGTGATAGGCGCGAATTTCGATTTGTCCCTGTTCCGGTTTGCCCAACTTGCGACGAATTTCTGGGGGTTCAATACCATGATCAAAGCCATTTCTGAGGAGATGTTGCAGGGGATCATATAATTTTTCTAATGCTGCTTTATCGACTAAAACTGAAGTTCCCGTTAACTTCAATTTGACGGGTTTATGATACTTATTGGATAAATCTCTTAAGACCCTAGGAAATCGGTTTAAGACTTCTCCTAAAGGTAACATTCTCGCCCACATTAATTCATCACGAAGTGAGTTGAGCATTTGCCGTTGTTGTTCTATGGTTTGATTAGAAGAGCGAGCAAACAGAACAATATCATCGACAGATTCCTCTAATTGCATCATTTCTTCTAGTAAACTCTGTACAATTGAATAAACTGTACTATAAGAATCCATTTCCAAAGAATCAAAATCAGAAGATTCCGAAAGATTAGAAAAAGAAGAACGAGCCAAAAGATTCTCTCCTTTTAGAGATTGTTTCCTAACTTTTATCGTCCCATAACGTTCAGGAGCGATGACCATTTGATCCGATAATTGTTTAAGGGTATTGGTAATTTTTTGAAAGTAAGAAAATCGATTGAGTAAGTCTTTTACTTTATTTTGTAATTGATCGTTTTGTAGAGATAAACTATTACGGTTAATGACTAATTCTCCCACTAAATTATTCATTCTTTCCAATCGATTAAAATCCACCCTAACCGAGAGAGGTGCAGCCGTTTTTTGGGTTTCTGAACCCTCTTGTTGGCTGGAATTTCGGGTTTTTGTACCATGTTTAGAGGAACGAGTTGAACGAGTCTCATAGAAGGATTGTTTGACCGTTTCGTGGGAGAGTGCTTTGTCTGCAACGGATTGATTATTCTGTTCTTCTACAGTGGGTAAGGTTTCAAAAACATCTTCGATGGACTCGACAAAAGTATCAAGATTTTCTTGAATCTCTGTTTCATCAACTTCTAAGGATAACGGTTCTTCCGTTAGGGTGTTTACCTCCCCAAACAAATCGTCCAGAGAAGTGGCAAAAGCCATCTCTTCAACTGGCTCTGATGATCCTTGAGAGGATTCTCCGAACACATCATCTAAGGCCGGAACCCCCTCCCAGTCTGGTTCTTCTATTTCGGTATCCGTAGAAGCAAAAATATCATCTAATGGGGGTGCGTTGCTAAAATCGATAGAGCTATGGGCTATCTCTTCTTCAATCGCCTCCTCAGGGACAGTTTCTACCGCTTCTGTCTCTTCAAAAAGATCATCTAAAGAGGGAACAGAATTATCCCTTAACGCAGGTTCAGGAGAAGATACGACTGTTTCTAGAGGCTGTCCCTTGGCCAGACTTAACAACGCCTGAGACGGTTGACCCCCCGAAGTGCGATCGCCCTCAACTAGGACTAACTGTTGACTCTGCTTGAAATCCGTTAAAGCCACTTGAGCAATGGTTAAAGCCTCCGATGGCGAGGTTTCAAGGGCTTGTAAAGTGGTTTGCACAATTTCTCCAAATCCCGGTAAGCCGAGAAGTTCAGCAAATCCATTAAACACTTCCCCTTGAGTGCGTAAGGTTTGAGCGATGTGTTCATTGTCTTGAGAGGCTAAAGCCGTTTCAATGTCTGCTAACCCCTGAGCCACATCCACTTCAAACAAAGAAGAAACAATATCGATCCCCAAATCCGCCGAAGAAGGAATATATTGTTCTCCTTGAGCCATACTATCCCCTAAAATGGTTTCGATGGCTTCAAACACAGGAAGAGCGGTTTCGATAGCCTCTTCTTCATCAAAACTCCCCGTCGTCATTTGTTCTTCTAGGGGATCACGCAAGCGATCAAATGCCTCTAATAATAAGCTTTCTAAATCATCATCAATGATCACGGTCTCGTCATACAAGGCTTTAAAAATATCTTCGAGACGATGGGAGAGAATTTTAATGGTATTGAGTTCTACACTAGCCGCCCCACCCTTAATAGAATGGGCAGCCCGCATGATCTCGTGAACGGTGGCTTTATTACGCTCTTCTTTGAGGGTAAGGAGTCCCGTTTCAATGATGTGGAGAAGTTCGGGGGCTTCTTCAATAAAAAACTGATAGGCTTGATCGCGGATGTCGGGGTTCATCATGGTTTTTGAGAAAGTCAGGAAGCAGAGGGAAACTCAAGGCAAAAGGCAAAAGGCAAAAGGCAAAAGTTTAATTATTACTTTTGACTTCTAACCACAAGTCCTATTACCTAATGAACTTTAAACGGTTCAACCTTGGCGTGTAACTGTTGGGCAAGGGTTAGAACTTCTTGGAAAGAGTCAGCCAGATGAGTGGCAGAGACGGAAGTATTGTTAGCAATAGCTGAAACTTCCTTCATGACTTCGTTCATCGATTCAGAGGTTAAAGATTGTTCTTGAGCCGCTTGAGCAATAGCGCTGACTAACTCATTAATCTGCTCGGAGGCCACTGTTATTTCTTGAAGACTATGACGAGTTTGTTCGACTAATTCCGTTCCCCGTAACACTTGTTCGGTTCCCGTTTTCATGGTTTGGGTAACCTCTTTGGTTTCCGTTTGAATACTATTAACTAAGGTTTCAATTTCTGCGGTTGCTTCGGCTGAACTGGTGGCTAACCCTCGCACTTCATCAGCAATCACCGCAAACCCTCGACCCTCTTCGCCGGCGCGGGCTGCTTCAATCGAGGCTTTCAACGCCAGTAAGTGGGTTTGGGCAGCAAAGCGACTGATCAAACTAACCACCTTAGAAATCTTTTGGGACGATTCCCCTAAATGTTGTATCTTTTTAGCGGTTTCTGATACCGTATCTTGAATGGCCATCATGCCTTCGACGGTTTCATTCATGGCATTTTCCCCAACGACGACTGTCTCAGAAGCCCGTTGAAAGGCCATGAGAGTTTCTTGGGCATTTTGGGCGACTAGGTTAATTGAATGATTCA
Organism: Cyanothece sp. BG0011; assembly: GCF_003013815.1. GTDB lineage: Bacteria > Cyanobacteriota > Cyanobacteriia > Cyanobacteriales > Microcystaceae > Crocosphaera. The sequence goes on along the minus strand of NZ_PRLH01000017.1, from coordinate 3,265 downwards.
TCGCGGTGAGGCGATCGCCAGCTATGGTAATTTGTTCAACCTGTTTGAGGGCTTCTTCAGCTAGGGTTCCAATTAACTGTTCCTTCTGGTTACTGGTGTTAGAAAACTGTTGCGCTACGGTTTTCACTTGGGTAACTAAACTCCGTAAGTTTTCCACGGTGGCGTTATAAGAATCAGCAATGGTGCCAATTTCGTCTTGAGTGACTCTAGCGCGAATGGTCAAGTCCCCCCGACTAATCGGTTCAACTTCCATTAAGAGTTCTAAGGCTCTTTGTTGTAATTTTTCTTTAGCCACTCGTTGTTGTTCAGAGACTAAGGTTTGCTCATCCAAGAGATTGGAGCGTTCTAAAGCCACCCCAATTTGTAAGGCCACTTGGGTTAAAAAGTCAATTTCGGGCTGTTGCCAGTGACGGGGACTCTGACAATGATGGGCAATTAATAAGCCTAATAATTCCCCAGTCACCACAATGGGAACCACTAAGTTAGCCTGGATCTCTAAACTTTCGAGTTGTTGGAGATAACAAGGATTTAAACCCGCCTTGTGAATATTAGAAAGGGCTTTAACCCGTCCTTGACGGTATTTTTCCACAAAGGATTTAGCAAAACAAGGATCAGGAATTTGTTGTCCTAGGGCAGCAGGGTAGGCAGGGTTAACCGATTCAGCAATAATGGTTCCGTTCCAACTCTCATCAAAGCTATAGACGATCACCCGATCCGTATTTAAGGCTTGACGACTACTTTCCACCACTAAATCAAAGAGATTGTCAGCGTTGAATTCTGTTGAAATTTGTAAGGTGATGTCCTTAAGATAACGAGCTAACCCTGATTCTAATCCCTCTATTTTGGCTAGGGTGATACGATTAATGGTTACCTGTAGTTGGGTCACGAATTGTTGAAGGAAATTAATTTCCGTTTCTTGCCAACCCTGACTATGGGTGCAACGATGGGCTACTAAAAAGCCATACAGGGTTGTTTGATTAAAAATTGGGATAATTAATTGCTCTTTAACTTGAAACTCTTTTAAGCTATCTCGGTACTGAGAATCTGGTGTGATAGCGTCTAATTGTTCTAAAGTCCACCCTTGGGTTGAGGGGTTTTCTTTTAACTGTTGGAGTAAATTGGGGGAAATAATATGATCATAATGATCTTGGTTTAAAACAGAAGCATAGCCAGGGGTAACCGCTTCGTATCCTATTATCCCTTCATGATCTGGCTCAAGATGATAGATAAAAAGGCGATCGAGGTTAATGAGGTTTCTTGCCCTCTCTAAAGCTTGAGAAAACCAGTTATCTAGGGTTAGAGAGTCAGTTGTGGTCCGAGAAGACAGTTCAGCCAAAAAGCGAAACATCTCAGTTTGTTGGCGTAACCCCTGTTCATGGGCTGCAATATGGGTGGCCATTTCGTTAAAATATTCCCCCAACTGCCCCACTTCATCATGGGAGGGGAGATTAACTCGAGCATCATAGTTACCACTGGCAAACTGTTGAGTCACTGTTTGTAACCGTTTAATCGGTTTGGTGATGGCTGAGGCAATGGCGGCTGCGACGATAACCACAACCCCCAAAACCGCCACCGATAGACCCAGTTGTAACATTAAACTTTGTCTGAGAATCTCATTTAATCCCAGTTCTGGATCACCATAAACTAAAAGGGCAATCTCATCCCCGTTATAGTTGGGAATGGCTTTCGCTGCTAGGGTATAACTATGATTATCGAGATAACTGCGTTGAGCAACGGCCTTTCCTTTAGCTTGTACCGCTTTTTCTAAAATGGATTTATCGGGAAGGGGTCGATTAAAATTCGCTTCTCTGAGTTCAGTTTTTTCAAAAGCTGTGGCTAAGGTAAAAGATTGATCGTTAGGGTGGTAAAGATAAACGGCACTATAGCCTATCCCTTGAAAAGTATCGACGGTTTTTTTAACCATATCTAGATTACCGTTAACAATATCCCCAGACACCAGAGTCCCAATTACGGTTTGAGTTCCTGGTAACTTAATAGGTGTAATGGTGTAACGAATGAGGGCATCTTGGCTGGTGAGTCCGGCGGGTAACGGGGCTTTTTCTTGAATCAGTTCGTCCCAACTCACTAATTCACTGGTACGAATCTGTTTTTGTTGTTCAATGGCTTTAGTAATCAACCCTTGAGGATTAAAGATTTCCCCTTGACGTTGACCGTTGGCGTTGGCGATAATCCGTAAATCTTTGCTCACTAAGGTAGCATATTCGAGATCATGGATTTTTTGTTCGTTTTTTAAGATAGATTGTAATTGAGTTTGAATTTCAGGGGATAAAGACTGTCCTTGACTGACGGTTTTAGTGGCTTCAATAATGATAGGGTGTTCGGCTTGAGAGGCAAAACCTAACGCCATTTTTTCTAAATCGCTATTATAATTAAGTTCAGTAACGGCTAATTGAGACTTGGTTTGATACAGTAAATGGGACCGTAAACTACCCACCAAGGAAATTGAGCCTAACCCAATTAAACCCCCTAAAGTCAGAAAAATTAAGGCGGTAATCATTTGAGTTTTGCGGCTGATGGGCAAATTATAAAACTGCTCGATTAAGGGCAACCTAGAGGACCTTGGTGGATCGGATCGAATACTGGTTTTAGGGGGTACGTCCGACGAAGAAGAATGAGAAACCTTGGAAGAAGAAGGGTTCTGAACTGGCTTGACAGGGGTTTGCATGGTAATGGATGAGGGAAAATTAAGAATTAAGAATTAACAATTAAAAAATTGAAGGAGTTAGTCAGATAATTCATTGACTTTTCATAGGAGTCTTAAGGATCTAAGGGCAAATTAATTAAAATACCTCCCATCACATCCCCAACCTTAAACACTTTGTCGGGATAACGTTGTTTATGGGTAGGATGTTGGTTATGACAATCAATACAAGCAGCAGAAACCGCTTTATCAGGATAAAGGGCCGAAAAATATTTTTTGCCATCTTTAACTTGATAATCCTTATAAGGTAAGCCAGTGGTTAAAATATTATCCATGGCTTTTTTCTCAAATTCCGTGTTCGGGATATTATTTTCATTGAGACTCCAAGGAGAAATCGCCCCATAACTAAAAGCACTATTGTCTGAGGCTAACTCTGAACTCATCCGAAACATTTGTGCTGGTAACGGTAAGGCTTTATCCTGTTGCCAATGTTCAGAGGCTCTGACGATGTTTTCATCCTTGAGTCGTTGGACCACATATTTACCGTAAACTGTGCGTTCTGATTTAATAATGCGGTAAATGTAATCAGTCACTAAATCAGGG
>NZ_PRLH01000125.1 GCF_003013815.1 Cyanothece sp. BG0011 | reverse complement strand
CTTTGCATTTCTTTAAGTGGATCTACCGTTGAAGAATAAGGCATTATTGTTGATGATAAGTATATGTTGGTAACTTCTAAAGTTTAGAGTTATCCCGTTTTTTTATTAGTTATTATAGAAACTGAAACCAGTCAGTCAAATAAAGGTGATTAATTATAGGATTAGCTCTAAAATAAGTTATTATAAATTTTCATCAGACGATTCAACTTTTTATTAATAAAATGTTCTTAGTAAAATGTCATATCCTTCTAAAGATAATAATTTGGAGAAATCTCTACTTCAAGAAATACTAAACCCATCGGATTATGATACAAATTTTGAAAATTTTACTCAGATGATTACTGACTTGTTTGGGGTAGATTTCTGCTTAATTATTTCTGATTTTAATCATCTAAAGTATTTTTATACAGTAGGAAAGTCTAATGAAAATAATTCAGTTATTTCTCCTAAAAAAGTATCTAATTTAATGCAGAGCTTTTGGATGATCAATTTAAAATATGAGTCAAAAATCAATTCTGTTAGTAATTTAGAACATAAAAAACATCAAAAACTATTACCTTTTTTTCAAGAGTTTAATGTTAAATCTCTGTAGGAATAAGTACAAGTTTTAAAGGACAAATCAATGGGATTATCATCTTAGGTAAACAAGAACCATTACAATGGAGTCAGAAAGACAAAACAACATTAAAAAGAGTTTCCTGTATTATTGGAATGGCTTGTCATTTAAGTCAAATAAATACAATTATTAATGAAAAAAATATTAATAGAGATTCTCCTCTTTTTCAGAGTAATACTCCTAAACCCATAGAAGAAAACCCTATCCTCAAACTCTGGTGGCAAAGTACAAAAAACAATTAGATAAACAGTTAGAATGGAATAGAAAAGTTATCTATAACATGATCACTATTATGAGTGATCAAACCCGTAATCCTCTCGCTATTATTAAAATGGTAATTACTGTTTTGCGAAGTAAAGAATTGTCTCCTGAAGACTTAATAAAACGATTGACAATGTTAGAAGAAGCTTGGAGTAAGCTGAATAATATCAATGAAAAGATTTTACAATTAAAACATTTAAAATCTCAAGATTCTAGTTGTAATTTAGTTTCTACTAATCTAAAAGAATTGATTGATAATATAACACATACTTGTCAAAGTAAATGGCAAGAAGATGCTAAAAATTCTCTTACACTAAGGATTGATTTTAGTCTCCAACCTAAACAATTGATTATAACTGATACTCAACATTTCACGAATATTATAGAAGAACTATTAACAAACGCTGGTAAATTTTCCGTTCCTAACTCCACTGTTACTTTAGAAGTAAATCAAGAGAATAATTCTAATAATTCACCAATTATTATCACCTTATCGAATCTTAGTGAATATGGTTGTCAAGACAATACGACTGAGTTTTTTGAACCTTTTTATCGAGAACAAATTGTTATAGATAGTGGGATTCCGGGCATCGGAGTCGGATTGAATATTGTTAAAGATTTAGTGGAACTCCTTCAGGGAAAAATTACCGTTCATTGTCTTCCCACAGAAAACCCTAAACATTGTAAAATTGTATTTAGATTGGTTCTTCCTCAATCCTTATCCTCATCGTAATTTAAACGTTGTATGCTAACTAAACGCGGTTCCTCGAAGTCACTGCGCTGGCAACATTCTCGATATTCAGCCCTTGGCCGTCAATGGGAAGTTTCCTTATTTACGTTTCAATTTTTACTCTTTCTATTATGGGATAAACTATTAAAAAATAATAGTATAAAACAACGACAAAAAAGAGCAAGATGGTTAGTTAGAAACTTACTGCAACTGGGGCCAACTTTTATTAAAATTGGTCAATCTTTATCAACTCGTGCTGATTTAATACCCTTAGAATATATTCAAGAATTAAGCCAACTTCAAGATAATGTTCCTCCTTTTAGTACCGAGGAAGCGGTTATAATGATTGAAAAGGAGTTAGGTCAACCCGTTTATGATTTATTCGATAGTTTTGAAACAGAACCGTTAGCATCAGCAAGTTTAGGACAAGTTCATCGAGCAAAATTATATTCAGGAAAAGAAGTTGTTGTCAAAGTACAACGACCTGGGTTAGAAAAAATTTTTAATTTAGATTTTGAAGTTGTTCACCGTTTAATACGTATTTTAACTCGTTTTTTTGTCTCTTTTAAGAAGTATAATCTAGAAGCCATTTATGAAGAATTTTTTGAGCTATTATTTCAAGAAATTGATTATATTCATGAAGGAAAAAATGCAGAAAGATTTCGGGATAATTTTAGAGGTTATTCTCAAATCAAGGTTCCTAAAATTTACTGGAAATATAGCACTAAGAAAATTTTGACCTTAGAATATTTACCAGGAATTAAAGTGGATGATCGAGCAGCATTAGAAGCGAATAATGTTAATTTAGATCGCATTATTCAATTAGGAATTTGTTCTTATTTAAAACAATTATTAATCGATGGTTTTTTTCAATCCGATCCTCATCCGGGCAATATGGCAGTCAGTCAACGAGGGGAACTAATTTTTTATGATTTTGGAACCATGGCCGAAGTCAAAACCTTTGCCAAAGATCAGATGATTGAGGTCTTTTTTGCTGTCTTAAAAAAAGATACGGATAAAGTGGTCAATAACTTAGTTTATATGGGATTAATTGAACCCTTAAATGACATGACTCCAGTGAAAAGAATTGTTTCTTTTTTATTGGATAATTTTCGGGATAAACCAGTTGATGTTCGCGCATTTGAACAGATCAGTGATGAAGTTTATGTTATGTTCAAAAATCAACCCTTTCGTTTACCTCCACAAATGACCTTTATTCTCAAATCTTTGACCACTTTAGATGGTATTGCCAGAGCATTAGATCCTCAATATAATTTATTAGCAGCCAGTCAACCTTTTGTTAAAAATTTAGCCTTAAGTGGGGGTCGAGGTAGTTTAGTAACAGCTATTGTAAAACAAGCAAAAGGGGTTATTAAAGATACTTTCAGTCAAACTAATACATCTCAGGTATTTTTGAGAGGTTTAGAGGAAAGAATCGATAGAGGCGAGTTACAATTTAGAATCCGTTCCCTAGAAAGCGAACGAGCATTAAAACGAATTAATTTAGGAATAAAAAGTTTAATCTATGCTTGTTTGACAGGATTTATATTATTATCTGCTTCTATTTTAATGACAACAATTTATATTAAGTTTGCTTTGATTTGTTTTGGTTTTGCCGGACTATTCAGTTTATTTTTGTTTAAGTCTTTACTTTCTTTAATATTACAAGAAAAAGTAGATCGGTTGTTGGAAAAGTAACATTATCATTCAATATATTTTACTTCAAAAACTAAAGATTAAGTACCACTCTAAATCCTAGTCTATCATTACAAAAAGAAGGCTTACGAAACGCTCTATGACTACATCTGGGCCATCCACTCGACTGGTATTGATCTATCCCTCCTCGCCAAACTTTATACTCTCCTATTTCAGGACCTGTTGGGTTTATTGTTTTGGTTAAATCGTTTCGATAGTATGTTTCTCCATAATCATATGGTCCTTCATCATACCAATCCAAGCACCATTCAGCTATATTCTGCCACATATCCAAACAGCCATAGGGACTTTGCCTATCTAGGCGCACACCTACTGGTAAGATTGTTGTAGAAACTGGAGGAAATTCATACCAGTCTTCTGGTTCTTCATTTCCCCAAGGATAAAGCTGTCCACATTCTCCACGACACGCTTTTTCCCATTGTGCTTCCGTAGGCAGTGCATACTTATCTCCTGTTGCTTCTGAAAGCCATTTAGTAAATTCATAAGCATCAAACCAAGTTACATAAGTGATCGGACATAATTCATTAGGAACTGTCTGTGTTATTTCTTTATAAAAACTCCAATGGTAAGTAGTTGATTGAAGAAACTGCATCCATAAATCTATAGTAACTGGAGTTCGTTGAATTTTATAAGTTGATAACCATATTTGCCTTTCTGGTTCTTCATCTGTTTCAGCTTCAACATCAGTATCCATGTTAGCTCCCATTATAAATGTTCCTTCTGGAACTTCTACTAAATCTAATTTGATTTTGTCCATTTTAAATTCAATAAAATCGGCTACTTGTAATAATTAGGATTATATAAATTAACACGAATGTCGGCCAACTCCCCAATTCCTAAAAGAATAACTCCAAACTAAAGTTACCTTAATTCCCTAAACCCTGATAATAATAGAGATAGGAACCTTCTTGACAAAAATGCTAATTACTGATTCTCTCCTACTGGATTATAAACGATGTTCACGCCGTGCCTTTCTCAATATGTATGGTGATTCCACACAACAAGATCCAGAGAGAGACTTTTTGCAGAAACTGCGACAAGAAAATAAACGCCACACTGCCTTAGTCTTAGAAACTTTCTATCCTCATTATCAACAATCTCATGTCTCTGGACTCAGTTGGAGAGAAAAAGCCAAAGTAACAGAACAACTCATGCAACAAGGGGTTGATTGTATCTACAAAGGAATCTTATGGGTTGATGATACCGCACAATCAAGTTATGACTCAGAAGAGTTTCCGAGCATTTTTCCTTTGGGTTACGAATATTTAGGGAAACCTCATTTATTAATCAAGCAACCCGGTGAGTCTAAATTTGGAAATTGGTCTTATTATCCGGTTAGCATTCATCTGGGCCGCAAAGCTAAACCAGAATATAAGCTATTAGCAACCTTTTATGCTCAATTGTTGGCTATTATTCAACAAACTGCTCCTCCTACTCCAGAATTAATTGTCCGTCCCTTGAAACATTCCTCCGTTGATGTCATTCAATGGTTACCAAAGTTACAGCTAGTTTTAGACGAATGTGTAACAATGCTTGGAGCAGTCCAAGAACCAGAAGTCTTTATTTCGAGGCAACGGTGTAATCTTTGTCGCTGGTACAGTTATTGTTATGGAATTGCTCAATCTCAGCAGCATCTCTCTTTAGTGCCAGGGGTGACACCCAGTCGTTATCAGTCTTTACAAGACATTGGGGTTCATACCACTGAGTCTTTAGCCACAGCTAATTTAAACGCCATAGAAGAACAGATCGGCACAAAACTAGCTCAGAGACTACAACAACAGGCGCGATCGCTGGTTCATAACCAACCTATTCTCCATGCTCAATCTCAGTATAATCCATCAGAAACCCTTTCTAACCAAACTATTGAACTCTATTTTGATATTGAAGCTGAACCGGAACGAAATTTAGATTATTTATTAGGGGTTGTGGTATTTAATCGTTTAACTCACACCCAAACCTTTTATCCTTTTTAGCAGAAACCCCCCAAGAAGAAGGGATGATTTGGGAACAATTTCTCGAGTTAGTTAATCATTATCATCAAGCGCCTATTTTTCACTTTTCAGACTACGAGAAAGATACCATTCAACGGTTAGGAAACTTATACCAAACCCCTAACTCCCAAATTAAACAGTTAATGCCTCGTTTAATTGATCTTCATCACTGTGTGACTACTCGGTAATTCTCCCAGTAGAAAACTACTCCCTCAAGTCTTTAGCCAACTGGATAGGGTTTCATTGGCGTGATGCAGGCATCAGTGGGGATCAATGCGTTTGCTGGTATGACCAATGGTTAACCACAGGAGATCGCAGTTGCTTAGCTTCTATTTTGCGTTATAATGAA
>NZ_PRLH01000037.1 GCF_003013815.1 Cyanothece sp. BG0011 | reverse complement strand
CTCTTTTAATCTGAATGTTCCCAAAGTAGGAATTTTTATCTTTTTTCCCTCCTTGACTAATACCTTACCGTTAGAACTATCTACTGTAAAACTACAGTGATCTTTTTTCTTTTTAAAACGAGGTAAGTCTGCTTTTATTTTAGGCTCTCTCCAACGGGAAAATGCTTTTTTCAAGTCCCTAAAAGCATTCTGATAAATGCGAGATGAATATTTATTTGTCCATAAATATTCTGTTTGCTTTTTAGTAATGTTTGTAAAGACTTTCTTGATAGCATCTAACCGTTTTGAGTCACTGCCAGAAATTTCGGGAATATCCCAGGTGGATTTGAGTAAAGATAAGCCATGATTGTATACAAAGCGAGAAAAGCCAGCACAGCCAGCAAAAAAGCTCTTTTCTTTGTTATTCAGCTTTAATTCTCTCTTAATTGCGTACATGATTAGCTCTTTTGTAATGTTTTGACACTAACTCCTGCTAAATCGGCAAATTCACTTGGTCTATAGTGCATCCTAGACATTCTGTATAGGTATGTCGAGTATTGTACAGGTTTTTTGTCTTCTAGAAAAAGCTCACATCTTGCACCTTCGCTAACGCCTCCAACCCCCCACACCCCCTTTAAAAGGGGGGCAGCGGGGTGGATAATAGAGTTGATTTTGACTGTAACTGCTTAAGAATTGATTTCCTTGAGTTTCTTGTTTAGTTTTTTATAGCGGGTTTCATTTGCATAGATTAAACATTAAAATGCAAATCCTCCCCACACTCCCCACCCCTCCCACACTCCCCACACTCAACTTAACTAAAATATTGATACACCCAATTGAAAACCGCTATTATTTGAGACTCCCTGGGTTAAAACCGCAGGGATTCTAGAGGTTATCTAAACAGGGGATAAATCCACCTGTTTAGACATTACCCTAGTTAGGGGGACTCCCATTGACCCCATCCTTTAAACCGTCTGCATCCATTACAAATACAGTTTTCTGAAGGCGCGGAATGCGCTCCCGCTTTCCTCTCGGATTTTAAATCCGAGAGGGTCGGGAGTCTAAAGGACATGAAAAACCAAGCCATTGACCTATGTTTTGACTAGCATTCCAATCGCTATTACATTGATAACCATCAACTCCTCTGAACCAATGCCCATTTCTTTTTCCAATCACACCATTACGATGATCTGACTTAGAAGTATATGGAGCAGGTATTAGTTCAAAAGGAACACCATTTTTAATGGCTTTATAACGAGTTAGGGTTTCTAACTGGAAATATGACCAAGTATGGCGACTATTTCCTGCATCAGACCTGACTTTTTTGGATTGTTTTGAAGTTTGTCTAATATTAGATAAATCTTCAAATCTTAATCCCATACCATAGTCTTTGGCAAACTGAACTAACTGCTTAGAAATACAATGATTGATATAGGTTATGATGCGTCTTTCTTTAGATTCTAGACGTTTAACTACCTTGCGCTTATTAGCCTTTTGAAGTTGTTTTCTAAGTTTTTGGTAGTGTCTTCTTAAATGTTTAATTTGACGACCATTCCAAAACTTACCAAACCTATTAGGCAAACTAGCAACAGCAATTTGATTCTGTCCTCTATTATCTTGTACACAATCGCCATAAAGATTTATATACATAGCTTCTATTGTTATTTATGGTTTATACAATGATAAATCAAGCTCAAAATTCAAAACTTTATACAACATAAATCATGATACTTCAGAATCACTAGAAGGGTTGAACAGATTAACGCACGAACCAATGACAGGATTAAAGCGAATCTGACAAATTCCTGTTTGTCCATTGCGGTTCTTCGCTACATTAATCTCCATGATACCTTTATCTTGAGTGTCAGGATTATAGTATTCGTCACGGTACAATAAAAGTCCTAAATCCATATCCTGTTCAATGTCCCCAGAGTCTTTTATATCACTCATAAAAGGACGTTTATTAGCCTGTCCTTCCACTCCTCGATTAATCTGTGCCAAGGCAATAAACGGACAATCAAACTCTTTTGCCATGTCCTTAAATGCCCCTGAAAACTTACCCACCGCTTGCGCTCTATTCCCTGCTGCTCTGTCTCCTAACTTTTGAATATAATCCATTACCACTAACCCAATGGTTCCCTTTTCTGCTTTAATTCTGCGTAACACAGACCGCATTCTTGAAGGGGTTAATGTATTAGCAGGAGTATCATCAACAATAATCGGTAACTCAGTCAGTATTCCTAATCCTTTAACTAAAGAATCATATTCATCTTGATAAATTTCATTTCGCATTAATCGTGATGAATCAATTTCTGAATGTATGGCTAAAAACCGTTTAGTTAGTTGAGTTTTAGACATCTCTGCTGAAAAGAAAACCACAGGAACTTCATAAGTCATAGCAACATGATTAGCTAAATAAATAGAAAACCAAGTCTTACCCATTGAAGCACGACCAGCAATAATAATTAAGTCTTTTCTAGTCAGTCCTCCTGTTAATTTATCCAAATCAGTCAACCCAGTGGAATAAGCAGGACTTTTCCCTTCTTCTAATTCATCGAAAACATCCCTTAGACAGTCATGAATGGGTTGAGGTTGAAAGGGGTCTTTTTCATCTACTGTAACTTTAAATAACTTTTCTTCTGACTGTTCTAAAATAGAAGGTAATTCCGTTACCGTATCATAACCTAATTCTTCTATTTCACGGGCTGTATTAATTAATAAACGACGCTGATACTTATCAACCACCAACGTAGCATAACGGTCTATATTAACCGCAGAAACTGTCCTATCAAGTAATTGGGTTAATTTATTCTCTCCCCCTACTTTCGTAAAGATTTTATGGTCTTTTAACCAAGTCTTGACCGTCATAAAATCACAAGGTTGGTCTTTATGATAAAGGTCTAAAGCAGCTTGATAAATTTGTTGATGAGCCATTACATAAAACGCTTCAGGTGGCAGTATATCTGCTACTCTGCTTATAGCGTTAGGGTCTAAGAGAATACCTCCTAAAATGCTTTCTTCTGCTTCTATATTCTGAGGGGGAATGTTATTAGTCATGATTATTTATCCTTGAATAAGTTACTGAGTTTAGCTAAGTCTTTTGATGAAAGCGTTTTCTTTTCTTCATCCTCAGTAGGATGGTAGATTTTAGGTTTGGGAGGAGAAGGGACAGAAGTAGGTTCAGGTTTAGTCCATCCCTCTTGAATGGCTTTGTTAAGGAGTCCGCCAGGGTTATCAACTTCTCTCTTTTCTAATTGATGTTTAACCGCTTCTATAGCAGCTAATACAGTATCTTTAGAAGCTCCTTTAATGGTTTTGGTTAGGGTTGTATTAAGAGGGATTCCTAATTCATCTAATTGAGTTTTAATGCTGTCATTAATCTGAAGTTTGGCTTTACTGGTAATGGGTATGACTTCAGCTTTAGGGGGTTCTTTAAGTCGAGATTCAAGGGTCACAATCAGGTCTTTTTGTCTCTCAACTTGTTCTTGTAAAGAATGAACCCGATAAACTTGTCCTGCTAAGGCTTCATTTTTCCGTTTCAGTTCCTTATTTTCTTCTTCTAATTGTTGAATTCGTTTCTTCAAACGACCCACCATTTGAGAATGGGTTTTAGCATTAACAGGGGGTTGATTAACCTGATAACTTGGCATCTTCCTTTGCTGTGAACGTAGCTGTTGGATGCGTTCTTTAAGCTCAGGGTATTTATATAAATAAGGAACACTAACATTGGCTTCTCTAGCAATGGCTTGAAAGCTAATTTTCGCCCCTGTTTTCAGTAACCTTTCTATGGCTTTATTAACCTTATCTAAGGTTTCCTGTTTTCGGGTTTCTTGTGTTGCTTTGAGGGTTTTAATTCTTTCCTCTTTAGTTTGCTGACTCATGCTGCCTCCTGTAAACTAGCGATGATTTTGTCCAGTTGGTCTGCTTGTCTGCTAAATTGTTCAACTAATACGTCTTGACCACTGGCTAAGGCTTTGGCTTCTTTGCTTCTTAACTCATCTCGAACTTTGATATATTGGGGAAGCTTTTCAGGAACGGCAACAAAAGATTGACAGGTATAACAAGCTCTGAACTTGTCACAATCTTGGTCTAAATCGAGTCCACAATAGCCATAAATGGGAGTATTAATGTGAGTGCCAGACAATTCTAATTTATGAGCTTGAGGCTTTTCCCAGAAGGATTTAGGTAAAGATTCGTAGGGTAAACGATGTCCATCGCTGTTAACTAATGCTTGTTGAATATGACCGGCTTCTCGTTCCATCAAGTCACAACTCACTTGGGTATAATAAGTGCTGGTAGTAGCAAAATGTTTATGTCCTGCCCATGCACTGACA
>NZ_PRLH01000104.1 GCF_003013815.1 Cyanothece sp. BG0011 | reverse complement strand
ATGGGTAATTCTCCACCATTTGATAGTTGATTTAACCAGTTAATCATATCATAAATAATCTCTAAATATTAGTCTAAAAAGTCTTCAATTATTCAGTTAAATTTTATTAAAAAGTATAAAAAGTATAAAAAAATATAAAAAATATAAAAAATATAAAAAGTATAAAAAGTATAAAAAGCAGATAATAGAATTTTGACTTTAATAAGGGCTTAATATTAATTAAGCCCCTACGGAGCAATCGGCTATTAATTCTCTACCAATTCATCATTAAATTCGTTAACAGTCCGTCGTCTTAACTCCACAGACTCAGAACGAGGTAAGAGATCAAAAACTTCCCTTAATACATCATCAACCGCTTCATATGCGACTTGGCCTTGACCATCAAAAACCTTGTTTCCTTCACCATCAAGAACAACCGTTTGAGGAATAATATCTTGATAATAATAACCTGGTTCTTCTTTCGTGTAAGTATCTTTAACCGGAATCGCATCAACACTAATAGGAAGAATATTAGCAGCGCGGCCATAAAATTCTTGGATGCGAGAAACCACGATCGCAAACTGTTTACAATCTCGACTATCATCTAAATAGTAAACAAGAACCGTCGGCATTTTTCTGTCTAAAGACCCCTTTAAAGATAATTTGGCCGGCACTAAAGAACCATTGCCCGCATAAACCACAAAAATGTTACCATCTAAGCGATCGTCATCAATATTAGCCGTTGCTGGAGACATTCCCCACCAACCAAAACTAAGACTCAACGATAACAAACTAATTAGACACAATCTAATCAATAATTTTGAGAACTGTGTTCCCCGTTCCCTGAGCAAATTAAGTAATCTCATAACAGTGTAGAAACCTTTGAGTAAGTTTGGTTACAATAAGTCCACAAGGAATGATAGAAATGATCCTGTGACTGAGCAGCAGACTACGAAACAATCAACCTCACGGAAAATTCCCGTTCAGATGCGGTTTGCTAATAGCCATTATGCTATTTTAGGACTTCATCCGTCCGCTTCTGTCATCGAAATACGTCGCGCTTATCGAGAGTTGAGCAAACGTTATCATCCTGATACTACAGAATTACCCTCAGCCATCGCAACCGCTAAATTTCAGCGTCTCAATGAAGCTTATGGGGTACTCAGTAACCCTCAAGCGCGATCGCTGTATGATATCAAAATCGGTTATTCTCGTTGGAATGTCATTCAAACTCCCTCAGAACCCCAAAAAGACCCACAAACGGGACAATGGTCCGGTTCTGCTTATTTAGATGCCAGCGATCGCCCTTTATCGGGGGGTGAGTTGTTCGCCCTCTTGATTTTAGGATTAACCTTGATCGGTTGTTTGGTTTTGGCCATTTTTATTGCTATTCTAAGGGGCGATGAAGTGATTCCCACCACTGCCCTACCTCAAGATTATGCCTCAGTTGTCCCTATTTTCCTCTGTGAGGCACGTAATATGATTCAAACCTTAATAACCCTATGATGACCCTTCCTGCTCCTGATACCCCCTTATATAATCATCCCCTTCCTGTCATTGAACAATGGCTATCTGATCTCGGTTGCCAACAAGATCAGCAGAATTTAAACTGCTGGACAGTGACTAAACCCAACTGGAAGGCACAACTGAGCTTAGAGGTTGAAGAAATTATTGTGTGTTATCTCAAAGCTGGCGCCGATGGTTCGGATATTACACGGGCTTTCAAGTATTCTCTCTCCCGTGAAGACGTTGAAGCTGCTGTTTTTAGTGGCCCTTAACCCTTTCAAACTGACTGAGGTTCGGAACTCCCTAACTTTACCATAACCTCCTCTTGCTAGAATCGAATCATTCAAATAAAAACCGATTTGCTAATACAATGAAAACATGAGGGCTACTCTCCCTACTTGGGAAAGCAACCCTCGCTTTACATAATACATTTTTACTGATTTGGTTAGCGTTGCTCAGTTAGAGGCTAAGCGACGCTATTTTTTTGTCTGTTAAACCCACAAAGGGGATAACAGTTATTATTCATCTTCGTCGGGTGCGCCAACTTGTTTGAGATGAATATGTTTACGACCTAAGGTAATCTCAAATTCATCCCCTGGTTGTAGATTCATTTTCTTGGTGTAAGCTGAACCAATCAACAGATTACCATTAGATTGCACACTAATTTTATAGCTGGCTGAACGGCCACCTCTTCCTTGTCCTTCAGCACTGCTATCAAGCTCAATTCCTTCAGCATCGATTAAAGCATTAAGAAACTTCATCATATTAACGCGCTCTACCCCATTTTTTGTTTGGGTATAATAGCCGCAAGCTCTTGCTTTTTCTTCTTTGCTGAGGTCACCTAGCTCTTTGACTTTTTCTACTAAAGCGTGGCCGGTTAGGGGTTTATCTTGTGTCATTAACTTCAACAGTAACTAATCGTGAATAATAAGGTTGACAGAATGGTAACTAACTAAGACTGTAGTAACAATCAAAAAAATGATCAAGTTACTAACTGTCTCTATCATTATCTTACACTCAATTTGTAAAATTTATCTACCATTCGACAAGATCAATAATAATTCATTGTTCCCAATGTTTCGACTATCATGTCGACCAAATTTACAAATGTTTGACTTTGCTCCCTTTTAACTTTATAAAAATGTTATAAATTCAACAATAATCTATCACAGTCCTATGCTAATAACGATAAAATATTGAGAAAAATAAACCCAATGAAACTAACAACTCGCAGTCATTATAGCGTTAAAGCCTTACTGGATCTGAGTTTACAGCCTAACTACGGTCCAACCTCAGTAAAAGCGATCGCAAAGCGACAAGATTTACCGGCTCCCTACTTAGAAAAATTACTGATTGAAATGCGTCGCAGTGGGTTAGTTAATTCCCTGCGAGGATCACAAGGTGGCTATCAATTGGCCCGTCCACCGAGTGAGATTTCTTTAGGACAAATATTAGACGCTGTTGGGGATACAATTGAGCCATTGCCCTACTATAACCCTGATATTGAGCAAGTAGAAGACTGGGTAACATTTAGCCTTTGGAAACGACTTCATGAAAAGATGAAAGACGCCCTTTACAAGATTACTTTAGCGGATCTTTACTATGATGCTCGTAGCTGGAAAGCTTCCCTCGGAGAAGCCGTGAGTTTTGTTGTTTAAGAAAATAATTTTTATGATCAATTCACAATCTTCTGTAAGGGTTCAAGGGGGCTGCCACTGCGGTGCAGTGCGCTTTGAAGCGATTATTGACCAGTTTGAAGCCATTGATTGTAACTGCTCGATTTGTCGCAAAAAAGGCTTTATTCATCTTTTAGTTCCCCCTGAAAACTTTACTCTAATTAAGGGAGAACAAATGCTCACAACTTATACTTTTAACAGCCACACTGCTCAACACACTTTTTGTTCTATTTGTGGGATTCATTCTTTTTATCATCCTCGTTCTCATCCAGGGTGGTTTGATGTTAATGTCAACTGTCTTGATCAGGTCACCCGATCAGACTTTGAAATTAAGTCCTTTGATGGGCAAAATTGGGAAAAAAATGTAGAAAAAATTAAGCAATCCCCTTCTAAGAATTAAGGTTAACGACACTGAGAGTCAAGACGGAATTTGGATATTAATGCTACCATAATCATTCTCATCTTTGCTACGATTGTTGACTATCTGATCGCCGATCCTTGGGGATGGTTACACCCTGTACAAGTCATGGGATGGCTGATCTCAAGGTACTCTAATTTTGTTCTTTCTATTTGTCAGACAAAGAACCAACGACGGTTGGCTGGAGTTATTTTAGGATTGGGGTTAATTATTGGCAGTGGAATTGTGGGCTGGAGTCTCAATTTAATTAGGGATCATCTTGATCCGTTTTTGGGCATTTTTCTGGAGATTATTCTCTTGGCCAGTTGTTTTGCCGGACGGGGTTTAAGATTAGCAGCTTTCGATGTCCTCATCCCCTTACGAGAAGAAAATATTGACCTGGCCAGGATAAAACTCAGCCAATACGTGGGCCGTGATACGGCCAATCTTTCTCCCCAAGAAATATGGCGGGCCGTTCTAGAAACCGTGTCAGAAAATGCCGTGGATGGGGTTACAGCCCCCTTATTTTATGCGATCGCTGGAGCCTTTTTTCCTGGCCTGAGTAGTGTCGCGTTGGCCTTGGCTTATAAAGCAGCCAGTACCCTTGATTCTACCGTAGGTTATCAACAAGAACCCTTCACTGATCTCGGCTGGTTTAGTGCAAAATGTGAGGATGTTTTAACTTGGATTCCCTGTCGTCTCACCGTTCTAACCTTGAGTATACTATCAGGAAAACCGAGGTTTGTTTTATCGATTTGTTGCCGAGATGCCCCTAAAGATCCTAGTCCTAACTCAGGATGGAGCGAATGTATTTATGCTGCCATTTTAGGGGTTCAATTAGGGGGAAAAAATACTTACCAGGGCATCATTAAAGACAAACCCCTATTAGGAGAACCCCTCAATGCTATTACGGACAAAAGCATTGAGAAGGCTCTAAATTTAACTCGAATTTGCTGTTTATTATGGCTTGGTTTAGGGGTCACTGGGTTATGGTTATTTTCCTGACAGGCAAACCATTCAGTATCTGGACAAAAATAAACGTTACTGTGAGGTAAGCACGGGAGCAGAGGGAGCGCCGGAGCGCCGGGAGGGAGTGAGGAACTTCTGACTTCTGAGTTCGTTAAGTTTGCCTATTGCCACCCCCTCTAACTCCCCCTTTTGTTAGGGGGAGAACCCTTGCCTATTGCCTTTGCCCAAAGGGAGCGGTAACTGCTCACTGCTCACTACGTTTAAGAAGGGTTCAGCCATTCTCCGAGAATCCCTAGCTGATGTTTCGTTTCATCGAGTTCTCGCTGTAAAGGTTTTAAACTATTTTCGTAAAGATCGAGACGAACTTGTAATTGAGCCACTTCAATTTTTGCCTGTTGCCAGTTTTCCCGTTCTCCTTCAAGTTGTTTTGTCTTTTGAGCCTGTTCTGTATCCAGTTGTTTGATCATATCCTGGATTTCTTGAACACTATTATGTAAATGTTGAATTTCTGTTTCTAGGGTTTCTCGTTCTTGGCTAGTATTATTTTCCCATTCTTCTAATTGCATTAAAATGGGGTCTAAATTGACCATTGGTGCTTGACTCTCAAAGTCTATGACCCCTTGGCGACGACGCAGAACCCGTAAATATTGAAGTAGCACTTCTTGTCTTTCTTTAAGATTCCGTCTTTGACCCACTAAGGTTTCATCTAAAAATTCTTTCCTTTCCTGTTCTTCTGCCAGTTCGTTTTCTAGTTCGAGCCGCTCAAAATCTCCTGCTTGTCCTAATTTATCTTGTAACTCCTGAACCGTTTGACATTGCAGGGTTAATTCTTCTTCTTGGTCATTAACAAAACGAACTAATTTATCTAAATCCCCTTGTAAATTTTTAACCTTTTCTTCGAGTTCCCCTAGGGGCATATTTTCTAAAGATACCACATCTACTTTAGCGTCTGACGAAACATCTCCGACACCACTGGCCACTTGTTCTAAGGTTTGTTGTAATTCTTGAATCCCTCGTAAATTGTCGTTAACCTTTTGTAATCTGTCTTGTTTATTACTGAGAATGTTTTGTTGAACTCCCCATTGAATTTTGGCTTCTTCAAGGGATCTTTGCGTTTCTTCTAGGGCCTGAAAACGATTTTCTAAGATTTCTCCTTGTTGTTGGACTTCTCTGGTTTGACGTTGTACCTGCCCTTTGAGGGTATCGAGGTGTTGCCAAAATTCATTGAGAATTGCTTGTTGGGCTTCTAAGGCATTAATGGCAGCCTCAAAGGGTTTTTCTAGAGATTCTAGTCCTAGAGAACTTTGAGCAATGCGAACAATCAATTCTTGAAGTCTCTCGGCTTCGGTTCCAGGCAGTTCTAATATTGCCCCGAAACGATTCTGAAAGTCCTGCAGTTGTTGTTGAGTTTGTTCAACCCGGTCCCATGCTGAGTCCGCTTCTTGACGACGGCGTTCGATTTGAGAAAGTTCTTTTTCGACTTCTTCTAATTGTTCGAGACGAGCCTCCATCTCGGCTTCGCGACGGGTTAACTCTTGACTTTGATAGGTCAAAGATTGTTTCCACTGTTCTATCTCTTCTTGCTGAGTTTTTAGCTTTTCTGAGAGACGGGATAACTTTTGTAATTGTCGGACTAATTCTGGAGCCGCCGGTTCTGGGTCCCCCTGAACTTGACGATTATTGCCTAAATTAACCATCAATAGGGTTCCTTCACCCACTTGATCCAATTCTTCAAGGGCGACCACTTCTTCACCAGGGACAGGACTCCATGTTTGATCGTTATGTTGACAAGCTAAAAGCTTAAGTTCTGTTGTCCGAGAACCACTAATGAAACCTCTTGTCTGTTTTTTGACTTCTGCAAGATATAGCACGAGCCACAATCCTCTCGATATTGCTGTTGCCTAGATTGTTGACCTGGAGATAATGTCGAGGGGCGTAATTCAATGTAGGAATAACTTATCCAACGATTATACTCCCTGTGATCACAAGATCGCCTCTATGGCATTACCTAAATTTATCACTGTCACATATCCACACAGCCAACTTAAAGAATCTTTGAATAACCCTACCCTATCAACAAGTAGGAATTCTTGAGCAGAGAAGCCCAATCGTTCGATCCCATTGCCTTTGGTACCTCACCTTATAGGGATTGGCTTTACGGTTGTCGGTTCTCTTTTGCCAGATACCTAGCCCTTTGGCTACTTTTTAATAGGTACTGGCGACAGTTGTGTCCGAAGTATTTTAACAGTGCTTTGTTTTAATCATAGCCTAGCTTTTATCTTGATGCTAGAGTCATTTTTGCCATGCCTAATTCGTAACGCTTCAAAAATTCATGTCTTCTGACAACATCACAATACAAACACTGACTATTATGGCTCCTAGTAGCCCCTCTCAGTCCCTTGAGTATATCCTCTTTAATAACCCTTTAAGTTCTAGCATTGTCAGTGTTTCGGGTCAGTCTTAATGATATAATTCAGAAAAGTCTATAATCTTCAAAAGAAAGACTAAAGCCTAACAAATCAGGGTTAAAAAAGTACCATGGAGTGACTTAAAATACCTAATTAGGATTGGTCAAACATCAGCATTTACTTAATCTAACTTTTGTGCTTATCCCTTCGCTTATTGTCAAAATTATTACTATTCGTTAATCATTATGCAGGGAACTTTAAATGAAATTGATATCCGCAGCATCCTGCAACTGATCGAACTCGGACAACGAACTGGAGAACTTTTAATTGAAGCCTATCAAACCTCATCAGGTAACCAAGGCGATGTTCTAGAGTCATACAAATTCAGGTCATCTCAACCCCTTAAAATTCAGGGACATAAAATTTTTTGGTTAGTTTTTTTTGTTAACGGACAAATCGTTTACACCATCCAGAGTAAAAACCGAGGGTGTCGTCGTTTACGAGATTATCTATTTCGTTATCAAATTAAGGTGATTCGAGAAGAACTGGAAAATATCGAAAGAATGAGTCATAACGAAATTGAATATGCTTACTTGTGGCAATTAATTAAACAACATCGCCTAACTCCTGAACAGGGAAAACAGATTATTCAACAAATGGTAAGAGAAACCCTTTTTGATTTACTCAGTTTACGACAAGGGGCATTTATTTTTGAAATGGGTTCAGGACTCGATCCTCTTTTAACCAGTGTAGAAATTAGTCCATTACTAATAGAAATGATGAAAGAGGTGCAACAGTGGAAACAGTTACATCCTTACTTAGAGAGTCCTCAACAAGCCTTACAAATAGCC
The DNA here is from genome assembly GCF_003013815.1 of Cyanothece sp. BG0011. Lineage (GTDB taxonomy): Bacteria > Cyanobacteriota > Cyanobacteriia > Cyanobacteriales > Microcystaceae > Crocosphaera. Next base: position 25,377 of record NZ_PRLH01000104.1, on the reverse strand, counting down.
GATCAAGAGCAATTACAAGAGACCTTACCCGAAAAAGCCTATGAACAGTTGTTGCACTGGGCCGATGGCAAAACATCCCTCAGACGGCTTTCCCGTCGCTTACAAAGGAATTTAGGCACTTTAGCACGGGGAATTTATCCTTATGTCGAACGAGGATGGCTACATCCAGTAATGGCCATAACCCCTTCTGTCTCTTCGCCTAACCACCTTTGGGACGAACCTACCCCCCGAAATAGCCCTCGTATCGTCTGTATTGACGATGATCTAACTATTGGCAAAACCGTAGAAACAATTTTAGGGGAGAATGGCTATGATATCTCCTTAATTACCGATCCCCTCTCAGGATTAACCCTGATCTTTGAACTCAATCCCGATCTCATTTTATGTGATATTGCCATGCCGAAATTAGATGGCTATGAGATTTGCGCCATGTTAAGACATTCCCCGGCCTTTCAATATACCCCGATCATCATGCTCACAGGAAAAGAAGGCTTTATCGATCGCATTCGGGCGCGCATGATGGGAGCCACCGATTACCTCACCAAACCCTTTGGAGAACAAGAGTTATTACTGTTGATTGAAAAATATGTCAAACCGAAAACCAACCACGATTAAAAGAGGAGATAGGGATAACTCAAAAAAATTCTCTAGTTGTCTTGTTGTTTTCTCAGAAAATTTGGGCAAATTAAGTATGTACACTTGGGGAGAAGAATTATTGATTAATTCATAATTCACCTGTCCTTAACAATCGAGTTGAATTTAAAGGTTTCAGTCTGTGATCTATTAATTCTTACTAAACAAATCATTTTAGCGTTTGTTAATTAGTAAGCTAAATCCCATGTTTGATTAACCCAATCGATAGAAAAAACGTTATGAGAGCAGTTTTACTGGTAGAAGATAGTCCGGCACAACAAAAAATGATCGCCACAATTCTCAAAAAGAATGGTTGGCAAGTCATTATTGCAGAAGACGGCATTCAGGCCCTCGAAAGTATTAAACAGTCGAGTCCGGATCTGATTGTCTTAGATATTGTCATGCCCAAAATGAATGGTTATGAAGTCTGTCGTCGGATTAAAACGAATCCGAGTACCCAGAATGTTCCCATTGTCATGTGTTCTTCTAAAGGAGAGGAATTTGATCGTTACTGGGGTATCAAACAAGGGGCAGATGCTTATATTGCCAAACCCTTTGAAGATATTGAACTCATTGGCACCATTCAACAACTACTACGGCAATAAACGTACAATCATTTAGATGGGAAAAACAATATGGTTGGGAATTTAGATTTAGGTCAAGACAACAAGCAAGACATTTCTCCTGAACTTCAGGCCTTACAAACCCCTGAAGGAGAACTCTACTTACGGTTTCATCTACCCTCAAAAGAAGAATTTGCCCTCCCGGCGGTTGCCATTCGAGAGGTAATGCAACAAAGTCCAGACAGAATTACACCCATTCCCAATGCCTCACCCTTACTCTTAGGAACCCTGAATTTGAGAGGCCAGGTGATTTGGGTAGCCGACTTGGGGCAATTTTTAGGCAATACGGTTCCCTTACGAACCGATCGCCCTGAAATTCCAGTCATTGCTGTCGAAGAGCAAGAAACCATTTTAGGATTAGCCATCGATCAGTTAGGGGATATGGAATGGTTAGATATTGAACAATTACAAGCCCCCACCAATGTAGCCGATCACATCGCTCCCTATGTTCAAGGAGAATGGGTAGTCCAAGAAAATTCTCAGCAAGTCCTACGATTATTAGACCAAGTCGCGATTTTACGCTCAGCCCGTTGGGCAACCTAAAGCAATGATTCGACCCTCAATTTATTTCTATAAATATATCTAATTGATAACTCGTAACTCACCACTCATAACTGACAAGATTTAACCGATAGGAGAAAGGCAATGGCATCAGGGACAGACTACGCAAAATTATATAATGAAGCTTATGTCGCTTATGGACAGGGAAACTATGAAGAGGCTGCGACCCTTATGGAACCGATGGCCGAGGCTTTTCCCGAAGATCCTGATGTGCTGTTACTACGAGGTCATATTTATTTCAGTTTGGGAAGATATGAAACTGCTTGTCAACAATATCAATCAGTCCTAGGCCGCAGCGATCGCCCCGATTTAATCGATTGTGCCAACCAAGGATTACAACAAGCACAACAACTGCTTAATCAATCAGGGCAGAACCCTGATACCGAAGAGAATTTTCAACAACCGATCATCGACGAAGCGTCCCTTGACATTCAACAGCAGTGGTCTGATTCTGAAGAATCATCCAGAGACTGGCCCGGTGAGGAATTTGATCTCGATGGACTAGACTGGGATAGTGCCATTTTTGATGACGATGATTTAGGAGAACCCACCATTGGTCATCAAGGAGAGCCCAGTCAATCCTTAGAGGAGCAACCAGAGGGACAAAACTCCTTCGACGGTCCAGTTGATCCCTTTACCACCTTAAGCGAAGTTAAGCCCTTTGACTCTCAATCCGATCTCCCCGACACCAATGTCGCAGAGGAAGAAGGTTGGGCGGATTTTGTCGACGAAGATTTTCCTGATTTTTCCTTTGGTGACGAACAAGAGCTAGAAACTGAAGCCCATACCGGAGCAGGGGACGAAGAAAATACCTTTGTGGTCTCTTCTAACCTGAATCCGCCTTCTTTGAGTCATCGTGACTCGACATCTCCCCGAGAAGATGCCTCCCAGGATTGGTCTACTTATCCTGTACCAGATGACCCCACCGTTCAAGCAACCCCCCAGATGATGTCATCTGACCAAGTCCAAGAACATAACCAAGTCTTAGATGAGTTTGATGCTTTTCAAGAAGAGGCGTTAGAGGATTTATCTAATTTTGATTTTACCGAGATGAGTGATCACTTACCGGATTCTGATCTGTTCAGTCAAGGGAGTGAAGACCTCAATAGTGACCTTGGTCTCCAAACCGGCGATCTCTTATCCGAACGAGGACCAGAAACCGTTAATTGGGTTAAATCTGATGATATAGCGAATACCTCTTTATCCGATAGTGAGGCTAAAATCGTTAAACCCACTGTCGAAGCGCAACAGGGTTATTTAAGCTGGTTTTTTAACGCACCTTTAAAATTAAAGCCTTGGATGGCAGCCGGAAGCACAGGATTAGCCTCTTTTATGGCTATTTTACTGGTGAGCGGTTTGGCCTGGCTCGTTTCTCCTAAACCCAACACAACGGAGGTTGCTGAAGAAGAACCGACCCCTGAACAGGTCGAACCGTCTGATACCGCAGAAACACCATCCGAAGAAACGGAAAATAAAAAACAAGCCAAATCAGGCAATCCTATCTTATTGCTGGCTTTAACAGGAGGTTTAGTCGGATTTGGAGGAACCCTATTTTTTGGTCTGATCAGTTCCTATCAATTAAAACGCACCATTGAGGATCTGCAAACTCAGTTTGATTCAATGTATGCTGGTGACTATAACGTTAAAGCGACCATTTACTCTGAAGATGAGATCGGCCAGTTATCCCATAGTTTTAACCAACTCTCCCGTGTCATTCTCACCACCACCAGCGAAGCCCAACAACGGGCTGCAGAAATGGAACAGGCCAGAGAGGAGTTACAACGACAAGTAATTCGCCTCTTAGATGATGTAGAAGGGGCCGCCAGAGGGGATTTAACCGTAGAAGCAGAAGTAACGGCCGACGTATTAGGGGCGGTGGCAGATGCCTTTAACTTAACCATCCATAATCTACGAGAAATTGTCGCTCAAGTAAAACGAACGGCAAAACAAGTTAATAAGAGTTCGACGGATAGTGAATTATTCGCTCGCAATAATTCCCGTGACGCTTTACGCATGGCAGAAGAATTAGCGGTCACCTTAAATTCGGTACAGGTGATGACTGAATCGATTCAACGGGTGGCAGAAAATGCCCGTGAAGCCGAAGAAGTTGCCCATACCTCCTCTGTAACCGCCCTCAAAGGGGGTGAAGCCGTAGAACGCACGGTGGCCGGTATTCTACAAATTCGAGAAACGGTGTCAGAAACCACTCGTAAGGTTAAACGCTTAGCAGAAGCGTCTCAAGAAATCTCGAAGATTGTGGCGTTAATCTCTCAAATTGCTTCTAGAACTAACTTACTGGCTCTTAATGCTTCAATTCAAGCAGCTAGGGCAGGAGAAGCAGGACGAGGCTTTGCCATCGTTGCTGATGAAGTTCGTCAGTTAGCCGATCGCTCAGCTAAATCTTTAAAAGAAATTGAACAAATTGTACTACAAATCCAAAGTGAAACCGGTTCAGTTATGACGGCAATGGAAGAAGGCATTCAACAGGTAATCGATGTAACGGATAAATCAGAACAAGCAAAACGCTCTTTAGAAGACATTATCGATGTATCCAATCACATTAATACTTTAGTGCGATCGATTACAGGAGATACCATTCAACAACAAGACAATTCTAAAGCCGTCAGTCAAGTCATGCAGTCGGTGGAATTAACCGCCCAAGAAACTTCCCAAGAATCTCAACGGGTGGCAGGCTCATTACAAAATCTGGTAGGTATTTCCCGTGATTTATTAGCCTCTGTCGAACGTTTCCATATTGAAGAAGGAGAGAAATCTTAAATTAAAATCACGGCAAACTTAAAATTAAAAAGGTTTGTTATATAATTCATAGATTAAGCAAATGGTATCTTCTTATATTCATCTGTGTGTGAGGATTGGTCAGTATGAGCCGTGTGATTAGTAAAGTATTATCTCCTGCTATGCAGCTTTGGTTACGTTCCCAAGTTGAGCAAGTGGAAACCTTAGAATTGTCTATTCAAGGAAGCGATCGCCAAATTTTAAAAGGTCATGTTTCTGGGGTCATGTTAAATAGTAATCGAGCCATTTATCAAGGATTACACCTAGGAGAAATTCAATTAAAAGGGGAAAATATTCGTATTAATATTGGCCAAGTTTTACGAGGTAAACCCTTACAATTATTAGAAGCAATTCGCGTATCAGGAGCCGTGGCCATTACGAATCAAAATTTACAAGCGTCTATCTCCTCAGCTTTGTTAGGAGAAGGGTTTAAAGGATTATTAGAAACTCTACTAGAACATCAAGGGATCACAAATGTCTCTCACTTATTAGAAAGTTATGAAATTAATTGGGAAGGGGCTTATTTAGATAATTCTTATTTTATTTTGCAAGGAAATTTAACCCACAATAGTGAAACACATCCTCTAAAAATTAAAGCAAAATTAAGTCTTATTCCTCCCCAAACCTTACAATTATCGGAAGTTGAAATACAAGGAATTCCTGACCTAAATAGTCATGAAATTAAACCCTTTTCAGTAGATTTGGGATCGGATGTTTCTATTAATGCTTTCGACCTTGATGCTGATAAATTAGTTTGCCAAGGAGAACTATTAATTCGTCCTTAGTGCAGTGGGTAGGTAAGAAGAAAATTAACATTTTTCTCCCTCTGCTCCGACGCTCCCTCTGCTTCCCCTACTCCCTCTGCTCCCCCATCTCAAGATAACCCCCTTGGCAAAGGAGTCCTTACAGGGGACAATAGATAAGAGTTACTATTGAAAATTAATTTAATTCTACTTCGTGGATAATATTCGTACAGTTTCTGATACCAAGCGTAAATTTTATGGTTATCACACCCGACCCATAAATTCGATTTATCGGCGGTTTGTGGAAGAATTGCTAGTAGAAATGCACCTATTGTCGGTAAATGTGGATTTTAACTACGATCCCATTTACGCTTTAGGGGTCGTTACCTCCTTTGAACGGTTTATGCAAGGATATAAACCCGAAAGTGATAAAACCTCTATTTTCAACGCCTTGTGTCAAGCCGTAGATGGGAATAGTGAAAAATACCATCAAGAAGCAGAAGCTTTAATAAACGAAGCGAAAGGTCTTTCTATTACTGAGTTTAAAGATAAACTCGGCCAAGAAGGAGGCGAAGGGATATTATGGGGAACTTGTAGTGCGATCGCTCAAAACCCTAAATTCAAATATAGTCGCCTCTTTGGAGTGGGTTTATATACGCTATTAATGGAAATTGATCCCGATTTGGTAAAAGAGGAAGAAAAACGGAATCAAACTATTAAAGAAGTCTCTGAGGCTCTACAATTTTCCTCAGATAAGCTACAAAAGGATCTCGATCTCTATCGTAGTAATTTAGATAAAATGCAGCAATTACTAACAGTAATTGAAGATACCTTAGAAGCTGATCGCAAAAAACGAATGTCTCAAAAGCTTGAAAAAACAGCAGAACCGGTTGATGAAAAAGGAGACAAAGAAAACAAAGAAAATGAAGAACAGCAACAATCAAGTAATGGATAAGCTAGTCTATTAAAAAGTTGATAGAAATAGCAAACGAAAGACCATGATATTACTGTAAAGAGTAAGGTGGGCAATGCCCACCCTACTTATCATATAAAGATTAAGATTATTATTTGAAGTAAAAAGGAAAAGGAGAGTTCATACCATATCAATATCAATTAATTATGTTAATTACCTTGAGGGAAATTTGCGACCAAATTACAAATATTTTCATATTGTTGATCATTTAAACAATATTTTTTAGGAATTATTATCAATCCTTGTGTACTTACGTAAATCAGAAGCATTTTAGGCGTTTTATTATGTTTATATATCCAATAAAATTTAGACTCAGAATAAGAAGTTTTTTCGATAATTTCTGTTTCTGTTAACACAATCTCAACTTGCTCAAAGTATTTCTTTTGTTGTTTAAATAGACTTTTAATCTGTAATAAAAAAAATGTTTTTCCATAAATCTATTTTAAAAATTAAACTTGAGACATTTTTTCTGCAACCCATTGTTTAATCAGATCATCATAATTAATTCCTTGTGCTTTAGCTATTTCTTTAATCTTTGCCATTTCATGAGGTTGTAAACTAATAGAAATTAATGCTTCTCTTTCAAAAACAGGATCTTTTACTTCTTCTAATTGATCTTCAAAATCTGTTAGATCATGACTATCCCAAAAATTAGCTAGTTCTTCAATTGAGTCAGTTTTAGGAATTTGATTAGAGTTCATGATTTCCTCCATTTTTGATAACGTTTTCTTTCATTGTCAGTCATTGGACGGGCTGTAATAGGATAACCTTTTCTATCAGGAAATTGAATCACCACACAAAATAAATACTTTCCTGCATTGGTTTGTCCTAATACATAATAAACTGGGTTGTTTCCTTCTGATTTAGCTTTTAATACTAAACAAGAGCCAAAACAAACCTCTTCAACCTCATTTGGTGTTACATTATGACGAGCAATATGTTCAATGCGATCGCTATTCCAAATAAACTCATAAATTCTCATTAATTTATCATAACTTAAATTATATACTTTATTTGTATTTTAAGGAGACCAAAAACTTGGCGCATTTAAACCTCCATTAAATTGCTCTTTTAATTCTTCGAGAAGTTCAAAAGCTGCATCTTTATCATCATCTTCTAAGGCAGCTTTAACATCATTAAGTTTTTCTACTATATCTTCTTTTGTATCTTGAAGGAGAGTTTTAAATTGTAACCAGTTATAAAGATGATAAATTAAGTGAAATGTAGATCCTTCAGTTATGGTGTTTTCAGGATTTTGTAAAAATAATTCTGCTTCTGTCAACCAATCTAATGCAGCGTGAATACCATCAACATAGATGTGGAATATAGCAGTATCAATCATTTTATCAGGAGCATTAGGATAGGCAAGGCGAAACGCTTTTTTAGCTTCGAGATGAATATCTTTCCTTTCCATTAAAGCTTTAATTAATTCCAACTTTTCCATATATTAAATACTTAACTCAAAGGTTTTACTATCTTCAAAGATAACGTAATTTTTTGGATTATGAGAAAAACATAGAACCTAAAATAAATAAACCAAACCCTAAACGATACCAAACAAAAATCCAAGTATCTTGTTTTTGTAAATAACGAATTAACCAAGCGATCGCTAAATAAGAAAAGATAGCAGAAGAAATAACTCCCACAATCAACGGGACAATAATATCATTAGAAAGTCCCACATCAAACACTTCTTTTAACTCTACCAACCCAGCTAAAGTAATCGCTGGAATTCCCAATAAAAAAGAAAATCTAGCGGCTGTCGCCCGTTCTAAATTAAGGAATAAACCAGAGGTTATGGTCGATCCTGAACGAGATACCCCAGGAATTAAAGCTAAAGATTGCGCTAACCCCATTAATAGTCCATCTTGCCAACTTAATTCCTCAAAACTGCGTTTATGGGTGCTTATTTTTTCCGATAAAGCTAACAACAACGCCATGACAATCGAAGCAGCGGCAATCACTCCAATACTACGCAACGGTGAGTTATCTAAATCACTAATTAACAGCTTCATTAATAAGCCGAAAAAGACAATCGGTAACGTTCCCAAGGCAATACCCAACCCTAACCGAAAATCATGGGATTGATAATCAGAATGACGAATCGCTTTGATCATCCCTGTGGTAATTTGACTTAAATCTGACCAAAAATACCACAACACCGCAGCAATACTCCCTAACTGAATCACTGCCGTAAAAGCAACCCCCGGATCACCCCATCCTAACGCCACAGGAACCACTTTTAAATGGGCTGTGCTACTAATGGGTAAAAATTCCGTTAACCCCTGTACCATGCCCAAAATAACCGCCTGAAACCAATTAAATTTAGCGATCGCATGATCAGAAGATTCTCCTTGAGCAAGGGTAACCGAAGATAAGAAAAAAATTAACCCACTACTCAAGGCAATAAGATGAAAGAGTCTGAGGGTTCGGGGTTTCAGTTGAATCATGGTTGTTGCATTTTGGGGGTAAAGTCTCAGAGATTCTATCATTAAGTTGGTCTAATCGGATTGAACTGAGAATCAATTTTCTCAACTAACATTAAGAAAAGAGAAATGATTGTGAAATTTGAGTAAAATTTGTTATGCTTGCAGATCGTTATCGTTAATTGTTAAGTCTTTCCCTTCATTCTTATGAGTAATATTCAGGTTAGTGTGAGAATACCGCCGAAATTATATGAAAAATTATTAGCTCATACTAATGCTGTTGGTCTTCCTAAGTCTAAGGTGATCACTCAAGCTTTATCTCAATATCTAGAAAAAGATGAAAAGGAAAAACCGTCTTCTGACTCAATGGAAGAAAGACTGTTAAAGGTAGAAAAACGCCTTAATCGTCTCGAATCTTCTTCAACAGTTGATAAACCTTCTGAGGTGATTGTTGAGCAAGAGAAAAAGAAAAAGTCTCCACCGACTCTATCTTTCAAAACCCCTCCTTTACAAGAATTTTTCTTTGAACGACCGATTGTCGATAAAACCGGAACCATTTTAAAACGGGTTAAGGGTGAGTCTCAATGTTTTAAAGAAGAGTTGGGAGATGGCAATAGTTTGGAAATGATCTATATTCCTGGGGGAACCTTTATGATGGGATCAACCCCTGATGAACCTGGATCGCAAGTCTGTGAGCAACCTCAACATTCTGTTACCTTAGACGGATTTTTCTTGGGGAAATTTCCGGTCACCCAAAAACAATGGGAAATGGTTGCCCAATATCCTAAAGTTAGCCGAGATTTAATCGTTGAACCCTCTAGTTTCAAGGGAAGCGATCGCCCGGTGGAGTCCATTTCTTGGGAAGATGCCGTAGAATTTTGCGATCGCCTCACTCAATACACTCAACGCCCTTATCAACTGCCCAGTGAGGCACAATGGGAATACGCCTGTCGGGGAGGAAGCACCACTCCCTTTTATTTCGGACCGACGTTAACCGGGGATTTAGCCAATTATATGGCTAAACGTTTGTATGCAGGAGAAAGTTCTAGTATTTATCGTCAAGAAACCACATCGGTCAGTGCGTTTTATCCCAATCCCTTCGGGTTATATGATTTACATGGTAACGTTTGGGAATGGTGCGCCGATGCTTGGTATTCTACCTATGAGAATGCTTCTAGTTCAGGAACCCCTCGCTCATCCTCTCAACAGGAAACTCGCCGTGTCTTAAGAGGGGGTTCCTGGGATGAAGACGCTTATCATTGTCGTTGTGCTTCCCGTTATGCTTATCATCCTCAAGGGGTTGGGGTGAGTCAAATCGGGTTTCGGGTGATGTTGATGGCTTCATCCCCAGATAAAACTAACATTCCATCTCCAAAAGAATAAAAACGATACTTTTCTTGGATGGCTATTTGATATAACTCTAATAATCTGTTTCTCCCAATTAAAGCACTCACTAACATCAATAAACTCGATTTGGGTAAGTGAAAATTGGTAATCATTCCATCAATAATTCGCCAAGAATAGCCAGGATAAATAAACATATCTGTTTTACCTCTGAAAGGTATTAAACCTTGTTTACCTGCCATTTCTGTTGCTTTGGCTGCTCCTTCTAACGCTCTAACTACGGTTGTTCCTACGGCAATCACTCGGTTACCTTTGGCTTTCGTTTCTTTTATTTTTTCTACCGTTATTTCTGGGACTTCTATCCATTCTTGGTGCATCTTATGTTCTTTGATATTCTCGATATCAACAGGACGAAATGTACCTAACCCCACGTGCAACGTAATATAAGCTTGATTAATTCCTTTTTGCTGTAAGGTTTCTAAGAGTTCATCGGTAAAATGAAGTCCGGCTGTGGGTGCAGCCACTGCGCCCGGTTTTTCAGCATAAATGGTTTGATATTGGGAAGGCTGGGCCTTAGACTCAGTTACATAAGGGGGAAAAGGAATTTGACCCAGTTCTTCTATTTTTTGCCAAAATAATTCCAGAGACTCTACATTAAACTTGAGTAATCTTCCTCCTGTTTCTTCGTCTCTATCCACAACCGTAGCCACTAAACAATTATCTTGACTACAATCATTATTATCTAAATGAAAATAAATTTCACTGCCAATTTTAAAGCGTTTTCCCGGTTTCACTAAGGCCAACCAACACAAAGGCTCTTTTTCTTCTAATAATAAAATTTCGACCGGCGCACCGGTGGACTTTTTTCCGTAAAGTCGTGCAGGAATGACGCGAGTATTATTAAAAACTAACAAATCTCCCGGAGATAGCCACTGAGGTAAGTCTCGGAAAATACTATGAATATGGGTTGTGGGAGAATTAATGACCAATAACCGAGAATGATCCCTAGGAGTCATGGGGTTTTGGGCAATTAATTCTGGGGGTAAATGATAATCGTAACTCGATAATAAATGATCACTACTCATAAAATGACAGTTCCCAAAACAGGTTCATTTGTTATATGCTAAAAGGAATATGTAAAATAAGATACATAATTTGGGAATCCATTCCGTGTTTCCCCCATGATAAGCCAATATTCCTATTCCTATCTACATATAATTATGGGAATTCTTACCTAGTTGGGTAGTTTCCCCCATGGCACTTGAGGAAAATAGGGGGGAACTCCCCTACAACAAATTGGACGATCGTTGGCACACTAGAGCTAGAGGAATTGTTTAGCAGAAAAATTAAGGGGGAAAATAATGGACTATATTTATTTTTTAGCCAACGCAAGTCTAACGCTACGGGTGATTGAATATTTACAACGAAAGTATGACTCATCCCTTTGCTTAATGACTGTCATCCATCAAATTAATGGTTGGATTATCAAAATTAAGTTCAAACAGCCTTTGACACCCCAACAACATGGGGACTTCAAAGCCTTTATGAATGAATTAGGCATTCCTTACGAGTTAGAGATTCGCTTACAGATGGTGTTTTGGAGTCTAGAAACCGGTCAATCTCCTATTGATGTTATGAGTCGTTATCAAGTGGCTATTGTTTCTCATGGCTCACCGGATAGTAGTGATATTGAGGCTTTTCGTCAACAATTTACCCGAGGACTCGGTTATTGTCCTGAAACCTTAGCTTAACTCGTTGTTGGAAACAAAATAATCAACATAGCTACACTAATCATTAACATTAACCCGGCTGGCATAAATTTTCGGGTCTTCCATAGCCGAATGGCAAAGACAACGGCAAGGAAAATAGTTATCAATTGGCCTAAAATCAGTCCTACTGCTATTTGTTGCCATTGAAGGAAAGCACTGAGCAACAGGAGCAAACCACTAATAAGACCAGAAATTAAAGAAGGTTTGCTCTTGGCAGTGACATAGCCCATGATACCACCGAGAAACAATAAAATTGCGTAAATTAAGGTAGCTATGATGGCCAAGTTAAGATGATTCATCAGACAATAATGCCATAAGGTTGTCCCAATAATTGATCACTGATGACTAACAATTGATCTAAGCTAATTTGCCCTAATTAGTCGTAAAACTCTCGATAAATCGTCTAGTTCTCCTACAATACGTCTTGTGGGTCGAGGCCAAACACGCACTAAAGTAGGGGTGGCAGAAACATGATGGGTTTCTGCCATTTCTGGGTGTTTAGCAATATCGATGACTTTTAAAGTATAGGGATGACTTAACTGGGTTTCAAGTAGATGATGGATCTTTTTTAGGGTTTGCTTAGTAGACGGATGATTACCCGAAACAAAAAGACGTAAAATATAACCTTGATTCGGTTGAGATTCGTCTTTTTTGTGAGTCTTGACAGGATTAAATTGGTTTTTTAGTTCTTGTTCCCAACGTTCGTCTAGACGCACTAGCAAATCATGGTTTTCCCAAAGTTGAGCAAAGCGAGAACCATAGGTTTCGATAATAACGGGGTTACAAGCCTCTTCTTGCCAAGTGGCTGTTTGCCAAGTCACGTTTTTCAGATTAAAAAGAACATTTAATAAAGGTTCGTAGCGACGAACCGCAGGATAAAGTTCAGCCACCGTTTTTACCCTCTTCTCCCTAGTACAAAACCAACGGTCAACGGTGGCCGTATAACCGGGAACCAGAAAATGAGGGGGTTCGGGCAACTTTAATAATTCCTGCAATGCTAGGCATAATTGAGAATGCCAATGGACTTGTTTGTTGCTATCGAGACAATAAACGAGATCGCCACCTGGCGTAAAAAGGGCAATACCCTTAAACAAATTCGGGACAACCCTTGTCGTTTCGCCCATGCTCGCTATTTTTGAGAGGAACTACACAGAGGAGGAAGAAGACTTAATTCTGTTATAACCTCTCTTCCTCCTCCATCCTCATTTCTTTAGGGTTTTTTCTAGATTCGACCCCTTAGCATCATAGCAATTTCGTTGGGAGTTGGGGATAATTCTAAAGCAGTTTCTTCGGTAATGCGTCCCTCTTGATAGAGATTAAATAGGGCTTGGTTAGTGGTAATCATGCCATCAAATTCACCATCCTTCATTAATTCGAGAATTTCGTCGTTTTTCCCTTGAATAATGTAGTCTTTGACCGTTTCTGTATTGATCAAAATATCGTGGTAAGCAGCCCGTTTTCCGTCCGTTGTCCGACATAACCCTTGAGCAATAATAGCGACTAAAGATTCTGCGATCGCCACCCGCATCGCTTCTCGTTCTTCGGCATTATATAAGCTCAAAATCCGTTCCAAGGTTTTCACCGCGCTATTGGTGTGTAGGGTTCCCATGACTAAGTGACCGGTTTGGGCTGCTTTGAGTGCCGTATTCACCGTTTCTTTATCCCGCATTTCCCCCACTAGGATAATGTCGGGATCTTCCCGTAAAGCTGCTTTAAGGGCATTATCAAACTTAAGGGTGTGCATCCCCACTTCCCGTTGCTTAATCAAAGAGCGACGACTTTGGTGGACAAATTCCACCGGATCTTCAATGGTAATAATATGTTTAGGATGTTCTTTGTTAATATAATCCACCATAGCGGCCATGGTGGTGGATTTACCTGAACCGGTTGGCCCCGTTACCAGAATGAGACCTTTGTGAGAATCGGAAATATCCTTAAATACCATAGGCAGTCGTAACTGTTCCATGGTCAGGATGTTCAGGGGAATGAGACGCAGTACCATCGCCGGCCCCCGTAAACTGTCAAAGATGTTGATCCGAACCCTGGCAAATTCATACTGGGTTGCCCCATCAAATTCTAATTCCTTTTTAAAGCGTTGAATTTCATCTTCTTTGAGAATTTCCCTTAACCAACTCATAAAGGTGTTTTCATCGATTTCTGGATACTCCAGAATCATCATTTCCCCGCGATCGCGCATTCGGGGTTTTTCTCCAACTCCTAAGTGAACATCGGAAAACCCTTCATCAAAAGCATGACGAACCAATTCCGCTAAACTGGGTTGCCCAGGAGAACGACCAAAACTTTTTGGGGGTGTTATAGGTAAAGGGGGTGGGCTCGGCACCGATGGGCGCATCGGTTCTTCAACCGGACTGTCTGGCTCTGTGATCACGGGAGAAGCCGGCATAAACTGAGTACCGACATCCTCTAAAGCTTCTTCCATCTCCATCATGTCCATGTTCATTTCTTCTGCATCCTTGACGGGAGGCATGGGAGGAGGCGGTAAAGGGGGTAAGGAGGGACGTTGAGATTGGGTCATGATCTTTATTCTTACAAATACGTTAAGTTCAACAGTTTGTGATAACTGTCGCTCAGGTGATCTTCTAGGGTTAGTGTTCCCAAAATTTCTGAGAAAACTTAGGTAAGGGCTGTTTTTTCGGTTAATCGTTGTTTTATTTCTGAGAAAATTATCGTTTAAATTTAAGAAATATTAATATTTTGCGGTAATTGAATGGCTAAAACGAAAAATGATAGTTGTAGCCTGAGCTACAGTTCTTACAATATCAATGATTATTACAAAAGATTACATTCAATTCTCTAAAGATAGGCTTGATCCCCGATAAGTTCGTTGAGATCAAACTTGTTTGTAACATTTTTCAATCTTTAACCCATAAAGTTACCTTTGAATGTAAATTTTTCTTTCAATAAGCTCATTTTATTCGTGAGATTATCTATACTGATTGACACAGCGTTATCTACAAAAATAGATAAAGTTACTGGTTTGCTCTGGAGGAAGATATGGAAATTGCACAAAAAACCGGATTAGGAAAAGTTGACTCTTTAACGTTCGTTAAGAGCTTCTTAGTTTGGAGTTTTACGTTAGTCGTTTGTTTATTAGTTGTTGGGTTTCCCCTGGTTGTTTTGATGGCAACGTTTGGGGCGTTAGCATCAGTGGTTTTACAATCAGTTTTACCAGTAAGTGCTGTTTTATTGGTGGTTGGTTCTCTAGTTGGTGTTAATTTATTAGTAGTTTTCTTGGGAGCAGCACTACTAACAGCTAAGGGAATTCATCCCCAAGAAGTTCATTGGTTGAGATGGCTGCACGGCGACGCAACTCCCTCTCACACTTCTATTTATGCGGCTTGTCCCTTGACTTGCCATTTAGCTAGATAGGAATTGGATAACAATATCTGTTAGATAGTGATTTCATTTTTTATAGATATAAGCTAGTGCAGCCCGGTTATCAACCGGGTTTTTTCATGGTTATTTTACGATTTTTTTCAAGATATTACTGAAATTATTAAACAAGGGTTATTTTTTTCTTGTGACTAAGATCATTAATCCAACCGTAACCACAATACCCATTAAATTTGAAGATTCGGGGATTTCTGCTGTAAATTCTTGACTGGTTAATTCTGCACTAGCGTAGATAGTACCTGCTCCAGAACCTGCAGAAAGTGTTATCTGAGGACTATTCCAGGGTTCTTGAAGATTACTATCATGAGTCCCTTGATAGAAAACAATATTTGTCTGGTTATTCTCTTGATTAAAATTAACAGGAATTCGGTAAAAATTGCTAATGTTGTTTACTGAAATTGGAGGCGGTGGCGGATTGACCACAGTACCAGCAACCTCTGAGGGAATGGGATTGAGAGCATTTAACGTATTATTAATTTCATGGGTGAAAAGAAGCGCTCGATTATTGTTTTCCCAGAAACATAAACCATTCCCTGATCCTACATTACAAGAAGGATTAAACCCAGATTGTGTCGGATCACCAAAAATTTCGTTAAATGTACCAAAGAGAAAATCAATGTTATAGGTGCTAGTTACTGTAAAGGTGAAATCATTCCCAGGTATTTCCACACCCCCTTCCACCAGTTGGATATCCTCAATACTAATAATTCTACCCATCGTGTCTAGCTTAACGTTAGCAGCTTGACTAGGGGTTACAATGGCGGCCGTGAGTAAGCTAGTCATTAAGGGAATGACTTGTTTAGATTGAATGATTTTTCTTAACATTTTCTTACATTTATTCTTAAATTTATAACTTTATTGATACTAATATTATACTTAACGGAATGGTATTAAAATTTAGTTAATTAAGGGGATTTTGGTGAAAAATACGTTAGCGTAACGGGAGAACTTATCAACGTTTGGAAGTATACTATGACTGTCGATCAATTATTGTTACTCATTGCTTTATTAACCCCCGGAATTTTATTATCTGCTTTGGTGATGGGAAGCTTTGCTAAAGGGGGTTAAACCCTGGTTAGGGGTTTTATCGCTTCGCTCGAAGTCAGAAGTAGGAAGTCAGAAGTTCCTCACTTCGTTCCGGCTCTAACGAACAGAAGTTTTTTTCTAATAATCTTGAGATTAAGACTTTCTACTCTCTTGGTCGGTTAAACTTGCGCCGTGCGACGGCGCGTTTCCCGACCGCTTCTAGACGTAGAAATTGGGTTCCGTGACCCCCCCCTACAAATTTATTTTAGCGGTAAAAAATTTAGGGGGGGGTCACAATCCCCCACGCTTATTTTCACTTCTGACTTCACACTTCTGACTTCTGACTTCATGAACAGGGGACAAGAGATAATAGGCTATCACTTCCCTTCTTGTCCCTCTGATTTGATGACCCCTCACCCTTAATCCTTGTCTTGGTGGTCATGGGATTGATTGGGGGGTACAGAATCTACATTAGATAGATTGGCTTCTAAGTTCTTTCGTTGTTCCATTTGACTGAGGAAATATCCTGTCATCATGGCCGAAGCAAGAAGATTGGCTAAATTTTCTCGATCAGTGGTAACTTGAATGTTAAAATCTCCAGAGGGGAGCATACCCACTAATCCCTGTACATTTTGTGTAATAATTTGTTGAATTTCAGGGCTGGCTGATTGAGCAATCCGAGAAAGGGTGTCAGGATGCTGTTGTTGTAAGTATTGGATTAGGGTGTTAGGGTTTTGTTCTTCTGGTTCAGAAGCGAAAAAATCAAAGTTGAATACCATTAGAACTCCAAAGTTGGGGTTGACTTATGTTCCACTGTATATATTCCCACTATAAACCCTACTGGGAAAAATCGCTAAAAATTAATCTGTAGATTGGGGAAATTGGTCAATTTCAAAATATTGATGAAATTTTGTCGTAACTTCTAAGAGGTAAGAGCGTCCGCTTTCTTGGCGACGTTTACGAACAAAACCCAATTCCACTAATTCTTGAACGTGCTGATAAGCGGTGCTTCCTCTGAGTTCAATTAACTCAGTTTGCACAATGGGATTTTTTAGCGCAATGGCCGCTAAGGTTCTCAAAACCCCTTTACTCAGTTCAGCAGGAATAATATTATCAGTCAAATCATCAAAAAGTGAGCGCAATTGTAAGCTATATCCTGCTTCAGTTTCTACCACTTCTAAGGCACTGTCACGGTAAGCATAATCAGAAATTAATTCCATCATTGCTTCTTGTGCGGTATCCACTTCGCAATTAGCCCATTGGGCAATATCCATTAAGGTTAAGGGTTGACCTTTGAGATAGAGAATTGCCTCAATTTTTGTTGCTAATTTCATCATATTCTACTTGACCTCTAATCAGAAAAAATATCAATTTCTTTTGGATTCAAATTGAGTTGCATTGATTGACCATATTGAATACCATCAAGGGGTTGAGTTAAAATTTCGAGGGTTGAATCATCTTGAAAATGGGTGGGTTTTGTTTCAGGATGGGGATAGTAAATCAGTCCAGTATATTGGGTTTGTTGATAGAAAATCTGACAACAAGAAAAAGAAAAGGTTTCAGAAGGAGAGTTAGGATTCCATTTTACCGTTTCAAATGTATATTGAGGATTGTACAATTTAAACTTGTAAGGACGAATGTTAATGTTTAAGGTTCCTGGAAAAAAAGCAGCAATATCTAACCCGAGTTCCTTAAAGAAAGGAGTCTGCATTTCAATCGTTCCTTGAGGATAAGGACTATTTTTGGCCATTCCTGAGGCAACTTGATGGCCTTTAGTAATTATTCCCGTCACGTTTATCCACTCTTGGGTCATATTTTATAGTAAGTTCAATTATTGAAGACTGCTTGAATCATGGATGTTAGAACTTGCACCATTAATTTAAACCATTGGTATGTCGTAGCACAAAGTACAGAAGTCACCAGAAAACCCATAGAAGTTAGGTTATGGTATCATTCCATTGTACTTTATCGAGATAGTCAAGGAAAGATTCATGGATTAGAAAATCGTTGTCCTCATCGTCAGGTTAAACTGAGTGAGGGTAAAGTGGTTGAAAATTCTTTAGAATGTGCTTATCATGGATGGCAATTTGATAGTGAGGGGATCTGTACTTTGATTCCTTATTTATTAGATAATCAAGTCTTGCCTAATTGTAAAATTAATGTTTATCCAGTCCAAGAATGTCATGGATTTATTTGGTTGTTTTTAGGCAATCAAAAAGTTTTAGAATCCCAAAGTGTTAAACCAATGTTCATTCATGAATGGGAACATCTCAATTATATCAGCACTGTTTCTGTGATTGATTGTCAAGCTCATTTTTCATTTTTAATCGAAAATTTGATGGATATGTATCATGGCCATCTCCATCATGATTATCAAGCATGGACAGAAGCTAAATTACAAGAATTAACCACTACTGAAAAAGAAGTTAAAGTTATTTATGAAGCTAAAAGTTATTATAAAATTGATAAAATTTGGTCAATTTCTCAACTGTTTTTTCCTCAGTTTCGTTCTTTACATTCTGAACCTTTAATGGTAAATTATTCTTATCCCCATTGGCGATCAACTTTGGGAGAAGATTTTACCCTTTATTGTTTATTTTGTCCCATTAATTTAACTCATACCAAAGCTTATTTGATTCATTTTACTTCTTTAAATGCTTTCCAGCGATTACATAAACTACCGCGATGGTTTCGGCAATGGATTAAAGATAAACTATCAGGAACAGCACAAACGATGTTAGATGGATTAGTTAAACAAGATATTAAGATGATAGAACAAGAACAACAAGCTTATACTCAACAAATACAAAAACCAACTTATGAGATTAACCCTACAATTTCTGCTGTTCAAAAAATGATTAAACAACAAGTCAAAGCTAAAACAATCAATTAGATTCATGATGATAATATTAAAAAAATAAATTAATTCAATTAGTCAAACTTACTCAATAGAAGAGCAATTATTATATTTTTGAAAAATGTACATCAAGAGCAAAATAAGATAAACAATAATGGTAAGATTAAAAAAGAGAATTTAAGATTAAATAATACTCAACTATGGAAAATAGCACTCCTAGTTTTATTTCTCCTCAAATCAGTAGTGAAGACCTAAAATTAGAAACCCCATTAAAATTAGGTGTATTAGCATCAGGAAGTGGAACCAACTTTGAAGCGATCGCAAAAGCTATCCATCAAGAAAAATTAAACGCTACAATCCCCCTTGTAATTTATAATAATCCTCAAGCCAAAGTCAAAGAAAAAGCAGCAGCCTTTAAAATTGAATCTAAACTCCTCAATCATCGACAATTTAAGCGTCGAGAAGACTTAGATCAGGCGATTGTCGACTTGTTTAAATCTTATCAAGTTGATTGGGTGATTATGGCAGGTTGGATGAGAATTGTTACCCCGATTTTACTAGAAGCATTTCCCAATCATGTTATTAATATTCATCCCAGTTTATTACCTAGTTTCAAAGGCATTAAAGCCATAGAACAAGCCTTAGAAGCAGGGGTAAAAATCACAGGATGTACCGTTCATTTAGCCAGTTTAGAAGTGGATAGCGGTCCGATCTTATTACAAGCTGCCGTTCCTATTTTGGCCAACGATACCCTAGAAACATTACACGCTAGAATTCAAATCCAAGAACATAAAATTTTTCCCCTTGCCATTGCCTTAGCTGCTAAACTATACCCTTAAAAAATTACATTAACCATGAATGAAAATCCTGAATTCATCCTTTTTGCTCAACACGGTTGGGCTGATACCAATGAAGAAATAAATCAACTGGCAACCACATTAGGGAATGAAAAAGCTCTGATTATTAGTCCTAATTTAGGATGGGTAAAAACCTGGTTAAGTATGGAACCATTAATTGAAATGGTGACCCAAAAAGCCGCAGAAATGATCGAAAAATATCCCCAAACCCCCTGGAGAATTATCAGTCATTCCATGGGGGGATTAATTTGGATTGAAGTCCTACACAATAATCCTCAATGGTGGGAAAAAATCCACTCTTTCGTCTTAATTGCTTCTCCGGTGGGTGGAGCAGATTTAGCCAGAATTATTGATCCATTAGCCATCGGTGTTGGTATTGCTTCAGACTTAGGAAAAAATCGCCGTTTAAAAGCAGATAGAATCACAAAAATTGTGCCGACATTAGTCATTGCTGGAAATACAGATAACGGTAGTGATGGAACCATTCCTATTTCATCCACCAAATTATCCTATGGTCATTTTGTTTGTTTACCGAATATTTCCCATAGTCAATTAAAAAATCATCCTATCTTAGTAGATGTCATTCAAAAATTCTGGAAAACCTCCCCAACCCCCGCCTTATTTGAAAAAGATTTTCCCACAGTTTTGATTGAAAGACTACAATTGATTCCTGGTATGACTGACGGCCATTCCCGAGACTTTGAAAAAGCCAAAGCTTACTTGAATTTTGAGCGAGGAATTTCGATTAAATTGTGGAAAAATCCTTTAAATATTCTTCACGTTTTTGTTTTCAAGGAACAACAAGACTGTTTATATGCCGGGTTTGTGGGATGGATACATACAGAAGGACTCTATCAAGCCTTAGAAGCCATTCATCAGGACTATTATGAATTAGTCATCCACGGACTAGATTAAGTAGATCACAAAGATCCTAGTTAGAATTGCGGGGGAGCAGGGAGACCGGAGCGGAGGAGAAAGAAAATAGAATAAAAATAAAAAATTAGGGAATATGATTGAGATTCTTAGAGATTTATAACCTTTTGAACTTTTATTTACTCTAAAATACTTTAAAATAATCTCCCCTTCTCCCCACTCCCTGCTCCCTTGCAGCCCAAACAAGTAAGTTTTCGATCTACTGAAAATTTTTGGAGTTTATGATAAGGTAGATAGAGAAAGGCTGCCGTGTTGGTGACTGCCAATAAAGTTTTTTGATCTATGCTTTGAGTTTAAGGGCGTTAACCAGCTATCGTGGCAGTAAACCGAGCTTGTACTCGGAAACAGAAGCGATAAGCGGTCGATACCCACCTGGTTTTTCCAGGTCATAAACTGAGGTAAAACGGCACGGTGGTCTTTCAGATTTTTTAAGATAATGTCAAGATTTCTAGATATTACCAGGGTTAAGCAAGACAAAATCTGAAACTTAACCTAAAATTAAAGAAACCCTAACAATATTAGGCATTGAGACAACAGACAAATCGTTACAAAACTTTGGGTCTTCCAGTGAGTGTAACCCAACTCGACCAGGGGATAACGGTTGTCCATCAAAACCTTACTGTTACACCTGTGACTGTCGTTGATGTGTGGGTCAAAGCAGGGGCGAGAGTGGAACCTCATCACTGGAAAGGAACTGCCCATTTTTTAGAACATATGATCTTCAAAGGAAGTCAAAGTATTCTTCCAGGAGATTTTGATCAGGTTATAGAACATCATGGAGGCATAACCAACGCCTTCACCAGTTACGACTATGCCCATTTTTTCCTAACCATAGCGAGGGAGGGCCTAACCCAGACCTTACCTTATCTAGGAGAAATTTTACTACAAGCAGCCATTCCTGACGAAGAATTTGGGCTTGAAAGGGATGTTATCTTAGAAGAGATCAGACTATCCTACGATGACCCTGACTGGGTATGCTTTCAAAGCCTCTGTGAAACATTATATCAACACCATCCCTACGGTCATTCGATTCTCGGTCACGAAACCCAATTAAGAAACTATTCAGCCCATCAGTTACGATGTTTTCATCGGACTCATTATCAACCCAATAACATGACAGTGGTGGTGGTGGGGAATATTGAAGAAAAAGCAGCCCTCTCATTGGTAGAAAAGACCTTTTCTGATTTTACTATCCCCTCAGAATGTCCCCCCACGAAATTAAGCCAGAACCCCCTTTAAAAGAAATTAGACGAAATGATATTTATTTTCCCAGATTAGCCCATGGACGCTTACTGATGGGATGGATAGGACCAGGAATTGACCAACTTGAAGAAGGAATCGGACTCGATTTACTCTCTGTAATTTTAGCCGGGGCCAGAACCTCTCGTCTCGTTCAAGAATTACGAGAAGAGAAACAACAGGTGATGGATATTGAAAGTTCTTTTTCCTTGCAACAAGATTCTAGTTTGTTTACCATTGGAGCATGGTTAGATCCCCAAGATTTAGAAGAAGTTGAGGCCATTATCTGCGATCGCTTAAAACAATTACAAAAAGAACCAATTACAGAAACAGAATTAAACAAAGCCAAACGATTACTGTGTCATGATTATATTTTTTCTACGGAAACCCCCAGTCAATTAGCAGGATTATATGGTTATTATCAAACCTTAGCCGATGCCAAACTTGCCTTTACCTATCCTATCTTAATTCAACAATATACGGTGGAAAAATTGCAACAGATTGCTTGTCAATATTTATCGACACAACAGTATGCTATCACCGTCATGAAACCCTGCTGATTACTGATACATAATTCTATCAATAATGAAAACCTCTTCTCTCGTTTCTACCGCCAACTTTCTCCATCGTTTGCAATTAGATAATGGTATCACCTTAATTGTTCGAGAAAATCCCACCGCCGACTTGGTATCGGGGCGATTTTTTTGGAAACAAACAGGGACGTTATGGGAAAACCCAGAAAAAGCAGGGATTTTTCATTTATTAGCGAGTGTTATTACCAAAGGAACCCAAACCATGTCCTCTCTTGATATTGCAGAGGCCATTGAATCGATGGGGGCCAGCTTAGGAGGGGATACCGCATCGGATTACTTTATGATGAGTCTGAAAACTGTTTCAGCGGACTTTGAATCGATTTTAAACTTATTAGCAGAAATTTTGCGATCGCCTACTTTTCCAGAAGAACAAATTGCCCTAGAAAAACAGTTAATTTGTCAAAGTATTCGTTCCCAACAAGAACAACCGTTTAACATTGCTTTTAATCAATTACGAGAAACAATGTATGGTGAACATCCTTATGGACGCTCAATTCTAGGCACAGAAGAAACCGTTTGTCAAGTGAGTCGAGAAGACTTACAACGGTGTCATTATGAACATTTTCGTCCTGATAATTTAATTATTAGTTTATCAGGCAATATTACCCGACAGCAAGGGGTTGAGTTAATTGAGAAAACCTTGGGAACTTGGCAAAATCCCTCCTCTCCTTTAACCCTTTCATCCCTTCCTATTTTAAGGGTTTCTCCTAGGGAAATAATCACCGATCAATCCAGTCAGCAAAGTATTATTATGTTAGGCTATTTAGGGGTTGGAGTTGACCATATTGATTACCCCGTTTTAAAACTATTAAGTACCTATTTAGGCAATGGGTTGTCGAGTCGTTTGTTTGTCGAACTAAGGGAAAAACAAGGACTGGCTTATGACGTTTCTGCCTTTTTCCCCACTCGTTTACAACCCTCTTACTTTGTCACCTATATCGGTACAGCCCCCCATAATACTAACATTGCTATGGAAGGATTAAAAAAGGAAACTGAGAGGTTATGTGAAATAGAATTAACTTCAGAAGAACTGCAAACCGCTAAAAATAAGTTATTAGGGCAATACGCATTAAGCAAACAAACTAATGCAGAAGTTGCCCATTTATATGGATGGTATGAAACCCTAGGGTTAGGCATTGAATTTGATCAGAAATTTCCAGACCTTATTAATAATATTAGTTCCGAAATGGTGCAAAAAGTAGCCAAAGATTATTTATTATCTCCTTATGTTTCTATGGTTAGTCCAGAAATTATAACTAATTAGAAATGTTATTATCAATATCTACCCTTCTTTTTCACTTTCATATTGAGAAGGTAATGCAACTCTGCCATGAAAACTATTATATCTTCTTGAAAAATGCTCTAAATAGGGACTTTCTAAAATGCTTCTTCTTTTGGCTGTACCAGTTTGAATTTGATTGTAAAGATTAGCTGAGTTTATACCAAAAACTTTCTTAAAATCTGCTGTTAGTTCCATTAAACCCTGTTGTTCTAAATCATATTCAATAGGAATCTTCTCAAAAAAATAGAATCTCTCATGACGATGAGAAGATACTAATTCCCACTCTTTACGATTTATGCCATCTGTCTTTCTAACTTCTTTTGCTGTAGCAATTTCACACAAAATAATCGAATTTAACAGTTTCGATGGTTTATTTTCGTTATTGTTTCTAGTCCTATAATCCCAATCTAAGTCACAATCTTGTGTGACAATTATTGCATAAGGATGAATAATTTGCTTAAAAGATAATTGTTGTGACTCTTTGGATGATTCATGAATAATGGGAGTATATTGGATAACTCCTGTTAATATTTCTCCTTGTCTTAGAGAAGAATCTTGTTTTGAAGGTTTATAAATAGGCGGGTTTTCCATAAAAAATTACTAAAAAATCTATGAGTCTAAAACAATAGGAGGTCGAATTTTAGCTGGCATGATTGTAGCTTCAAAAACTTGAGGTTCAAGCTTGTTTGTAGTTGTTGGGGGTGAATAGTCAGAGTAAAAATTACAAATTTCTTCTAGTTCTTCAGCAGCTTCTTGTAAAGCTTTTTCTGAAAGATTTTTAAGCTTTTGCAAAAGAAACCAGCATTTTAGAAACGCAATCAAACTATCTAATGATAGTTCTGTTAAGTCTGTAGTTAAAGATAAAGAAGTAGAAGAAACAACTAAATCACTAGAATATAATTGAATTTCTTTACCTGTTTCTCTATCAATAAATTTGTGTTTATAGGGTAATTCTATGGCTGTTGTTCTATAGTTAGGGGTCAACTGGTTTAGGTTCCATTGCCTGATGGAGGACATCGGTAATACTCCATCTGAAAAGGTTTCTTGCGGATTTGTTGAAATATTTAAGGGTATTCCAGACATTTTCATCTCCCTCTATTTTGTTTTCTGCATAAAAATCTGAATCAAGTAAATAAGCCATTTCTTCTTCAGACTTTTCTGTATCTTTAACCATAACTAATCCATGATTAAAATTCACTTTACCATACTCTATTTCTAAAGTTAAGTTTTTAATGATTCCATGAATAGATGATGCAAGAATTGGTTCGTAAAGTTCTGCACAGATTTCTCTTGATATTAACTCAGACC
>NZ_PRLH01000149.1 GCF_003013815.1 Cyanothece sp. BG0011 | reverse complement strand
GTATTGTTAATTATCAGTAACTTTTTTAAGGCAAAATCCCCCCTAACCCCCCTTTTAGAAGGGGGGTAAACTGTTAATAATTAATACAAAAAATGAATAATTTAAGAATTAGAGAGACTATTTTTGACTGGGGAAAACGCACTTACTTAATGGGAATATTAAATGTGACTCCCGATAGTTTTAGTGATGGAGGAGACTTTAATAGTATTGAAACGGCTTTATCTCAAGCAGAAAAAATGATTGATAATGGTGCAGATATCATTGATATTGGGGGTCAATCAACTCGTCCTGGGGCTGAAGAAATTACCCTCGAAGAAGAGTTAAAGCGAGTTATTCCTATTATTAAAACCTTGCGTCAAAATGGTTCTATTCCTATCTCTATTGATACCACAAGATCCCAAGTGGCTCAAGCAGCCATTGAAGCAGGAGCGGATATTGTTAATGATATTTCTGGGGGAACGTTTGACGAAAAAATGTTTTCAACTGTGGCAAGTTTAGACGTTCCTATTATTATTATGCACATTCGAGGAACCCCTAAAACCATGCAACAAAAAACCGATTATCAAGACTTAATTAATGAGATCATAGAATGGTTAAAATGTCAAGTCAATCAAGCCATGAAAGCAGGAATTGATCAGCATAAAATTATTATTGATCCTGGTATTGGCTTCGCTAAAACCTATCAACAAAATATAGAATTATTACAAAATTTATCTCAGTTTCATCGTTTAAATTGCCCCATTTTAGTCGGGGTTTCTCGTAAAAGTTTTATTGGACATATTTTAAACCAAAAAGACCCCAAAAAAAGAGTCTGGGGAACCGCTGCCGCTTGTTGTAGTGCCATCGCTTCTAAAAGCCATATTTTACGGGTTCATGATGTAGCAGAAATCAAAGAGGTCGCTCAAGTTGCTGATCAAATTTGGCGGACATAATTAATAAAAAAACCAACTTAATCTAACTGTTTTGATCATTTTTAGTCTTGTTTTCTAACACTTTCTTAAAATAGCGAAGTTCCGTTAAGTTATGTTCTGCGATCGCTGTTTCTTCTTTGAGAATATTTAAAGCAATCCATTCTAAGAGTTTACCCCAAAAAGAGTCTTCAAATTTTCCCCATAATTCATGTTTTAAAACGATTCCTTTTTCTCTCTCTTCAATTATAAATTTTCCCCCTTCATTAACCTTAAACGGGACACCTAATAACTGATAAGTTGCCGTGGTACTCCAGGTAAATTGTTGTTCGGGAATGACATTATCTAAAGTAGCCACAAATTCTCCTTGAACCCAACCCACTTCCTCCCGTTGCCACCATTTAAGACCATTACGAAGAGGACGTTTAGATTGACTTAAAACTTTAGTTCCTTGATGAGCAGGATTAGAATTTTCCCAAACCCCTTCAAAATCAGAAATTAATTCCCATGCTTGCTTTCGACTTGAATTAACCTGAATAACATTAGTAACATTAATCATTATTTTGTCCTATTATTTAGCTATTTCTATGATAAGTAATTACTGATTGCAACTCAAATAAATAAAGATACCTAGTTTCATATTTGCTTTATACGTAGGTGGTTAGAAATAAACGTAAGGTGGGCAATGCTAAGAAAAAGCTTATAAACCTGAACCAGAAACCATTTGAGACATTGCCCACCCTACAAGTTTTATTCCTTTAATTATGCCTACCTACTTATTTGGTCAGTGATGGGATTTTTTTATATAGTTTAACCACCTTTCAACTCTCGTCTCTTTCAAAAAATTCATTAACCCACATCCTGCACTTTTTTTAAAAAAAACTTAACAATTCGAGCCTGTTTTGCTTTATGTAACATTATTTAAGCAGACGCTCAATAAACGCGACAACTTTGAGACAATCAAAAACAGCTTATCAGCGTGTCATTATCACGTCTTATTTAATACATTAGGAGAACGCTATGAAACTGGCCTATTGGATGTACGCCGGCCCTGCACACATTGGCACTCTACGCATTGCGAGTTCTTTTAAAAACGTCCACGCTATCATGCACGCACCCCTGGGGGATGATTATTTTAACGTCATGCGATCGATGTTAGAGAGAGAAAGAGACTTTACCCCTGTCACTGCGAGTATTGTCGATCGCAACGTTTTGGCCCGGGGTTCCCAAGAAAAGGTAGTTAACAATATTGTTCGCAAGGATGGGGAAGAAAAGCCAGATTTAATTGTTTTAACCCCCACTTGTACCTCTAGCATTTTACAGGAAGATTTGGCCAATTTTGTCGAACGGGCCCAAATGGATGCTCAAGGGGATGTGTTGTTAGCGGATGTCAACCATTACCGTTACAACGAGTTACAAGCGGCTGATAGAACCCTACACCAAATTGTTAAATTTTACCTGGAAAAAGCCCGTAAAAAAGAGCAATTACCCCAAGAAAAAACTGAGCATCCTTCTGTTAATATTATCGGCATTTCTACCCTAGGCTTTCATAACCAACATGACTGTAGAGAGTTAAAACAATTAATGAAAGATTTGGGAATTGAAGTTAATGAAGTGATTCCCGATGGTGCCTCGGTTCACAATTTAAAGAACTTACCGAAAGCTTGGTTTAATTTAGTTCCATATCGAGAGTTAGGGGTAGCAACGGCTCAATATTTAGAGGAAGAATTTAACCTTCCTTATGTGGATATTACACCGATGGGAGTGGTAGAAACAGCCCGATGTATTCGCAAAATTCAACAGATTCTTAATGAGCAAGGGGCTAATGTTGATTATGAAGAATTCATCAACGAACAGACATTATATGTGTCCCAAGCTGCCTGGTTTTCTCGTTCCATTGACTGTCAAAATTTAACCGGTAAAAAAGCTGTTGTGTTTGGGGACAATACCCATGCTGCTGCTATTACTAAAATATTAGCAAGAGAGATGGGAATTCATGTGGTTTTAGCCGGAACTTATTGTAAATATGATGCAGACTGGTTTAAAGAACAAGTGAGCGAATATTGCGATCAAGTGTTAATTAGTGATGATAATGGAGAGATTGGAGATGCGATCGCACGGATCGAACCTTCTGCTATTTTTGGCACGCAAATGGAGCGTCATGTGGGTAAAAGATTAGACATTCCTTGTGGTGTTATTGCTGCCCCGATTCACATTCAAAACTTCCCCATTGGTTATAAACCTTTCTGTGGTTATGAAGGGACAAATCAGATTGCTGATTTAGTTTATAATTCCTTTACGTTGGGCATGGAAGATCATCTTTTAGAAATCTTTGGAGGTCATGATACTAAAGAGGTGATTACTAAAGGAATTTCGGCTGATTCTGACTTGAATTGGAACAAAGAAGCACAAGCAGAATTGAATAAAGTTCCTGGTTTTGTTCGCGGTAAAGTGAAGCGAAACACCGAAAAGTTTGCCCGTGAAAGAGGATTTTCGGAGATTACTTTAGAAGTGATGTATGCAGCAAAAGAAGCAGTCGGAGCATAGTTAAAGTAAGGTGGGCAATTCCCACCTTTTTAAAATATAATGACTATAAACTTATGAAAATTTCATCGAATTTAGTCATTGAAAATGCAAAGTTGACTAGATATTTACTCATTTATCAACGAAAAGATGATAAATCAAAATATTTAGGACAATATGGCTATACGTTAGATAATTGGCAAGTGCTTAAACAAGATATAATTAAAGCAGTGCAAGGTCAAGAAATTGATGAAATTACTCAGACAGACTGGGGACAGAGGTTTAAGGTAAAAAGTCAATGGATTAGTCTAAATGGAAAATTAATTAAAGTCATTACTATTTGGCAGCAAAGTGAAGGAGAAGATACAATAAAATTAATTACTTTATATCCTGATAAATTAGAGGAAAACTAATCGTGACAAATATTCAATTATTTCAATGGGTAGAGTTAAAATTCGATGTCCCTAATAGCCTAGTTAAAAAAGGAGATAAAGGAGTAGTTTTAGACTATTTAAAACCTACAAAAAAACAATCAGAAGCTGGCTATAATTTAGAAGTTTTTAGAGATGGAGAAACCTTAGATGTTATTTCTGTTCCTATATCTTGGGTAATACCCTTACCTGAAATATGGGGAGAAACTGAACTAATAAAATTAAACGAGGTGACTTAATATGGACAACTTAAAAATTTATCATGATCAACAAGCAAAAACCTTAACCATTTGGTTTGATGATCCAAAAAAAGAATTTTTAGTTGATGAAGTAGAAGAAGACTTATCTTTAATTAAAGATCAACAAGGAAATATTATTGGAATTGAAAGATTAAACTATTTAGGAACTAAACTAGATGCTTCTACCGTTGAATTTGTTGATCTTTAGCTCTACTTTAAATTATAAGGTGGGCATTGCCCACCCTACAACTTAAAATCTTTTAAATTATACTAAATACTGCTTTTACCCAAGGTACTGCTTGACCTGCAGGTGCAATAATTCCACAAGCACCAACTAAAGCACCAGCCGGAGGGAATGCTGTTGTAGCAATGCCGTCTACGATACCACAAGAAGCAACCAGAACAAAATAGACTGTTTCTGCTGTTTTGATAACTTTAATAGTTTCCTCAAAACCTGAAACGTTTTTATTTAAAAATTCATTCAAGGACTGTTTATATTCTGGATGATCCATAAAAAAATCTGTTAAAGATATGATTTGGATATTATCATATTGTCTATGATTGGTAACTCCTTTTAGCGCGTCTTGGAAAAACTTTTTTAATCCATTTTTCTCTTCTGGATGATGATTTACAAAGTCAGGTAAAGAAAAAATTTTTCCTGTTTCATCTATAATAGAATAAACTTGTTCTGAAAACTCATTAAAAGGGTTAGTTTCAGCATGAACAGGTTTAACCATGACGATAAATGCTATCAAAACAGCAGTTAAAATTGCAGTTAAACGTCGAAGCATAAATGATATTCCTCTGTTAGAATTAGTTATCTTAATTTAAGTATAATTTCTAGACTGTTTTTATCACTGTGATCTATATCAGAAATGTTTCCTAATTAAGATCATTTTATTGATCTCAAAAGTCATGTATGTGCTATAATTTCTGTATCCACTTATTAATTTACCTATGAAAAGTATAGAAATTCGTCAAAAAGCTAAAGAATATATTGAGCAACTATCATCAGAAAAATTATTAGTTGCTACTGATTTTTTAGAATATTTATTAGAGAAAGAAGATAATGATGCAACTGAGGAACTATTGAAAATATCAGGATTTGAACAAGCATTTACGAAAGCACAGGAAAATGTTAAACAAGGTAAGGTGACTTCTGTTGAGCAACTCAAACGAAAATATTAAATATACAGTTTTAATCAGTATTGATGCTCAATCTTTTTTTGAGTCTGCTTCTGGTTCATTACAAAAAAAGTTAGATCGTTGTTTTGAACGTTTAAAAATTAATCCTTATTATCATCCTAATATAAAAAGATTGAAAGCTAATTTATCAGGATATTATCGTTATCGTGTAGGGGATTATCGGGTTGTTTATGAAATTGATGATAAACTAAATAAAGTTACTGTTATTTTAATTGCTCATCGAAGTAATATTTATTAATATCCTAATGATAAATATTTAATTATTTCAATGGGTAGCTGTAAGAAATTCATGAATTTTATGAACAAGCGGACGAAATTTGAGCGCAGCACTGTTTACTGGATTGTTTGATCAGTTTTTTGTAAAACCATGAATGAAATAAGACAACAGTGGACAATGCTGCTATAGGACTAAAAGCTGCTAGGTGCAATTATTTAAGACATATCACAACTGCCGGCAGTCGGTTGTCCTTTATCGTTGTGTTCGATAGGAACATAGTCCCCACCACCCCCGATACACTCAGCAATAAAATCATTGCATCCACTGACTCCTGAGCAAGTATCACCATCACCTATTGCTGTATTAGGACCAGAATCAGGAGCAGCCAGATTTCCGGAATTATTAGGAACAACAGAGGGTTTCCTTATTTCTACAGGACGAATAGGTTCAACAGAAGGACGAGGAACAACACGAACTTGAGCCTGAGTTTGAGGCATCATACCCATCATTAAAACAGTAGAAGCTAAAGAGGTAACAATAAGCTTTTGCATGAGAATAACTCCTTTTTTTTAACTCGTTACTTATTATTTTAAAATGAATTATTGAGAACTTCAGTCCCAAAAATTGAAAATTTTTCAAACTCATTAAGTAGAATTAAGAGAAAAAAAGGGAACAAGATAGAACTAACATTAATTTTCCCTAGTTCATCCATCTATTAATTTATGTTAAAAGACTATTGGTAATGGTAAGGTTTTCATTGCTCATCCTACAATTACTCTAGTTTGAAACCTAATGTTTCTCACTTCCTTGTAATGATTTAATAGTCAATGCAGAAATTCGAGACTACAATTAAAGAAGGATTAATGGGTTAGAACACAGAGAATGCAGTTTATCGATCGCGCAGAAATCGAAGTCGAAGCAGGAAAGGGAGGAGATGGTATTGTGGCCTTCCGACGGGAAAAATATGTCCCGGCAGGGGGGCCAGCAGGGGGAAATGGAGGAAAAGGGGGATCAGTGATCCTTAAAGCAGAAGAAAACCTACAAACCTTATTAGACTTTCGTTATGCGCGTCGTTTCAAAGCAGATAACGGTAAACGAGGGGGTCCCAATAACTGCACCGGTGCCATGGGTAAAGATACCATTGTAGAGGTTCCCTGTGGTACAGTCGTCTATGACTTAGAAACAGAAGAAATATTAGGAGATTTAGTAAAAAATGGTCAAACCCTTTGCGTTGCTGAAGGGGGAAAAGGTGGGTTAGGGAATAAACACTTTCTCAGCAACCAAAACCGGGCCCCAGAATACGCTTTACCGGGGCTAGAAGGGGAACACCGCAACCTTAGATTAGAATTGAAGTTATTAGCAGAAGTAGGGATTATAGGCTTACCTAATGCGGGAAAATCCACCTTAATCGCTTCATTATCCGCCGCCCGTCCTAAAATTGCTGACTATCCCTTTACCACGTTAGTGCCTAACCTGGGAGTGGTACGAAAACCCACCGGGGACGGAACCGTATTTGCTGATATTCCTGGGTTGATCGCAGGGGCCCACGAAGGGATCGGATTGGGCCATGAATTTTTACGACACATTGAGCGCACCCGTCTCCTCTTGCATCTGGTAGATGTCACTTCTGCTGATCCCATCGCTGACTATGAAGTGATCCAACAAGAGTTAACTGCTTATGGACGAGGATTAAGCGATCGCCCTCAAATTATAGCTCTTAATAAAGTAGATGCTTGCGATCGAGATACTCTAGACTTGATAAAAGAAGAATTACAACAGTTAAGCGAGTCTCCCGTTTTTGCAATTTCTGCTGTGACTAAAGTCGGAGTTGAGGAACTATTACAAACCATTTGGCATCATTTAGAGCAAGCAACCAGTAACTATGAAAATAGCTCTCTTCCTTTAGTGTAGCTAGAAGAGAGCTATTTACGTAAGACTATTGGAAACACAGATCCCCATGAAGAGCTAATTGTTGTGAAGTAAAAAATCTACGATAAAGGTTCCGGCTAAGATTAAAGAAAGTGAAATAAGTTCCATGGGGTTGCTCCTGCTCAAACTAAACGAAAGACATTTATTATTTTTGAAATCAGCTAGTGCGATCTCACTTATACACCTTATCTTAAGAAAATTCTTTGCTTTCTACTTCCCCCAGATAGCTCACCCATTTGGGTTATTTGTTTTAAGGAAAATTACTGAATCCTATCCTCTTTATTGTAACAAATTATTACTAATCACTGATAACCTATTGCAAATTTAAACTTTCATTTATACACTTTCTCCCTGCTCCCCTACTCCCTGCTCCGGCGCTCCCTCTACTCTAATGATTGTATCCTCTTCGGTGGCCAGCCAATTTTATAAGCTTGGCCGACAATGACATCTCTTGGTAACATTCCCCAGATATGGGAGTCTAAGCTATTATTACGATTATCCCCTAAAACCAAATAATGATCAGCCGGAATAATCCTAGATTTAAACTCATATTCTGGTGATTCTGCAATATAAGGTTCTTGGATGGCTGTATTATTTAGATAAACTCGGCCTTGTTTAATTTCCACTTTGTTTCCTGCTGTGGCAATAATCCGTTTTATATAATAATCTGATACGTCGGGATCAGCTTTTTTGATGTTTTCTGAGGGAGTAAAAACCACAATATCCCCTATTTTTGGGACATAATTAGGGGATTTTTTCACGAAAACAATATCATTTATTTGCAATGTGGGTTGCATTGATTCACTGGGAATCATAAATCTATCAAAGTGTTTTTCTAACCATTGTGGATAATAATTAACGATGACTCCTAGGATAAAAATAGCTCCTGTCATCAGGATAATTAGTAAGACTTTCCCCCTATTCCTTCTATCAGGAAAAATAAGGTATGTATGATAAATGGTTAAGGCAGTAATCAAAGGACTAATTAATAATAAATTAGCATAAAAATCATCAATTCCAATGATAATTAAACTAGCCGTTAAAAGGAGTAAACCAATGATAGATTTTTGCAGATAAAGATGACCTAATCCTGGTAAAATTCGGCTG
Source organism: Cyanothece sp. BG0011 (assembly GCF_003013815.1). Lineage (GTDB taxonomy): Bacteria > Cyanobacteriota > Cyanobacteriia > Cyanobacteriales > Microcystaceae > Crocosphaera. Next base: position 16,717 of record NZ_PRLH01000149.1, on the reverse strand, counting down.
ATGAAAATAGCAAACCAAAGATTTTTATGTTTCCGTGGTATTTTTTCTAGGTTGGGATCGTTTCTCTTTTTATAAACACTGAGATGAGCTTCTATTAAATTACTCAAATAGAAGATAACTGTTATCCCTAAGCAAATCAAACCCGTGACAGTATTTCCCCTAGCAGCAAAAATATGCCAAGCTGTCAGCACTATCCAAAGAATTTGACCATTAAAAAATAAAAATCCTTGTAAATAATTGCCAGCATAAAATTGACCCAGTCCAGGAAAAAACATGGATAAATTAACAGCTAACCAAGGATCTTTATGATAATTATTGTACACTAATTTGGATAATTGTTAGATCATTTTTTAGTTAAAAATAGCGACTATTTTTTATCAGGTAAATTTCTTGGGGGAATTTCTCGACCTTGATAAAATTGTTTTTCTAGTCGATTTAAACCTAACCAGATAATTACACCCAAAGGAACAGTCAAACTCAATGATATCATACCCCAAAGAGAAGGATGATCTAATGTTAATAATAAGATAACTATGAATGACCAAATGACAGACGTGGCGATCGCGACTCCTATTTTTATGCGCTGTAAGTTCTTTAAAGCAGTGCGACAACTACTACAATGTTTTGTATGGGAATGATAACGATCTAGTAAGGTTTCTGAGGATAAGGCAGGACTTAAGGACTCTTCTGGGAATAATTGTGCCTGATATTGATTGATCCAAGTGTGCAATTGAAAAACAAATAAATCGGCTTTGGTAGGTAAATAAAAGGCTTTAGAAACCTTAGCACTTCCTCCTTTTTCTTCTAAATAACGTTCTTGATAATGTAAGAAAATTTGGTCATCTTCTAATACGCCATTTTGTCCAATATGGGAATACCAACGAGGGGTTAATTTGATTAAAAATTTAGGAATGGGTGAGGAAAATTTGAAGGGAAACCGAGCAAATAATCGACATTTTCCCTTACTAATAGGGGTAGCATACACAACTGTTAATGTACGGCCGAACTGTTTAGAAGTCAGATCATGATACATCATTCCAGGGGCAAAAAAGTGGGTGGTTTGTTTTCCTAAAGTGCCTTTTCTTGGCCCTTCTTCCCACACCCCTTTAAACCCCCATTTTCCTGATTCAACTACCTCTAAATCCACAGGAGAAACATTAGATCGGTTGCCCACACTTTTGTGATGAGTGTAAGGAATATGACTGGAATCTAACACATTTTCCATTAAGGTTAAGGCATCATAGGGGATGTCTCGGAAGGTATTAATACAAACCCATTCATCGGACTTTTCTTCTAAAACATCCACTAAAGGAATGGGGGTTTTGTCTGCATTTTCTGTCTTCCCGGCATAGACAAATAATAACCCTTGCGCTACCTTAGTAGGGTAGGTTCTCACAGAGGCTCTAGGAGATTGTTCTGCTTTTCCTTCTGGCTTTTGTTGGGGGATCACTTCACAGTTTCCTTGTCCTGAAAATGCCCATCCATGATAAGGACATTCTAAACAACCATGATCATTAATTCTTCCTTCTGATAATGGGGCCAACCGATGGGGACATTGATCGTCAAAGACACTCCATTGACTGTTTTTTTCATCCCACCAAATAACAATATTTTTCTCTAATAAGGTAAATGATGTGGGTCTGGTTTTGTCTAAATCTTCGATATAATGAACAGGATACCAAACCTCTTTCCAGTCAAACTGATCAGGATCATTTCCTCCTATAATTAAAGGACTTTCTTGGGAAGATACCGGGTTATGAATAGTCATAATAAGTATGTCAAAAAAATTAAAGTTAAGGGTAAAATAAGGAGTCCGTAGGGGTTTAATACTATTAAACCCATTATTCTACATTGTAACAAAATGTAAATGAATCAAGCATTATGAGTGTAACCACCCCAAGAGACGCAGCAAAAACCGCTTTAAGAGAAGCTTTGAAACAATATGACGGAGACGTTAAACACGAAGCAGTCAAGGCTAAAATAGAACAACTGTGTGAACTTAATCCAACGGTTGCACCTAGCCACAGCGATCGCTTAGAATCAGCAGAGTGGAGATTAATTAGTGCGCCATCCTTTCCCCAAGGAGAAAAGCTACCCAATGGCCAATATGCGTATACGTTGGGACGCTTGGCCTTTAATATGTTTCAACCAACCAATCTTAAAGTAGTAATTGACTGCGTAAAACAGCCTGTGATCTTGCTAGACGAAGAAGAAAAGAGAAGTCATGATATTATTGTAGAATTTACCGTAATTGACCCTAATTTTCCTGAATTAAAAGGACTTGTGCATAATTTAGGAATTTGTTATCCTGCTACTGATGAGACTTTACAAGTGGAGTTTACCGGAGGAAAGTTAACGCCACAAGCTGATCAAGATTTAAGTGTGTGGAAACAAGTATTTAATACCGAAAAATCAGATAATAAAGGATTAAAAGAATTATTTACCTCATTTATATTAAAATTAATGTTCGGTTTAGTTCCCCCCAAAGCAATGAATGAAGAAACAGGAGAGATTTATTTTCAGATGAAGCGATCGCCAAAAGGAAAGCTAAAAATACTTTATTTAGATGAAGAAATACGCATTACCCTAGGAGAGAAAGGAACTATTTTAGTTTGTGAACGTTCAGTATAGCCTTAAATCATAAACAGAAAATTTGTGTTAAGTTAGTCAGTGGATCGACTGAATCTGTGGTGTAAGGACTCATGACTAATATCCCCCCCAACCCACCCCCAGAACCCTCTGAGGGTAGTACGCCCGTATTGCAAAAATTCTATAATTTCATCAAAAAACCCTCAAGTTTGATCGCTGGTGGAGTGTTATTATCATTGGGGGTTGCAACCTATGGAGGGGTTAGTTATTTTGTCTATGAAAAGTTATCTCCTTTGCTGTCTCAACAGTTAAGCAAAGCATTAGAAAGAGAGGTAAGAGTTGGTGAAGTTGAAAGCTTTTCTTTTAATCATATTCGTATTGGTCAAACGTCTATTCCTACCACAGAAAATGATCCCGATCGGGTCGATCTTGATGGGTTAACGGTTCAATTTAATCCTTTACCTTTATTAATCGGACAGCCTTTAGATATTGATATTACTATAGACGATCCTAACTTATATGTCGAACAAAATCCCTCTGGAAAATGGCTAGGGTTTCAAGAACGTGAACAACTCGAAGAGACAGAATTAAATTTACCCGTTGATATTGATGCCGATATTGAGTTAAATAATGCTAATATTGCTTTACTTCCGAATGGGTTTAAAGAATTAATAAAAATAGATGCAAATGGAACAGGAGGTTATACATATCGCTCTAATGAAGAACAAGAAGTTAGTTATGATTTAGATGTATCTTTATTAAACAGTGAGATTGCTATTAAAGGACAAACTAATATAAAATCCTTCCAAACTCAGACAAGTTTGATGATATCTCAATTAGCTTTACCTGAGTTAGCAGCCATAATTCCTAATTTACCGGTAACATTAAAGAGTGGTTTAGTTGACAGTAACTTAAATATTAATGTCCCCTCTTTAGAAGAGATTGAAGGAACAGCAGGAAATGGAAATTTTGAACTTTCTAATGTGCAAGCTGGTTTAGAAGCATTGAAAGTTCCTATTCAGCTAGATTTAGGATTAAATTTTAATAATCAAACCGTCCAGTTTAACGAAACTCGGATTAAGTTAGGTGAGTTTGCTACTGATATTAAAGGCTCACTAGATTGGCAGAAAGGCTATGATATTGATGTTGATATTAATCCCTTTTTACTAAAAAATATATCGAATATTTTAAAAATCCAATTGCCGGTTAATTTAGCAGGGGAAGTTGAAGGGAAAATAAAGTTAACAGGAGCAATTAAAAATCCGATTGTTACTGGTACGATTAATAATAGTAAACCGTTATTAATTGAAAAAACAAGAATTGAAGATTTAAAAACAGTTTTTCAAGCAAACTTAAATCAAATTAATCTCAAAGAATTTCAAGTCAAACCCACCGCAGGGGGCAACATTACCGCCACAGGAAAAGTTGAATTAGGGATCTTAAAAGCATTAGAAGAAAATAAAGAAATTAACTGGCAAAAGATGCCCATTGCGTTAAAATTTGAAGCAAAAGTACCAGGAGACGAACTCGCCCAACCCTATTATCAATCGCCCCAAAATGTTAGTATCGGAACCCTTGAAGCGCAAGGTCAAATAGGAGGAACCCTAGGAGATCCCAAAGGTAAAATAGAATGGTCTGCTCCTGGTGTTATCAGGGTTTCAGGGGAAAACATTTCAGGTAGAGGATCGATACTTTTAGGGGGAAAAGATATCTTAATTCGGGATACAGTGTTAACCTCCGATGAAGGGAATCTTACCGTTAGAGGATTAGGAAATCTTGAAGAAAAAGAATGGCAAACCCAGATTACAGCTAATCAATTTTCTCTTGATCCCTTTGTAGAATTAGCTTGTTCTTTTATTACCTGTCCCCCCGAAGTTTTAACCCAAGCTGTGACCCTTAGTGATGGTAATATTAATATTGCTGGAAAACTGGATGACTTTAGCTTAAATAGTCTTCAAAGCCAAGGTAACTTACAGCTACAAGTGGGGCAAGGTGCGATCGCCCTTGAAACTGCGTTATCCCAAGGAAACATCACGGCAACCGCTGCCGTCTCTAACTTACCTGTCGATCCCTATATTCCCAACCTAGCGGCCCCCGTCCAATTGAATAGAAGCAATTTCAACCTCTCAGGTTCCCTCACCAATCTTTTCGACGGGGGACAGTTGAATATTAACCGTCTCAATGTCAATGGAAATGCCCAGTTACTGGTTAATGGTAATCCCCTCAACGCCAATATAGACGTGGGGAACGGCATTTTAACCACCACAGCCCAAGTGGGAACCATTGACCTTAATCCTATCATCCCTAATTTACCGGTACAATCAACCTTAGTCAGTAGTGATGTATTTCTCACAGGAAACCTTAACTCTCTCCTTTCTTCTTTGGGAAATACCCCAGATATTAGTAGTTTTCGGGGCAATGCTCAGGTACAATTAACCGTAGAAGGAAGTCCCGTGCAGGTGGTGGGTAACCTAGGCAGTGGTCAAGTTCGTGGTGTCGTCGACCTTTCCAGCCTAGCCTTAGATCGCATTGTGCCAAACTTGCCGGTCAATGTGCAATTAGTGGACGGACAAGCCGTGGTTTCGAGTAATGTCTTGCCGTTGCTTTCCCCGCAACCCGATCTCAGTACCGCCCAAGCTAGGGTTAACCTGCAACTTGCCACCGCCAACGGAACCGTTAACACCCTAACCCGATTACAAAATAATCAATGGACGAGTCAAATAACTGCATCCAACCTCAATCCTAACCTGATTCTTAGCCAAATCGCCCCACAAGTCCCCCAAACCGACATAGATGACTTAAACGCCGAAATTTCTCTTTCAGGGAGTCTAGCCAGCCTTTTTGAAGAAAACGCCATTTTACCGATCAACGCCAATAATATCAGCGTCGAAGCCGACGGACAAAGCTTAAACGCCAGGGGTAATATTGTCGTCTCTAACCCCCTCACGAACCCCGATGCTAGGGTCAACCTATCCGTAGAAGCCACCTCTACCCTAGACGATTTACCCCTCACTCAAGTCATTTCTGCTTTGCCGGTAAGACGGGACTTTCTCCCCGAAGAATTAAACCTGCAGGGAGTCGGAAACTTTAACGGAACTTTGATCGGACAAAACTTACTCACCGCCCCTACCGCCCCCGGTAACATTACCCTGACAGGAGATGTCACCGTCCGTAACCTTGTCTTTAACGATCGCGCCTTTGAACCCCTCTTAACCGGTCAACTCAACGCCGGCCTCGGTCAAACCATTGCCATCAACTTACGGGGGAATCAAGATGTGATTGCTGCCACCTTGCAACCCTGTAACCGTCAAGACTGTCCGGCCCCTTATTTACCCGTGGCCTTTGAACTGCGTCAACAAGCAGGAGATCAAGCCCCCATCGCTGTGATTGGTCGCTTAGAAGGGGATGAGTTAGTAGCCAGAATCGAACAATTTCCCCTCGATCTCTTCAAAATTGCCCCAGGGGGCGACTTTGGTATCCCTGGCTTCTTGTCCGGGGAAGTCCAAACGGAAATCGTCATCAACCCCTACACCCTCGAAGGAAGGGGCAGACTGGTGATCGATAAGCCAAGTATTGGTTTTGTCGAAGCCACCCGACTGACGGCCGATGTCATCTATCAGGATAATATTGCCCGATTACAAAACGCCACTTTGCAGTTAGGCCAAAGTTTATATGCCGTGCAAGGTTCCCTCAACCTAGAATCTGGGGATCTTGCTGGTCAATTAAACATAGACGAGGGACGTTTGCAAGACCTCTTGATTGCCCTGAAACTGTCCAATGTCGAACGGTTACTGGACCTATTGCAGATTCAACCCATTGACTACCAAAACGCTGAAGCCATCCCTCCCCAGTCTGTCGGACAAGCAGCCGAAACCATCGCCGAAAAAGTTAACCTCTTGGCTGTCATTGAGCAAAGAATCAAAGAATTAGCCGACGAACGGGAAAAAGGAGGGATTCCGACGGAATTAGATTTTCGAGGCACTTTTGATCTCAATGTGGCCCTAGGAGGAACCATTTATCGACCGGATCTGAGCATCGCTTTAAGCGGTCAAAACTGGGAATGGCATCCCCAAGAACCCTATCCTGATATTGTTGAACCCTTGGGGTTAGTGATTCGAGATGAGTCAGTTATTCCCATTAATGAAGTTGCCCTACAGGCCGATTTAACTGACAATGTTTTAACCATAGATAGGGCTGCCATTCAAATTGATCGAACTCTATTAGCATTAGATGGGAAGTTTTCCTTACAAGAAATTGCAGCCAATTGGCAAGTTAACTATTTATCTATCGGTACCATTAATAATTTTATTGAAGTTCCCGTGGATGCAACCGGGGCTTTAAACGCATCGGGAACCCTTAGTGGGACCCCCTTTCAACCCCAACTCCAGGGACAATTTGCCTTTGTGGATACCACCTTTCAAGGAAGACCCTTAGATGTCACCCTAGCCGGACAATTTAGTTATGAAGGTCAACGGTTTCAACTAGCCACCACTGAGGATTCCATTGCCTCTGCCTCCGTTGATATTCCCTTTCCCACTTATCCTGATAACGATAACTTTGCCATTAACGTTAACTTAGGGACCAATGCCTTACAATTAGTCAGTGTGTTAACCGGTGAACAGGTTTTCTTAACCGGCGGGGAAGGAGAAATTAACGCCCAAGCCACAGGAGAATTAGACGTATCTCAAGGGTTATTAGTTTCTAACTTAAATGCAGGGGGAACGATTACTTTAAATGAAACCATTTTCCAAACTCCGGCCTTACCCCAACCCTTGACCGTTAGTGGAGTGGTTGCCATTAATGATCAAGGCATCGATGTCCAAGGAATAGAAGGAAACTTTGCTGATAGTACCCTCAATATTGCCGGCGTTTTACCTTTATTTCAACGGCAAAGTAACCTAGAAAATCCCCTGACGGTTGCCATAGAAAGAGGACAAATTAACCTAGATGGATTATATCGAGGGTTAGTGGATGGCACGGTGATCGTTAGAGGTTCTGCCATTCAACCGGTGGTTAGCGGAGACGTACAATTAGCCAATGGTCAAATCTTTATTCCCACTGCACTACAAAGTCGAGAAGAAACGGTTGCTGAAATTAATCGATGGGTGATTCCTAGAACAAGAAGACAAACCGCTAGTAATCAACCGGTTCCTTTCATGCCAAAATTACAAAATTTTCAAGTTAGCTTAGATAGCTTATTTGTTGAAGTCTTACCTCTGTTTCGGTTTGATTTTGGAGGGAATATTGCCGTTGACGGTCCGATTAATGATATTACTGCCCTTGAACCAGACGGAGTCATTACAGTAAACCGAGGGTTAGTCAATTTCTTAGATACTCGATTTTTTATCGAACGTCGCACAGAAAATCAAATCGTTTTTAGTCCGGATCAAGGATTATTAAATCCTACCTTAGACCTGGCCATGAGAACCATTGTTTCAGAGGTTCCTGATACGAGTAAAAACTTTCGTTCAGGAGAGACAACAGAAATTCCTGATGATAGTCTCAATAAAGTGCAACGGGTTGATATTAGTTTGGGTCTCAATGGACCTCTTTCTCAACTCCTTCCTAACTTGGGACAAGAAGGTTATCAAGTGTGTCAAATTCAAGATCCTCTTAAACCCATTCAAACCAAAACCGCTTTATCCCAAGAAGATTTAAATAAGGTCAGCACTTGTTTACAAACCTTAGCTAATCAGGGAAGTGTCGATGAGCAACTATTAGGTAATCCTGTGATTAACTTAAGCAGTAGTCCGCCGAGAAGTCAAGGGGAAATTGTTCGTTTACTCGGTGAACAAGTTCTCGTTTTAGCAGAAGCCTTACAAGGAAAAAGTACCGAACAATTGATTCAATTTGGTATTGTTCAATTAGCTTTACCGATGGTCTTTCAAACCCTTATTTATGATATCGAAACTTCTATTAGTGAGACCATAGATAGTACGGATTTTCGTGTGGTTCCTTTCCTAGAAGCTATCTATGAGGTGGAAGATGAAGGTTATGTTCGTGTCTCTTATGATTATGCTTTTAATGAATTTCGGGTGAGATACGAGAAGCGATTCTAACGAGATGCCAATCATTGTAAGAGACAAAAGCAATCCTTGATTTTGTATATACAAAGACGTATATTAAAAATATGGAATTCGAGTGGGATGAACAAAAGAACCAAACCAACATCATTAAGCATGGTATTTCGTTTCAAGAAGCAAAGGAGATATTCAAAGATCCAAATCTAGTGACGTACTCCCAACCCTGACCGTAAACGGTACAGGGTGGGCTTCTCAAGATCGCTCTTGAGTGTTCCTAGATCGGCACTTATCTAGCCAGTCGCAGACTGACCTCGACAGATCGCCATTACTAGGCAGTTTCCTTTCCGCAACGTCCATGCGTACTTCTTGAATTACGTTTAATCCTCTTTGCAAAAGTACCTCGGCTGCTGCATGATCTCTTGTGGTTTGATAATTACATTCAGGACAAATATGTTGGCGTTGAGATAACGGTTTTTTGCCTGTGTGAGTCCTACAATTAGGACAAATTTGACTACTGTATTTGTGGTCAACTTGAGCAAAAAACTTATCTCGTTTCCAACAAACCCACTTTAATATTGTCCTAAATTGACCGAAACCACCATCAAGCATTGACTTACCAAGAAAGCCTTTAGCTGATACTCGAAAGTCAATGTCTTCAACAAAGATCATGTCACCTTGATCACACAATTGATGAGCAACTTGAAAGTGAAAGTTTTTGCGAGAATTGGCTATTTTATGATGAAGTTTAGCAACTTTTATCTGTGCTTTTTCCCAGTTTTTAGACCCTTTCTGTCTTGAGTGCGTCTTACATTCGGCTTGCGAAGCCGAATTACGCACTCGCTTTTTTCGAGATGCTTTACGTTGTAGTTCTTTCAACCGACTTTGTAAATCTCTGAAAAATAGAGAGCGTTTAACTGTGAAATTATCTGAAGTAGTGAGGAAATTTTCAAGCCCGATATCTATGGCAAGTCCTCTACCTTTCGGTAAAGGATTGGGTACTTCGACATTAGATTGAACAGTTATTACAACGTACCACTTTGTCCCTCTAGCCCTTGATAATACCCTGACTTGTTTAATGACAAATCCTTCTGGAATAGGTCTATGAAGTTCAATTAAAACTGAGCCTATTTTGGGAAGTTTTATCTGATAACCTGTTAATGGATCATCTTTAAATTGAGGAAACAAAAATGAACGGAACTGTCCATATTTTTTAAACCTTGGAAAGCCAAAACCACGTTTTTTAAATGCTTCCCAAGTGTTGTGCATCCTTTTAACCACATCTTGAGTTACTTGAGAATGAACTGCTTTAAACCAAGGATTTTCTTTTTTCCATTGAGTTAATTGACGCTTTTGTTCAAGCTAACTTACATAGATGATCGTTTTAGCTATCAAGAAACAAGAGAATTATCAATCGGTCAACTATTTTTGCCAAAGCAGTCAGTTATCGTGGTTTTAGTCGTTCATACAGACAGAAACGGAGTAATCAGAATCATATCTGCACGACGAGCAAGTAGAAAGGAGAGAAGAATCTATGAACAACAATCAGTTTAATCTTGATATGTCACCCGAAGAAAGACATCGTAAGTTAGTCAATATGTCAGATGAGGACATAGACTATTCCGATATTCCTGAGCTTGATGAGGAATTTTTTAAGGGTGCAAAGTTGGTAAAACGAAACCCAGCAACGGAGTCGATATCAATACGAGTTGATACCGAGACTTTAGAGTGGTTTCGCAATACCGCTAAAAATAACCCCGAAATAAGAGGTTATCAAACTTTAATTAACGATGTGTTGCGAACCTATGTAGCGCACCAAGTCAGTAAGGGTCAGACCTCACACGAATCATCAAACAGCGATCGCAATGGATAATTTAAAAGAAACGGGGCATAGGGAAGAGAGGTTATCATCAACCCCGAACCCCGAACGCTCTTTAAGTACGAGAATAAGAAACGATCCAAGTCCCCACATAAACCCGTAAGGGAATTTGGCCTGAGGTTAACACATCACCAATAAAATAATAAGTGCCAGAACTGGGATTTTTGACGTTGGAAAAGACAATTTCTGCTGAATTTCCAGCTTCTAAGGGTTCTTCTAAATCAATTTCTACCACACGGCTTTCTTTGTCCCAGTAAACTTCTCTTAAGGGGAGAGACTCGCCGTCAACTCTTACTTCTACAGAGTTGGTGTTAAATTTACCATCAAATTCAGGATCTTTGAGATAAGAAATAAAAAATTTACTCACCCCTTGGGTTAATTTTTTCTTGGAAATACGCAGTCTCATGCGTTCCCCATAAAATTTGGGTCGTCCATTAAAGTCTAGTTTATAGTCTAGGATGTCGCTGCGATTTTCAACACCGCTAAAAATCACTAATCCTGAATTACCATTAGCAAGAGACAAAGTTTGCACACCAGCTAATAAACATCCCGATAAGGCTAAGGTCGCCATAAAACGTTTAGATAGACTTGTCGCTAAGGTTTTGACTTTATTCATAATTAACTCTGTTTTAGAATCACTCGTTTTTAAGATAGAGTAATCATAGTTCACTCCTGTTGTTTAGCATAACAAATGATTGCCGTTATCAGTGATACAGTGGACAGTTACCAGGTTTCCATATCATCGGTGGAGTTAACTCGGTGCATCCCTGCATCCGAAAAGCGTTGAAAGGCTGCCTCTGCTTTGTCGGTAAAGTCGATAACATCGGGAATGACGACAGGGGAAGTACAATCTTCTAATAAATAAACGTTTTTAGCTAAGTTTGGGTCTTTTTGTTTAATTTCTGTGAGTAAATCTTCAACAGTCCAAGCCACACAATGACTTTTGGCTTGACCGGCAATAATAATCTTATCAAAAGATAGTATTTTGTTTAAAAATTTCGTGTTTTTTTGCGCTATTTTTTCCCCTTGATGATCTTCTAATATTTCAGGACTAAAAACTGAGTAATTTTCCGTTAACGGGTTATCTCCTTTTAACTCAAATTGCGTTTGACTACTGCGAACCATATTATGAAAAAATAAGGCTTCTTCAACAGCAGAAACTAAAGCATGACCAATTCCTCCTAACATAGAATGATAGGGCCAAATGGTTAGGGGATATTTACTATCTTCTGTCACTTTTTTGACGTAATGTAAGGCATAGTTTTCTAGTTTTTCAGCAGAAATGTTTAAATTATTAGCAATATTGTAGTTGACTTTCCATCGTCCTTGTTTCACCTCGTCGTAGGAAATCATGGTAATACCCGCTTCAGGATGATTCCCCTTTTCATCAACCCAAAAAATAGGATGGAAAATTTGCATCGCTGTATGGGTATCCATGGTGGGTGCAATAGTCGTTATCTGTCCCAAATTCCTATAAATAAATTCACACAAACGAATGTTATCTTCTACTGCACCATTTCCTGATTTTCCTGCAACAAATAATTCAAAATCAGGCAGACAAAAGGTATTTTGTACATCAATTAATAATAAGACAATTTTAGTTTTATCTTCCCTTGATGAAGCTATTTGATACTTTTCTCTCCATTGTTTAGCCTCATTAACTCTTTGGAGATAAGGAACGCGCCAAAATTTATTAACTTTTTTAGCTTCAAAAAAGGACGGGATAGGTAATTGATTCATCATTTTAAATGTTTAATTAAACTCTAATAATTTTTATGGTAACAGATTGATAGATAAGATAAAAATTAGAGCAACTAAAATCAGACCAATTCTCAAACTTAATTGGTCATTTCCTGTACAAAAAATTATCGGTATTAATTAATCATCAGTTTGCGTTTCTTCTTGTTTCTTTTGATATTCAATAATTCCTTGACGAAACCCCAAAGCAACTAAAATATTAGATAAAGTTAAGAAAGATTCTGCGCTACCGTGTAACCAATCAATATTTGCTAATGCTTCTCCATATTGAACTTTAGCATAAATTCCAGCAGGAATGGTAACGGCGACAAATACCAATAAAACATAAAATCCAATTAATGCTAAACGGGGGGTTTCTTGGGAACGAGTGAGAAACCATAAAAACCCCAAATAGGGAAATAAAGAAATAGCAAAAAGATTGTCTTTAGAAAACATCTAAAATGTAACCATAGAGAACAATTTTTAGTTTATCACATCTCCATTGTATTTAACTGTTGATCCAGGTTTTTATGGTTGCGATCGCCAATGCACTAACGGGGTTATCTAATGCTTTTTCTCATGCAGTAAGTCCCCCGTGGTTTGAAGCAGTAATCAGTTTATATTTTAAGACGGGATTATTGTCTATTCTTTTCACTAAATGATTGTATCTGGTAGTATTTTTAATTTTACCATTGTAGTTTATAATCAATTAAAACAACCGTAAAAGTAACCTTAAAAATATGCCTGATATTGTTGATATTGCTGTAAATACAGAAGGATTTGAAACCTTAGTGACTGCGGTAAAAACAGCTAATTTAGTAGATGCTTTAAAAGGAGACGGCCCTTTCACCGTTTTTGCCCCCAATGACGCTGCTTTTGCTAAACTTCCGCCGGGAACAGTTCAAACCTTAGTTCAGAATGTACCTCAACTGGCGCGTATTTTAACCTATCATGTGGTTCCAGGTAAACTCATGAAAGCGGATTTAGCTAACGTTAATTCTGTGATTTCTTTAGAAGGTTCTCCCATTTCCATCGACTGTTCTGATGGATTTGAAGTTAAAAATGCTACTGTTATTGCTGCGGATATTGAAGCAGATAATGGGGTCATTCACGTCATTGATAATGTGATTTTAATGGGATAACTGACCTAAGATAACTAACAATAACAACGAACATCTTGACCACATTCATCCGCTAAATAACATAACGCACGGAATCTTAAGGCTACAACCTCTTCATAGAAGGGGTTGAGTTTGCATAATGGGGGAATATGAGCAATTTTGCGACCCAATAAGTAGATATCCCGTTCAAAAGGACATTGTACCGGAATCACACGACATAAGAAATGGGCAGTGGACTCGTTTTTTATTTCGACGTTATCCAGATATTGACGGAGTGGTTGTAAGTAATCTTTAGCTTTACTTTGGTTAAATCCAATTTTAGCGGTATTGACTTGTTGATTGTTTTGAAAACAGACCATAATGACCTCTTGATTAATTTCTATACTCCTAGTTTAACTATAAGTTTTGTCGATGACAATAGTTTTTATATATAACTTTTTTTTATAATTGATAAGCATAACTTACCGTTTGGGGAGTGTGGGGAGTAGGGTGTAGAGGAGCAGGGAGCAGAGTAGAAGGGAGACTGTATAAACAATGAGAAACAGATTTTAACTTGCATGAGTGTCTTTTGCCTCTTGCCTTTTGCCTCTTGCCTGTTCCGGAGTTGCCTGTCCGACGACTGATAATACGGTCGCTTTAATAAAATTAAAAAAGATTGATCAATTGCATATTGAACTAAAATGTTTCCTATTATTTATTCTGATGCTTTTCTAGACCATGATACGGGACACTTTCACCCCGAAAGTCCTCAACGATTAGAAGCCATTGTTAACGCCTTAAAAACGGTATCCTGGAGCGATCGCTTACAATGGCAAAAGCCCACCAATCTGGCCCAACGAAATCCGATTCCCTATATCAAAAACATACATATGGATAACTATATCAAGGGAGTCCAAAGGTTAGCGGAGAAGGGAGGGGGGTTTATCGATGGGGACACTATTGTCTCTCCTGAAAGTTATAACGTGGCGTTATTAGCGGTTAATGCTTGGTTAGATGGGGTCGACACAGTGTTAACAACCCAACAACCGGCCTTTGTCTTATCTCGTCCCCCGGGCCATCATGCGGTACAGAAAACAGGAATGGGGTTTTGTTTATTTTCCAATGCGGCGATCGCTGCTCATTATGCTTTACAATGTGATGGCATTCAACGGGTAGCCATTGTAGATTGGGATGTGCATCACGGTAACGGAACCCAGGCGATCGTTGAAGATAATCCGAATATTGCCTATTGTTCGTTACATCAATTTCCTGCGTATCCGGGAACCGGCACAGCCACAGAAACAGGAAAATATGATAATGTACTCAATATTCCCATGGAACCAGGAAGTGACTTAAACCACTATCAAGTCGCCTTTGAACAGCAAGTTATCCCTTTTTTAGAAAGGTTTCACGGGGACTTTTTAATTGTCAGTGCCGGTTATGATGCCAATCAAGCGGACCCTCTCGCATCAATTAATCTTCAGCCTAGAGATTACGGCATTTTTACACAACAATTATTAACAGTGACCTCTCGGATTTTATTTGGCTTAGAAGGCGGTTATGATTTATCCGCTTTAGCTGAGTCAGTTGTGGCAACGATCGAGGTCTGTTTATCTCAATAAAGTTACTGTCTCTATGTCATCTTTTGTAATTCAACTTCAGACACCTCAGTTATGTCATCTTGATGAACTGGTCACCTTAGATCAAGATTGTCTGGGAGGTTTATGGACAAAAGAGGGTTATCAACGGGAGTTAAAGAGTCCTAATAGTCATTTTTGGGTTTTGTCTTCTGATACCACCGAGACACTCATCGGTGGTGGGTGTTATTGGGAAATTTTAGAAGAAGCTCATATTACCTTATTAATGATTGCTCCCCAGTATCAAGGTCAAGGGTTAGGTCAGTTATTACTGTATGGGTTACTCAGGGATGCCATGAGGCGAAACTTAGAACGTGCTACCCTAGAAGTCAGGGTGTCTAATCAACCAGCCCTTTCTCTGTATCGAAAGTTTGGCTTTGAAATAGCAGGGCGACGAACAGGATATTATAAACAAACCGGGGAAGATGCACTGGTTCTTTGGCGTAGCGGTTTGGACTATCCTCAGTTTCAGCAAGAATTGTCCACTTGGGAACAACAAATTAAGGATCGTCTCAGCCATAATCACTGGCAATTTTCTATCGTTGAACCGTAACCAGTGATCAGTGAGCGGTTATCAGTGACCAGTGATCAATTGCTTGTAATAAGCTATGTCGGAATCTTTCCTTTTCTGAGTGTGATTGAACATAACCTACCATTATGATGATATTAGATTCTTCTTCAACTCAATTAAATAAAAAAGCAGAGCAAATTTTACTTGGGGCCTTGCCAGAATTTTTAGAACATGGTTATGCTGCCACTCGTATGGACCAAGTGGCAAAAACCGCTAAAGTTTCAAAACAAACGTTGTACAGTTATTTTGATGATAAAGAAGGATTATTTACGGCCTTAATTCAATACGTTGCTTGTCAAAAGTTTCGTTTAGTCTGGTCCCAACCCCTATCAGGAGAACCCCGTCAAGTTTTGACTCAATTAGCGCAACGGATTATGACAGAAATTAATGACCCTGATTATCTCTGTTTTGTGCGTTTAATTATTGCCGAATCAGGAAAACATCCTGAGTTATCTCAACTCTTTTTACAAAATGTTGCTCAACCTGCCATTAGCATTTTTAAGGGATATCTCCAAGACCATCCAGAACTAAAAATTAAAGATCCTGAAGTGATTGCTCATATTTTTGTTGGCAGTTTAATCCACAATATTTTAACTCAGGATATGTTATCAGGTCACACAATTATTCCCATGAAACCAGAACGATTAATTTCTAATTTAGTCGAGTTAATTATGAATGATTAGGTAACTTGCTTAAAAATTCTTCCGCTAGTTTAATGAATGCTTTAGAACCGCTAGAATTGGGCATAGAAGTAACAACGGGCATAAAATTATCCACTGCTTTAGCCACATTCACATCCATGGGAATGGAAGTTTTAAAGAGTTTTTTCAGGAGAAAAATCCGCTTGAACTCGTCGCATAACCCGGTTATAATAACGACTTAATAAACCCCCTCCCGATGAGATAAAAACCACTCCCAATAAATCTAAATTCAAGGGTTGATTACTTTGATGACTTTCTTTTAATTTAGCAATTCGTCGTTCTAACAATTGCATTCCTACCACCGATAAAGGTTCAGGCCGAGCCGGTAATAAATAATAATGACTAGCGGATAATCCACTCCTGGTTAAAAGATTATAACCCGGCGCACAGTCCATAATCACAAAGTGATAATGTTCGAGGACAGGCTCTAAAAATTTTCTGAATTTAAAACCCTTTCAAAATGATTCCAAACCGTTTCAAAAT
>NZ_PRLH01000138.1 GCF_003013815.1 Cyanothece sp. BG0011 | reverse complement strand
AATCGTTCCAAAGTTTGTATTCAGCACCCGCACCGATTCCTTCAGGACCACGGAATACTAAGGGGTTACGACGCATAAACCGAGATAACGCACCCGTTCCAGAACTGGCCATAAACGGGTTACCCACATCAAAAATATTATCAATGTCTAAGGCACTGGTTCCTACCCAACCACGAAACTTACCGATGGGAAAGCGATAGTAAACATCATCGAATTCCACATCAGCATCCGTAGACGCATCATGTCCTAAACGGGCCATGGTGGTTCCGGTTGCTCGATCCCACCTGGGAATAGTTCCTGCTTGAAAACGAACCCTTAAACGGTCTTTTCCGTAGAATGCAGTGTCAAAATTGAGTCGAGTCCGAAAGGCTAAGGTTGCGTTATCATCAGGTCGTCGGGTGGCATTGGGCATAGCTCGTCCAAAGTTATCAATAGCATCCCGTTGACGAGAATCAATGGCTCTTTCACCGGCTGCGGTGGAGAAAGTAAAGAGGACTTCTCCGTTTAATTTAGTGGTGGTAGAAAATTGGTGATCTTCTAAGAAGGCCACTCGTTCTTCTAAGTTACTTACCCTTGCACCCAAAGCAATTAATTCTTGCTCAAATTCTTGGGCCAGCCGCTTTAATTTTTCGATGTCTTCCCGTAAAACGGCTACATTTTCTTGTATTAACCGTTCCATGGTGTTTAAACAGGCGTTTAAACCGGCCGCAAATTCCCAACGAGAGGTGGCGCGGTTCCCTCTGAAGGTTCGGTCAGGATAACCCACAATGCACCCGTAACGCTCTACGAGGCTTCTTAAGGCTTCATAGGCCCAATCGGTAGGAGAAACGTCTCGTAACTCAGAAATACTGGTCACCTGGGACATTCCACTATCTGTCGTTCCATCCCGAAACTGTTTACTCGTGTCTCGGTTTAAGGGAGTTTTCAGGGTAGGACGATTTTGTAAGATGCCTAAGGCTTCTTCGGGGGAAACAATATCGGCCTCGGTTGGGTTCATTTGACTGTTATCGGGAGCCGCGATCGCACTTTGGGCTGCGATCACCGATAGGGCGGCTACCCCGGAAGTCATTTTCAGACATTGGGAAAATAATTTCCACATTTTCACTTTCCTCACACCTAAGAAGTAATCTTGATTGTTTTGAGTCACAATCTCCAGCAAAATAGATAATTTTGTCGGTTGACTATAGATTATAGCCTTTTTAGCTTGATTCCTATTGACATAAGATAGCAAGATAGTTATGATTATGCAATTCTTGTCAACAGAATAATCTCTAAACGATAAACAGAGTTCATTTTAGAAGCTTATTTTTAATAAGGGGTTAAAAATTGGATAAGAGAAGAATAAAAACGGAAAATCCTCCCATTTCTAGGAGGATCTAAGAACTTAAAATCTAACCGATGTCAAGCATCTTTTTTTGTACTGTTTTAGCAGCGATCGCTTGAGTAGGGGTCAACGGCCGTTGACCCCTACTGTTTGATTAGAACTTAAAGGTTGTCCGTAAAGCCCCTACCCAGATACTATTGTTCTCTTCATCCCCTTCAGGATTGATAACCACATAGAAACCAGGGGTTAGCAGAATATTGTCGTTGAGAGGATACATATACTGGGCTTGAATGATATAAGGGGTATCCTTATCAGGAACTCTTAAGTCTCCTGTACGGGCATCAATGCGTTCTGCGGTAACGTATTGACCGCCACCAATGTTAAAGACAGCCCCTTCTTTAAAGATATCAACCACCGAGAGGTTAGCACTCCAAGTCCATAAGTCAGCCCCAAACCCACTGCGATCGTTTCCACTGCTATCTTCTCCTTGAGCGCGGGCTAAACCATATCCCCCCCAAGCTGTTAGGTGGAACATATCATTAATCCGCCAATCTCCTTGAACCCCGTAATTATCGGTTAAAGTGGGTGCATTGAGGAAGGGATTACTGGCCACACGACTACCATTACTTTGGGAGGTATTGGGGTTACTGTCTCCTTGAGGATCACCGGTTCCTGCATAGAAGGTGCTCACGTAGGTAAAGGTAAAGTCGAAGTTATCCACCGCATAAATGCCTAACTGACCCCCAGCACTATAGCTACCGTTGAACATACCTTGCCCAAGATCAGGACTATTTCCATTAGGAGCTAAATACAGACCTCTGACCACTACTTTACTGTCGAATAAGCTATAGTCAAAGCCTCCACCAATCCCTTCATTTCCACGGAATACCAGAGGATTGTAACGCATAAAGCGAGACAAAGAACCTGTTCCAGATTCTTGGAGGAATGGGTTTCCGACATCAAAGATGTTGTCAATATCCATGGCACTGGTTCCGATGAAACCTCGGAAGTTGCCAATGGGGAAGCGATAGAAAACATCATCGAATTGAACATCTGCATCGCTAGGCCCATCATGTCCTAAGCGGGCCATGGTAGTTCCGGTTGCCCGATCCCATCGGGGAATGGTTCCTGATTGAAAACGAACCCTTAAACGGTCTTTCCCATAGAATGCGGTGTCAAAATTGAGTCGAGTCCGAAAGGCTAAGGTTGCATTATCATCGGGCCGTCGGGTGGCGGCTCGTCCGTCTGCGCCAAAGTTAAAAATGGCATCTCGCTGACGAGAATCGAGCGCTCTTTCCCCTGCTGCCGAGGAAAGGGTAAACAGGACTTCCCCGTTTAATTTAGTGGTGGTAGAAAATTGGTGATCTTCTAAGAAGGCCACTCGTTCCTCTAAGTTACTCACCCTTGCACCCAAAGCAATTAATTCTTGCTCAAATTCCTGGGCCAGCCGCTTTAATTTTTCGATGTCTTCCCGTAAAACAGCGACATTCTCTTGTATAAGCCGTTCCATGGTGTTTAAACAGGCGTTTAAACCGGCCGCAAATTCCCAACGGGAGGTGGCGCGGTTCCCTCGAAAGGTGCGGTCAGGATAACCCACAATGCACCCGTAACGCTCTACGAGGCTTCTTAAGGCTTCATAGGCCCAATCGGTAGGAGAAACGTCTCGTAACTCAGAAATACTGGTCACCTGAGACATTCCACTATCTGTCGTTCCATCCGGAAACTGTTTACTCGTGTCTCGGTTTAAGGGGGTTTTGAGAGTAGGACGATTTTGTAAGATGCCTAAGGCTTCTTCGGGAGAAATAATATCCTCAGTTTCAGGAGCAGCGATCGCACTTTGGGCTGCGATCACCGATAGGGCGGCTACCCCGGAAGTCATTTTCAGACATTGGGAAAATAATTTCCACATTTTCACTTTCCTCACACCTAAGAAAGAAATAAGTTTGATTGTGTTGAGTAATCATCTATGTCAGAAAACGTGGCTTTGTCGATGGGCTGTAAATTATAGCTTTCTTGACTCGGTTGGTCTTGACATAAGGTAGTAAGAGGGTTGTTGCATTGCTCACCTTGAGCGTAGAAGGAGCTTGCAACAATAAATAAATGATATTATAAAATATTTTATAAAATAAGTGGTTAAAAATTGGATAAAGAAAAACCCTCCCATTTGTAGGAAAGGTCAACACTTGAGGAGTTTTTAATCAGAATTTAGAACTTGAAGGTTGTCCGCAGGGCTCCAACCCAGATACTATTGTTATCTTCGTCTCCTTCAGGGTTGATCACCACATAGAAACCAGGAGTCAACAAAATATTATCATTGAGGGGATATTGATATTGAGCTTCGATAATGTAGGGGGTATCCCTATCGGGAACTCTGAGATCCCCAGGGAAAGCGTCAATGCGTTCTGCCGTGACAAATTGACCGCCGGCGACGGAAAAGACTGACCCTTCTTTGAAGATATCAATCACGGATAGAGCAGCACTCCATGTCCATAAATCAGCCCCATAGCCACTGCGATCAACCCCATTCTCATCTTGCCCTTGGGCGCGAGCTAATGCATAACCTCCCCAACCTGTCAAGTGGAACATATCATTAATTCGCCAGTCCCCTTGAATCCCGTAACTATCTCGTAGGGTAGGGGCTTCTAAGAAGGGATCACTGGCCACTCGGCTACCGTTACTAGAGGAGGTATTTACGTCTCCTTCGGGGAAGTAGGAGAGAAGATAAGTAAAGGTGAAATCTAAGTTATCGGCGGGATAGATGCCTAACTGACCCCTGCGCTGTATTCACCGTTAAATAAACCTTCTCCTAAATCAGGACTATTACCATTAGCTGAGAGGTATAAACCGCGAACAGCCACAAAGTCATCGAACATACTATAGGAGAAACCACCCCAATCCCTTCAGGACCTCGGAAGACTAAGGGGTTACGACGGATGAAGCGAGATAAAGCCCCAGTCCCCGAACTGGCTAAGAAAGGGTTTCCCACATCGAAAATATCGTCAATGTCGAGGGAGTTGGTTCCCACCCAGGTGGTCAAATCACCCACGGAAAAACGATAGTAGACATCTCCGAAGCTAACATCAGCATCCTGAAAGATATCATGTCCCAACCGTGCCATTACCGTTCCTGTGGCAGGACTATAGTTGACTATATTTCCTGTTTCAATCCTTGTTCTTAAACGGTCGTTTCCGGTGAAACTGGTGTCAAAGTTGAGTCGAGTCCGGAAACCAAGGGTCGCGTTATCATCAATGCGTCGAGTCGCTCCGGGTAAGTCTTCTCCAAAGTTAAAAATGGCATCCCGTTGACGAGAATCAATGGCTCTTTCCCCTGAGGCCGAGGAAACGGTAAAGAGGACTTCACCGCTTAATTTAGTGGTGGTAGAAAATTGGTGATCTTCTAAGAAGGCCACTCGTTCCTCTAAGTTACTCACCCTTGCACCCAAAGCAATTAATTCTTGCTCAAATTCTTGGGCCAACCGCTTTAATTTTTCGATGTCTTCCCGTAAAACAGCGACATTCTCTTGTATAAGCCGTTCCATGGTGTTTAAACAGGCGTTTAAACCGGCCGCAAATTCCCAACGGGAGGTGGCGCGGTTGCCTCTGAAGGTTCGGTCAGGATAACCCACAATGCACCCGTAACGCTCTACGAGGCTTCTTAAGGCTTCATAGGCCCAATCGGTAGGAGAAACGTCTCGTAACTCAGAAATACTGGTCACCTGGGACATTCCACTATCTGTCGTTCCATCCCGAAACTGTTTACTCGTGTCTCGGTTTAAGGGAGTTTTGAGAGTGGGACGATTTTGTAAAATTCCTAAAGCTTCTTCGGGGGACATAACATCCCCTTGGGTTGGGTTCATTTGACTGTCATCGGGAGCCGCGATCGCACTTTGGGCTGCGATCACCGATAGGGCGGCTACCCCGGAAGTCATTTTCAGACATTGGGAAAATAATTTCCACATTTTCACTTTCCTCACACCTAAGTAGTTCGCTCAATTGTTTGCCTAGGCACAATTGGAGCTATCAATCCAATCTTAATTAATTGGTTAACAGAACATGACTATGTCATTGTATCCTGATTAAAATTTTACACCATAGCAGGACTCATGTCTTGCACCCCCCCTGCCCCCTAGCCCCCACACCCCCCTTTAAAAGGGGGGCAGGGGGGGTAGGGGGCTAGGGGATAGCACTAGATCTTATCCAACTTGAGATTTTTTATATTCAATTAAGGTTGCCGGTTGACCTTGCAATTTTTTCAACCCATACTTGACTTGACCAATAATCTGAGGAAATTTGCCTAACAGACAGAAGAAGGCATATAAGCGACTATGGGACTGACTATCGCCACAAGTGCAACGATATCGATAAATACGCCATCCTAACAGGGGATAGCCTATCAATAACATCAGGCTTAAGCCGTAAGTCCACCAAGCTAATCCTAACGCCATGATGGGTAAAATGAACCCCCATAACCAGTTACTGATACCCTGACGGATCATATACTTTTCAGGGGTGAAACCGTACATGGCCACTCCCTGAGCAATGGCCCAACCACTTCGCACCATACGGGACCACCATTGACTAAACTGAGTCATGTCTGCGTCATGATAGGTCATATCTTGGTCTAAACGCCAAATTTTCCACCCTTTGCCCCGCAACCGAATGCACATTTCTGGTTCTTCCCCACAGATTAAGCTATCATTGAATCCCTTCACTTGTTGGACTGCTTCAACTCGCATCAAGGCATCACCCCCACAAGCGTTGGCTTCTCCGACGGGGGTATTCCATTCCATATCTGCTAAACGGTTATAAGTCGTTGCCTCGGGAAATTTTTCTCGTCTCCTACCGCAAACCACCGCTAGGGTAGGGTTATGGTCTAATTTTTCTATGGCCTTTTCTAGCCACCCCTGGGCCAGAGTACAGTCTCCATCCATAAATTGAACATAGGTTAAGTCAGGATGCTGTTTAACTAGCCATTCTAATCCGGTATTGCGCCCTCTGGCTGCTGTAAACGGGCGATCGCTATCTAGGGAAATAACTGACACCCCTAGGGATTTTGCAGTTTCTATACTACCATCGGTTGAGCCAGAATCAACATAAATAATAGGAGCGTTATCATAGTTTTTAGTTTCATTAATGACAGATTTTAAACAACTTACTAACCGTTGTCCTTCGTTTCTTCCAATGATGACTAATCCTAATTTAAACATTATTTTATAAGACAATTATTTCAATTTTCAATCCTAAGCATATCATAAACAATTGATGATTTTTGACTACTTTTTAAAGTTACGAAAGATAATGGTTTTAAAACTGACAAATTGAATCAGGTTTAACAGGGCAATTTAAATAATTGAGAGGATTATTAGAAATATCAATGGAATTTGCCTGGGTTAAAAATTCAAGGGAGGAAATATCTTTGATTTGATTATTATTAAGTTGAAGTTTAGATAATTTATTTAAGTAAGATAGTGGCGTAATATCAGTAATATTATTATGGGATAAATAAAGTTTTTCTAGATTAAAAAGCTTAGATAAAGGACTCAGATCATTGACAAGATTTTTATCGAGAATTAATAGAGTGAGTTTAGATAAGTTTCCTAAAGGAGTTAGATCATTAATTTGATTACCACCAGCAATAAAAATTTTCAAGTCTTCAAGATTTTCTAAGCTACTAATATCTTTCACGCTATTTTTGAGTAAGGAAATTCCTTTTAATTTATTGAGGTTAGACAAGGCAGAAATATCAGTAATTTGATTGTTGTCAAAAATAATAACTTCTAAGTTTCGTAATGAAGCGATCGCCTTAATATTTGTAATTTTATTAAAGGGTAAATAAAGATTAGTTATATTTTTTAAGTTAGATAGAGGTTGAAGATGACTAACTTGATTATTCCACATCCATAGTATTTTCAATTCTTTCATATTAGATAATGCCGTAATATTGGAGATATTATTATTAGACAACTCTAATTTTTCTATTCTTTTCAAGGATGATAAAGGGGTAATATCAGATATATGATTATCGGCCAAATATAATTCAGTTAGCCTTTGAAAAGAAGCTAACGGCGTTAAATCTTCAATATTAGTGGCTGATAAGTCTAATTGATCTAATTTTGCTAGGTGACGGGCTGCGACTTCGCAGTCGGTATTATTGGCTTTTTCTAATAAAATTGATAAAGTATATTGTGCTTTTTCCGATAGTCGTTCTTGATTTAAACATAATTCTGTAAACGCTGTGGTTGCGTTTAAAGATGTATAATTTAGCCAAGTTTCGCTTAAGATCAGAAAAAATAATAAACCAAATAAAAACTGAATAATCCGAGAAGATAAAATGACTTGTTTAAACCGTGACATAATGTAAATATTCCTAAATAATTGCAATAAAAATAATATAAGTTGACCGTATTTTCATCAGTATAGCATAGGAATTTTGAAAGTAAGTGATTTAGATAATTTAGTGATCTAGGTACTTAATTTTATTGATCTTGATCACAACTTAAAATTATTCATTGTCTCATAATTATCATTTTGAATGCCATTAATAATATGGAAATTTACCTGAGAATAAGGACTTTAAAAATTATTTTTATTAAATTTCTTTCAAATATTAAATAACTTTCATGTTTAAAAATTTTAGAAGTTCATTCACTTAACCCTTGACACTGTCACAAATCACTATCTTTATGTTACAGTTTATCAATAAGAATTAATTGTTTGACAATGAAACCTCTTTATTTATTATTACCATTAGGTATGATAGCGATCGCTTGGTTTGCTTTTGGTATTTATCAGGCCAATAGTGCGCCCCTTCCCGTAGGTTTTCCGTCTCCTACTGCCCCAGGAAAGATAGAAATTAAGCAATATCCGGCTTATCGGGCTGCCACTTATCATTATTCAGGAAATCTCTCTGAAGCGGGCAGTCAAGCTTTTTCTTCTTTGTATCAACATATTAGTAGCAATAATATTTCGATGACGGCACCGGTGGAAACTCGTTATCCTCTCAATACCCTAAAAACTAACGAGAAAACAGGAGAGGCAACGGTATCATTTCTCTACCGAAATACAGATATATATCCTCAAGAAATAGCCGATAATATTACTGTTGAAGATGTTCCTTCTATGACTGTGTTAAGCTTAGGATTAATGGGAGGTTATTCCTATGAAACCTATCAAGAAGGAATAGAAAAACTGAAAAATTGGCTATCGGAAAATCCGTCTTATCAAATGGTAGGAAAACCTCGCCGGTTATTTTATGATGGCCCCTATAAACCGGATGCTACAAAACGTAGTGAAATTCAAATCCCAGTGACTCAATAAACTATCTAGAAATTATGAAAACTTTGACATTAAATAATGGAAATATCATTCCTCAATTTGGACTCGGAACCTGGAAATCAGAACCAGGAAAAGTTAAAAATGCAGTTAAGTGTGCTTTAAATGTGGGTTATAAACAGATTGATTGTGCGCCTATTTATGGTAATGAAAAAGAAGTGGGAGAAGGGTTAAGGGAATCTTTTCAAGACAATGTTATTAAGCGAGAAGAGATTTTTATCACCTCTAAACTCTGGAATAATCGACACCAGAAAACCGATGTTGTTCCTGCTTTAAAACAAACCTTACAAGACTTACAACTGGATTATCTTGATTTATATCTTATTCATTGGCCAGTGGCATTTAAACCCGACGTAAATTTTCCTGACGATGCCTCTGGGTTACTGTCTTTATCGGAAGTTCCTTTAACAGAAACATGGCAAGGAATGGAACAAGCAATTGATGAAGGTTTAGTTAAAAATATTGGTGTTTCTAACTTTAGCATCAAAAAAATAGAGGATATTATAACCAATTCTCGGATTAAACCTGTTATGAATCAAGTAGAATGTCATCCCTATTTACAACAAGATGAATTACTCACTTACTGCCAAAAAAATGACATAACCTTAACCGCTTATTCTCCTCTCGGTTCAAAAGATAGACCTGATTTTGTTAAGAATGAGAATGAACCGATTTTATTAGAAAATGAAGTCATCCAAAACATAGCCCAGAAACACCAAGCAACCACCGCACAAATTTTAATACAATGGGCAATAGAAAGGGGAACCGTAGTTATTCCTAAGTCCGTTTCTCCTGAGAGAATTAAAGAAAACTTTGCAGCGCAAAATATTAGTTTAGACACAGAAGACATGGAAAAAATCAAAACTCTAAATCAAAATTATCGTTATGTCGACGGTTCCTTTTTTGCCCTTCCGAATAGTAGTTATACTGTGGAAAGTATTTGGGCTTAATTTAATGATTTATTTCACACCCTTCGGGTGAGGCAAGAGGCAAGAGGCAACAGGCAACTAACCCCTTTTCTCTGGGTTGTTGACTTCTGATTTCTGACTCATTCTAAGGGTAGTAAAATCATAACTAGAGGGACTTTGAAACACCCTTAAATCAAACTGAGGAATCATACAAAACATATGGTCAAAAATAGTTGATTGGACTTCTTCGTACCGCGCCCAGGCAGTATCGGTACAATAAACATAGACTTCAATGGGTAAACCATGTTCAGTGGGATGTAATTGACGGACTAAAAAATAAGGGCCCGGACTGATTTTAGGATGAGCTTTTAAATAGGCCATCATATAAGTGCGAAATACACTAATGTTACTGAGCCATTTTTCATCAAGAGGAGACAAGTTATCTTTTTTAATTCGTTGACATTGTTCTTTAATTTCGTCGCCAATATAATCCATGTTAGAAAATCTTTCTAACATTTCTGGGTCACAAAATCTAATAGAAGTTATATCAATATAAACGGACCGTTGAATTTTTCTAACCCCAGATTCAAACATAATGCGCCAATTTTTAAACGAATCAGAAATTAACGCATAGGTAGGAATAGAAGTAATGGTATTATCCCAATTTAGCACTTTAACCGTAAATAAATTCACTTCATCGATAAAGCCATCAGCCCCATATTTAGGCATTTCAATCCAATCTCCCAGGGCTATCATTCGATTAGCGGCTAACTGTAACCCGGCAGTAAATCCCATGATAGAATCTTTAAAAATAATCATTAAAATTGCACTCCCTGCACCCACCGCAGCCACAATATTAGTTAGGGGTTGATTAATGGATTTAGAGACAATAATTAAAATGAATAAAATAGCAATTAAAATATAAAAAAGTTGGACAAAAACTCGAATAGGAATTGCTTTTAATTTTTCTTGTGATTCACTAAATTTAACAATAATATCAAGGAAACGACTGATTAATAAAAAAGAAATAATTGAAGTAGAAATAGTAACAGTATTATCCAATAACCAACGGCCAATTTCGTAGGAATCAGGAAACCCTCTAAGAATAAAACCCATGCCAGGAAACCAAATAATAGCATGACCGACTAATAAGAGTTTGCGGTTCCAAAAAATAGATTTATTTTGCTTTTGACGGGGAACTAAATATTTGTGTGACGCTAATAATAACCAACTGGCTATAATCATTACAATTAAAATCCCCACAGAAATCATAGTTTGTTGTAAAATAGACTGAGGTTGACGTGATCTCCAAGCTTTTTCTAACGCTTCATCAACCACTTGAGAACCAATTTTTGCTAAGACGGGAGTGGGAACACCATAAAGTCGAGAATCCGCTGCTGTAATAGTCATTAATAACCATCTTTGTTTGATGTCAGACTCCCTATCTTGTGTTCGGCTTTTTGGAGAAATAACTAACACAGTTTCCTGATTAAGAATCGAGGGAAACACACCTATTTCCTTAGGACTAATGTTTCTTCTAACAATTTCATTTAGGGTGTTTTCAATCCTTTTAACGCGAACTTTTAAAGCCTCCCCATTGTCCTCAATATTGGCTGCAACAGGCAAGACAATCCGACCATCTAATTTAACAGCCCGATATTGAATGTTTCCTAATTTACCTGATGATAAACTAAATAAACCAAGCTTATATAAGTCCTGTCTTTTTTCCAGTAATTGTTGAGCTTCTTGACCACTAATATTAAATTTTTTCATTAACCCTTGAATCTCAGGATTTTGTTGTAGTTGGCTTAACCTAGAATCTTGAGTGGATGGCGAAGAAGTAGAAACCTTAGCAAAAATAACGGGGGTTTGTGCTTTAATGATGGGATAAATAGTCGTTATGATCAAAAAACTAACAGTAAAAAAAATAAAAATTTTAAACAGTAAGGAAGACAAAGAAGAAACTTTTTTAAACAATATTTTCCTTAATCGGTGCATCATTAAATTGATTAAGTAAACTGTCATCAATGAAGATAAGATAAAACGATTAGATCAGAAGCCATTAGCCTTAATTATTGTGACTTCCTCCCGACGCTGATCCAGTTGGTACAGCGCGGGCTTCCCCACATCACTATGAGGCTTTCCTGTTTCTACGGGAGGCTCTAGATGTTTTTTTACGGACATCCCCGATAACCTCTTCCTCCACAGGCAGCTTGACCCCCAGTCCGAGGGCTGCAAGTCCACGTTGCTCTACAATCATCGCAGCAGCAACGTCTCTATCGGTTATAAAACCGCAGTTAAAACATTCATGCACTCGTTGAGATAAGTCTTTTTTGCCAGTAACTACCCCACAATTAGGGCAAGTTTGACTGGTGAAATTAGCATCAACTTTCTCAAAATAAACATCTCTATCCTGCGCAACGTGCTTTAATATTTCTAGAAAACTACCAAAGCCAGCGTCTAGAGTATGCTTGCATAGCATCCCTCTAGACATAGCTTTTAAGTTTAACTCTTCTGCAAATATAATATTAGCTTGGTCACAAAGATGATGTGCTACTTGATAATGAAAGTTTTTACGAATGTTGTAAATGTGTTCATGTAGTCTAGCTACTTTTTGTAAAGCCTTCACTCTATTCTTAGAACCCTTCTGTTTTTTGGATAATCTTCGTTGCAGCCATCGAAGCTTGCTTTGAAGTTCTATAAAAAACTTGGGTCTAGCTATTAACTCTTGCTGTGAAGTAGCGATAAATTTCTCAAGTCCTAGATCAATACCCAAGGACTTGCCCTGTGGTTTAACAGATGGAATTTTTACGTCTGATTGAATACAAACAACAGCATACCAACCAGATGCTTTTTTAACTATTTGAACTTGTTTGACGATAAAACCATCAGGGATAGGTCTATGTAGGTTTATCCTTACACTCCCTATTTTTGGTAGTCTTATCTGATATCCTGTAATGGGATTATCTTTAAACTGAGGAAAATTTATTGACCTGTACTGACCATATTTTTTAAACCTTGGAAAGCCAAAGCTTTTTTTCCAGAAAAAGTTAAACGCTTTATCTAGACGGCCCATAACCTCTTGTAATACTTGAGACTGAACTCGTTTAAGCGAGGGGTATTCTTTTTTAGCTTGAGTTAAAGCTTTTTTCTGTTTATAGTAGTCAGGAAATGGTTGGTCAGCAGGAATAATATACTCAGAATGAAGACTACAAGCATTAACCTTACACTTGCGAGAACTTATCCATTCTTTTCTCTCTCTCAAGGCGTAATTATAGACACCTCGACAGATTTCTAGCCAGTCAAGTAGTTCTTTTTCTTGACTAGCATCAGGATAAATTCGGTAGCAATAATTAAGGTTTAACACTTTTGCTATCTGAAAAATACAGTTTAATTGTCAAGCATTTAGCGAAAGAATGCAACTCCCTAGTTAATAATTATTTGTAAAAAATAAGGGTTCGATGCCCTTATTTTTTACCCGCCTTTCATCCCGACACTGACCTGGGGTAAAGTGCGGGGCTTCTCGGCGGACAGCTAAATTAAATATTGATCAACTGTGAAATGCTTAAGGATGAGTACCAAAAAAACCTTAATTGTTTCAACCCCCCTAAAACAAGCTTTGACCACAGTCCTTAACTTTTCTACATCGACTTGTGGAGAAAATTCGCCTATAAGTAGTAGTAAACCGAGGGATCTTTAAAAGATTCCCTTCGCCCTGCGCCATTGGGAGACAACTTTGCGATGTATGACTCAACTTCATTATATCAATACCAGGTAGGAGGAGGGCTACCGGCCAACGCCCCCAGTTATGTGGTTCGTAGTGCCGACGAAGAACTCTATCAGGCCCTAAAAGCAGGCACCTTCTGTTATGTTCTCAACTCTCGTCAAGTAGGGAAATCCAGTTTACGGGTGCGAGTCACTCAACGCTTACAACAAGCAGGATTTGCCTGTGTTACGGTGGATTTATCGGGGATTGGTAATCGCAATAGTACCCCCGATCAATGGTATGCCGATATTATTATGCGTTTAGTTCGGGGGTTAGGACTAACAAAACAGATTGCAGTGCGTCGTTGGCTCGAAGAGCGAATGTTTCTCTCTCCCATCAATCGTCTCGCAGAAATACTACAAGAAGAACTCCCCAAAGCCATCGCGAAACCCCTTGTCATCTTCTTCGATGAAATCGATAGCACCCTCAGTTTGCCTTTCAACACAGACGACTTTTTTGCCCTACTGCGATCATGTGACGAATACGACCATCTCACCTTCACCCTTTTAGGAGTCGCCACTCCCTCCGATCTCATTGCCGACAAAACCCGAACCCCATTTAATATTGGTCATGCCATTCAACTGGGAGGGTTTCAAGAGACAGAAGTTGAACCCCTCATCTTAGGGCTAACCCCCAACGTGAAACAGCCTAAATGGGTGATGAAAGAAATTTTAAGTTGGACAGGAGGACAACCCTTTCTCACCCAAAAACTCTGTCAATTAGTGGTTTCTCAAACAGAAAAGCCCCTCGACACCTCCCACGTGGCCCAGATTGTCCAAACCCAGATGATTGACAATTGGATGGCCCAAGACGAACCCCCCCATTTTCGGACCATCCGCGATCGCCTCCTCTGTCATCAACAACGGGCCAGTGCCCTATTAGGACTTTACCAACAACTGTTAGAAGACGGACAACTCCTAGCCGATGATAGTCGCGAACAAATCGAACTCTTACTCTCAGGGTTAGTGGTTAAACAAGCCGGTTATTTACGCCCCTATAACCCTATTTATCAAGGGATTTTTAACCTAGACTGGGTTCAAAAGCAATTGCAGACATTACGTCCCTACGGAGAACGTCTCAACGCTTGGGTTGATTCTCACTATCAAGATTCCTCCCACCTCTTACGAGGACAAGCCCTGATGGATGCCCAAACTTGGGCCAAGGGAAAAAACCTCAGTCACCAAGATTATCGCTTTTTAGCTGCCAGTCAAGAACAGGAAAAACAGCAAGTTCAAGGGACTCTCTTGGCTACCGAACAAGCCAACCAAATTCTAACCCAAGCCCAACACAAAGCGAACCTTACCATCCGTCGTGGGTTCTTAGGGTTATCCATCGTCTCTGTGGTCGCCCTTTCCCTGTTAGGAATGGCCGGATGGTTGACCCAGAAAACCCTCCGACAACAACAACAGGTGGCCTTAGGAGAAGTCAAAGCCATGACCTTAGCCTCAGAAGCCTCCTTTGAAGCCCATCAAACCCTCAACGCATTAATAGAAAGCCTCAAAGCCGGTAACAAACTGGCCGAAATCGGATGGCATCAAGCAGACACCGACCTAAAAATTCGGGTAGAAAAAGCTTTACATCAGTCTCTCTACCGAATACAAGAACAAAACCGTTTCAATGGCCATCAAGATATCGTGACACGGGTTAAATACAGTCCCGATGGACAAACCCTAGCCACAGCCAGTTGGGATAAAACCTTAAAAATTTGGGCTAAAGATGGAACCTTACGCCATACCCTCACCGGTCATCAAGACGCTGTCTGGAGTGTTAATTATAGTCCGAATGGTCAATGGCTGGTGAGTGCCAGCCGAGATAAAACCGCTAAACTGTGGCGTGTGGCCGATGGAACCGAAGTGGCCACCCTCGATTTTAAGGATGATTGGGTCGCCTGTGTGGGGTTTAGTCCCGATAGTCAACGGGTGGCAACCATGGGGTGGAATGGGGTGATTAAACTCTGGAATTTACAGGGGGAAGAGATTCTTTCCTTTAAAACCCACCATGCCCCTGTGATGGCCATTCACTATAGTCCGAAAGCGGATTTAATTGCCACGGCCAGTCGGGATGGAACGGCAAAAATTTGGAATCTTCAAGGGGAAGTCGTGGCTACCCTCCGAGGTCATCAGGATTGGGTCATGTATGTGAATTTTAGCCCCGATGGTCAAACCTTAGTGACAGGGAGTAAGGATAAGACCGCGAAACTCTGGGATCTTCAGGGCCGAGAATTAGCCACCTTAGAAGGTCATACAGAGACCGTTGGCAGTGCGGTGTTTAGTCGAGACGGTCAAACCATTGCCACCGCCGGTTTTGATCAAACCGTCCGTCTTTGGAATCGTCAAGGTAAACTTCTCCATGTTCTTCGGGGCCATACGGATGGGGTGTGGGGGGTGAGTTTTAATGAAACGGGACAAATTTTGGCCAGTAGTGGAGAAGATGGAACGGTGCGGCTTTGGAATCTCAATCATGCCTTGAAATCAGCCCAAACCACCACTCTCCTTCTCGAAGAAGATGCCGCTAAAGCCGATATTAGTCTCAGTGCCGATGGTCAATTATTAGGGACCGCCGGACGCTATACCATGGGGAAACTTTGGGATTTACAAGGAAATATGGTTGCAACCTTGAGCAGTCATGGGGATAACCTCAGCAGTATTGAATTTAGTCCCGATGGTCAATTATTAGTGACCGCCAGTCGGGATAAAACCGCTAAACTCTGGAATCGAAAGGGAGACCCTTTGGTTACCCTCCGTGGCCACCAAGGAGATGTTAGGGATGCCCGTTTTAGCCCCGATGGTCAATGGATGATCACCGCCAGTTGGGATAAAACCGCTAAACTCTGGAATCGAAAGGGAGAACTGCTGCTGACCTTGCAAGGCCATCAAGAGGGGGTCAGACAAGCGGAATTTAGCCCCAATGGTCAAACGATCGCCACTGCCAGTGATGATGGTACGGTTCAACTGTGGACTCCCCAAGGCAAACGATTACATACCTTACGAGGCCATCAAGAAGGGGTGTTAGGGGTCGCCTTTAGCCCCGATAGTCAACGGGTCGTCACCGCCAGTAAAGATGCCACCCTCAAACTCTGGACCACCCAGGGAGAAGCGATCGCTACGTTACGGGGTCATGAAACGGCGGTCAATTCGGTCAGTTTTAGTCCCGATGGTCAATTTATTGTCAGTGGGGGAAATGATGGCACGATTCGCCTCTGGAGCAAAGAGGGAACCCTCCTGCAAACCCTAGGGGGTCATGAGTCTGGGGTAAGAAGGGTTTTGTTTCGGGCCAATGGTCAACAACTGATTTCTTCTGATTTAAAGGGAACGGTGATGCAGTGGGACTTAACCCTAGAGGCTAACCCTGAAGCGTTACTCAAACAAGGATGTGAATGGGTTAAAGATTACTTACACAATAATGCCACTGTTCAAGAGGCTGAGAAACAAGTGTGCGATCGCTTTCTTCCTGCTAAAATATCTTTAACTCTCTAGGGTGAGGTCAATCAGAATGTAGAATTTAGAATGTAGAATTTAGAATTACCTCCACTTGACACTCCACTGCCCTTATGGCGAGTGGATTCTTAAGAGATCAAGATCCTTAAAGGGTTAGCCAAAAACCCACTAGACACTCGCTCAAAAATGATCGTTTATGGCAAGTCCTCGTCAAGACCCCCTTATTCCCTTTGAAAATGCTTTAACCCTGGTGGATCAAGCGGTTTTCTCTAAGACAGGAAGACACCTCAAAAATATTGAAGTGGCTGTCTTGCAAGGCTCTTTAATGGGTCATAATTACGACACAATTGCCGATGAAGCGGGGTATGCACCAGAATATATTAAACACGATGTGGGTCCCAAATTGTGGAAACTTCTGTCGGCCAGTTTTGGGGAAAAGGTGAGTAAAACCAATGTGATGGCGGTATTAGCCCAACAAAACTATCGCCATCATGCCACCCCTGTGTCTTCTGGGGAAACTGACTGTCAACCCTCTACTGTAGAACCCCCCGTGGGTCCAGTCTCTCTTCATTCTCCCCTGTATCTACAACGGCCCCCCATCGAAACTCGTTGCTACGAAGAGATTCTCCGTCCCGGTTCTTTAATTCGCATTAAAGCCCCCCGTCAGATGGGAAAAACCTCCTTGATGTTGCGAATTTTAGACCATGCTCAACAGCAATTAAAGGAAAATGGGGTGATGAGTGTAGCCCTGAGTTTACAACGGGCTGATAAAGCGGCCTTTTCAGATTTAGATCGCTTCTTACGTTGGTTTTGTACGGCGATCACCCGCAAACTGAAACTTCCCCATCGGGTTGAAGACGACTGGAGTGATACCTTTGGCAGCAAAAGCAACTGTACTGCCTATTTTGAAGATTATATTTTATCGGAGATTGAGGGGCCTTTGGTGTTGGCCTTAGACCAAGTGGATGAGGTGTTTCTCCATCCGGAGGTGGCGGACGATTTTTTCACCTTACTCCGTTCCTGGTACGAAGAAGCTTCTTATGGAGACAGTGGTAACCCCCTTTGGCAAAACCTTCGTCTTGTGATTGTTCATTCTACGGAAGTTTATATTCCCCTTGATATTAATAAATCTCCTTTTAATGTAGGATTGGCCATTGAATTACGACCGTTTACCTTTGACCAGGTTGCTATCTTAGCTCAATCCTATGGTCTAACCCTCTCAAACTCTGAACTTCAGCAACTGATGGACTTTATTGCTGGCCACCCTTACCTAGTACAACAAGCCCTTTATCATCTGGCCACTCAAAATCTGACCCTAGAAGAGTTGATCGAGACAGGGGCAACCGATGCCAGTATTTATCATCATCATCTCCATCGATTATTGCAAAATTTACGAGAACATCCTATTTTATCGACGACTTATCAACAAGTTTTAGAAGCATCAGTACCCATTGAATTAGAACAATTATCAGCCTTTAAATTACATAGTATGGGCTTGGTTATTTTACAAGGCAATCAAGTCACCTCCAGTTGTCAATTATATCAACAATATTTTTTAACTAAAAACCTAACGGGATCACACTGAGAAATATCATCAATTGAAGGGGCATAATATATTATGCCCCTACCCATTTTTTTGTCTTTCACGTTTGTTGCAATTCGCTATCGTTTAATAATTCCAGCGAATATTACCAGGCCGCAGATCAAGATGGACAAAGCCTTTTTTTGCTCCATAGCCTAACGCTTTATCTTTCCAGGCGACCTTATCTAACCAATCTTGAAAGCGATATAAATCCCCTTGAACCGGTCGAATATCCGCCGCTTTACCTAAAATATGTTGAGAACGAGTAGCCCCACCAATAGCCCGGTTAACCGCAGGGGGCCGATACCAAGAAGTAACAATAATCCCTGATCCCCAAGCTTCTCTTACCCTATCTAACTCTCGCGCTAGGGT
The DNA here is from genome assembly GCF_003013815.1 of Cyanothece sp. BG0011. Classification (GTDB taxonomy): domain Bacteria; phylum Cyanobacteriota; class Cyanobacteriia; order Cyanobacteriales; family Microcystaceae; genus Crocosphaera. The sequence continues at coordinate 60,340 of NZ_PRLH01000138.1, read as the reverse complement.
AAAAATGTTTTGCTTGATGGTGTTATCGGTGGGAATGCGACGGCGATCGCCATTGGTCACTTCTCGAACGGTAAAATATTTCGACACTTTTGCATTAAAATCATTCCAATTGATAGATTGATAGTTACTCGGAACCGAAACGTTGTTATTAGTGGGGGTTACAGAAGCTTCTCCAGAAGACAGGACTTTTTTCGCCCGTTCCCAATATTGAAGGCGATCGCTATAACCATTCAATCCCCCATTAATCAATCGAGTGACTCGCTCAAAATCACCTTTATCGGCAGCGGCGTTAATGTTACGACTTTGCCAATACCAACCGGCCACCGCAGCATTGGTATAGGGATCTTTAACCACTAACTCAGGATTTTGCTCTAAGGGTAAATTTAACGCTTGTCCACATTGACGATAGTTGGCCCGTCCGGTTAACTGAATTAACCCACGGCCTTTAAACCGTTTCCCGTCTCCCGGTTGGGTGTTACCGAGATCCCGTCGTCCTTCATAAGCTGCACCACTAGCAATCTCTTCTTTATAGCGCAAAGAACCGCTTTCGTGAGCAATTTGAGCAATAAAGGCGCAAGCTCTCGCTTTTGTCCCTAAATCAAAGTCAGATAAGACTTTATTGAGGGGATTAACATAAGTGGCGATATCGCTATTAGAAGCATGAGGCATGATCGCCTTAAGATTTTCTGGGGAAAAGAAATCTATTTCTTCTTGGTTATCTTCCCAGGGGAGTTGCCAATGACCTGACCAAAGATACCAGGTTCCGGCACCATAGTTTAACTCAACTTGATAGTGGCCTTGTTCTGCTTCAGTGTAACTAATAATTTCATAGGTTTTCCCTTCCACAACGGGGACTTTTTGGTTATCTGAGAGTTGAGACGCTTGGCCGACTGTTTTTTTGAGGAATGTTTGGGTGGTTGCTTTGATAGTGTTCATGATCAATATCTCCAGAATAATGAGAACTAAATGGACAAACTTTTTACTTAATTACTGCTAATCATTTATTGAGGGGTTTCATTAGCAGGTTCGGGAACATCAAAAGAAATTCTATCTCCTAGTTGGTCTCCAAAATTGGCAGAGTTAACAACTCGTTGTAGGGTAGAATTATCAATGGCTAGGGGAATTTGATTAAACTTAGTCAGTTGTTGATCGACGTAATAAATGAAGCGGTTTGTGTCTTGTAATTCTACATATTGTGTCTCCCCTGTATCGGGATTTTCTTGAAGGAATCCCCCTGTGGCAAAAAAGCTACGAATGGCATTTTTTAGGGTCATATGTTCGCTATAAATATTAGCCACATTTTGGTAATTCAGGTCATATTGAAAAATCCCTGAAATATCAGAAAACAAAATGACACAACCGGAGGAAAAAATACAGAGGTGGATCACAGCATTATTAACCCGTTGCCACCCGGCACGACTAATTAATAAAACACAAGAACCAGCCAGGATGGCAGAAAAAGTTGTTAAGGTGATGGAGGCATAATTTCGACTATAGAAAAAAACCATCATATATCGATATCGTTCTAGTCTTTTGTCGATTTCATACAGTTGGGTTTTTAGTCTTTCTTGTTCAGATAAACTGCGTTGAATGTGCTGTTTTCTTTGAGGATCGGTGATGGTTTCGAGTTCCTGTTGTGCTTCTGCTGTCTTACTGTCAAGCCGTTTAAGGGTAACATCTGTTTCGGTGGTTATGGGAGGATTTAACCATTGATTTAAACGAGCAGCAGAGCGATTAATATGTAGGGCATAACTCCCTAAAAAAGTACAGGATAAAACGAAAGCTAAGAGAAGATGACCGATCAGAGTGGGTTGATAATTACTGTCAGTTTTTTTAACTAAACTAGCAATGATCCACCGTAAAAATTGAAAGTCAACTTTCTCTGATTTTTTTAGATCGACAGTCGGAGAAGGTTGGGCGAGTGTCATGATTTTTGTCCAAAATTGGTGAGTGATATAGAAAGCAATTGAGGATTAAACTAAGGGTAAAAAGAACTATTTTGATTTCTTTTTATAAGTAAGTAACGATTGATAAGTAATCGGTTTAGGTAGTTAGGGATTTTGCCATCAAAACAGGATTACTTCCAGTCAAACAAGAGCTTTTTTGATGATCATTGTTGTTAGGGTGGCTATGATAGTTAATCCCTCGATACTTTAAAATATGATCAACAGAGTTAGCTGGTTTAGGAACAAAAGAAATTTGATAACTAATTCCTCTATATTTAGCGGTTAAGTGTTGATTAGGGTTCACTATATTGGTGATTTTTTTGTTGAAATATTCGAGACCTCTATAAACAAGTTTCATAATTGTTACTCCGTTAATTGCATGGGTTGATATTACTTTTATAAACTGAATTAAAATGAGAGTCGATACAGAAAAGTTAGGGAGTGTAGCGTCATTTAACCTTAACTTTGCTGATACTTAACTTTTCTTACCTTAAGGACTTAATGCCTTAACTTAATTTTTTAAATTTCAAAGGGAATTTACATAAGTTTTCCCCCTGTCATCTTCTTAAAAATCCTGGTTAGATAGAACTATCAACCGAAATAAATGCAGTTATCCCCAGGGTAAACCTTCATTTATTTCTATTATTAAAAAGGATGTAAGCCTTATGTTTTTAGCAAAAACTGACCTAAAACAAATCAATACCATTACCCATGAAGGAAAAGTGATCGTTTTCGTAACCGATAGTCAAGGTCAAATTTATTACACCATTAAACAAGATGGCTATGAAGAAAGCTATGGTAATACTGATGTAACGGGTTGGGAAAATTGGGATCTTTTACCTTTCCCTAATGAAGATCCTGACCCCTCAGTGATAGAAAAAGAAGCAGCAGAATTGACCGATCAAAATAATCATTATTTATTGCGATCGCGTTATCAAACCCAATCTTTAACGGCCGTCACCCCCATCCAATGTGTTTCAGGATTGGGCCATCTCTACGTTTTCCGTCAGTCGGTGGATAATACCTTATTGGTGGACCGTTTTGTTCTCGATGGGTTAACCCATAAGTTAGTGCGTAAATTGGAGGTTCGTTTCAAACGCAGTAAACAGAAGCATCAACCCTTACAAAATACCAATAATTCCTCCACTAACTCCCTGGGATTAGTTGATTCGTTGGATTTTCGTGACACAGAAGGGAATCCTTTTTATGAACCCACCACCGAACTTCCTTTAATCAATCAGTTGTCTAAGGGGTGGTTTTCCGTTGTCTTGTTACCCACCAACGAACACGACAAATACCGTTGGCATTTTTATGCTTATAACCAGAAGACACAACAGATCGATATTTTATCCATTCGGGCCTCCTCAGAAGGGTTATTTAACATTCAAGACGAAACGGTGTTAGAACCCAAACCAGGAGAACCGGAAACCCTAATTCCTCGGTCTATTCCTGGGATTATTCAACGCTCAATTAACTTAGAAAACCTCACCATTACCCAAGGGTTAAGTGCCACCTCATATGATACCCAAGTCGAACGAACCATCGAAGGGGGAACCCAACTACTCAAAGAATCAACTAAAGTGTTATTAGCCGTTGTCACAGACCAAGGAACGGCAACCCTTAGCTTTGGAGTCGCAGGGGATGGAACCTTAGCAACCCTAGACGAAACCCCTGTTTTTAACCTGGTACGCAACGATGCACAAGACCTTTTACTCCCCTTAGACACTTTAGATGAAATTAAGTCCCTTGGGGAGAGTACCCCACCCCCCCAAGGAACCATCACAGGGATGGCCCGAACCTCAGAGGATTTAGTTCAAATTACCTCAAAACAAGCTAAAAAGTTGCAGTATGGGGACGTGATTAAAATTGAGGGAACTCAGCATTACAATGGTCATTATATCGCCCAAAAAGTCGATGATCAGACCTTTGAAATTCAGGCCCATTGGGTAGACACCGAAGTGGGACAATGGGAAGTGATTCCCGAAGAAGAGACCGGATTAATCTTCGATGGGATTATTACTGCTTACGAATTGACCGAAAACGGCAACATACGGGTCATTAGTCCTAATCATGGCTTAGAAAATGGGGATGAAGTTCAAATTATCAACACTCAACCCTATAATGACATCTATGCAATCACAGCCATTGACGGCGATCGCTTTACGGTCAATATTCCCTGGCAACCAGGGGAAGCGGTTAACCTGAAATTAGCTTCTCGTAAGCGTCGGGGAGTCTCTTTTGATGGGAAACAGGACTCAATTACCCTGCCTTCGGTTCCTCTTAAACCCCCTTCTGCTGATTATTCCTTTGCTCAAACTTACACCGTTTGGGTCTATCTTTCTGCTGAAAAAACAGACAAACAAGTTTTAATTGCCCAAAAAGAGGGTTTAACTGGCTTATTTCTCCAAAACAATCAACTGAGTTTTAACATAGCCCATGACAAAGCCTTAGAAACCCTAACTTCTCCTGAATCTCTTCCGATAGGTCAATGGGTGCATTGTGCAGGGAGTTTTGCTTATGATGCGGATAGCCAAACCACCACTTTAACCCTGTGTCAAAATGGCCAAGCAATGGCCACTAAAACCTTTAAAGGGGTTCCCTTAGTTGCCAACAACTGGAAACCAGAATTTTCTCTTGCTGGAGTCAAAAATAAAGACTTTTTTGCTGGAAAATTAGCCAATGTTCGCATTTGGAACACCGCTAAACCCCCCCAAGACATCAAAGATACCATGTATCTACAATTAACCGGACGAGAAGTCAATTTAAGCGGTTACTGGCGTTTAGGGGCGATTTCTGAGGGGAAAGAACGTACCGTTGTGGATTTTTCCGTTCATGGTAACCATGGCATTGTTCACGGGGATGCCTTTGTCAGTGCCATTACCCTCAACCGTACCCTAGGGGATGGGAAAACCCCAAGCGTTAAATATAGTAATCCCGAACTGGTAGCGGTAACCCAACGGGGAACCTATACGGAGTCCTTTGAGTTTAAATTGAATACAGAAGACGATCCCAATAACCTTGAAGGTAAACCCCTCTTTAAGTTCAGTTATTGGGGTAAAAGTAGTCGTAATGCTCAAAATACTCGGGAAATTATCGGAGAAACCGCCCAATTTCAACCCCTTGGGGAAGGATGGTATCAAGCAACGGGACGCTTTACCGTTCCCGATGGAGTGACCTTAGTGCGGAGTTTTGAAATTAGCGACATTGAAGGGAATTGGCAATTTTTAGACCTTCGCAAACATCGCATTCGTTTAGTCTCTGATACCATCACCCAAGCTATCTATCAAGATAAAATTACCTTAGAACCCCTTAATCAAGACTATGACGAACTCAAATCTAGTTTACAGAAGCTTGATCCCCTAGAGAAGCAAGAAGCTGCTTTATTAGAAGAAAAACGCCGTTTAGAAGCTGCGTTAGCTGCGGTTCGTGATCCCAATTTAGCCACGAGAATTCGTAACCAAGAAGGATTAATTCGGATCTTAAAAGGTCACATTACTCGCTATGAAGGAGACGTTACCCGTTATAGTCGTGATTATCAAACCCAAGTCAATGATCCCTGGAATTATTGGCATCGTTTAACCACTCGCAGTCGAGAAGGCAAGAACGAAGCCGCCCGTATCTATACCCAAGGAAAGAACTTCATTCAAGGGTTAGCCTGGGGCAATTATAGCAATCAAAAATTCAAATTTGAACGGGTTGACGGGACTTATTTCACCATTATCTGCCAATATGAAAACCGTATCTTAGATATGCAGACCTTTGGCAACCATGATATTTACGGTAACACCGATCATCATAAAGGAGCCAATCAACAATGGCGTTTAGAACGTCGGGGCAATTACTATCTGATTTATTCTCGCTATGAAAATCGGGTGATGGACTTACGCAACCGTTCCCACAGTATCTATGGTCATAACAATCCTCATGGTAAAGATAATCAACAGTTTCGTCTCACTCGCTTAAATGAACAGGCTAATAACAAGATTCGCGATGCCCAACGGCAGTTAACCACCGCTCAAGGAAACTTACAAAGCACTCGTCAAAGATTACAGCAAGCAGAGACCGAATTAGCCCGATTACAGGCAATTAGTGCCAATAAAGCCAACGAAGAAGCCAAATTAACCGCCCAGTTAAATCAGGTACTCGCCCAACTGCAAACGGTACAAACCGAATTAAATTCCTTGAATACCGCTTTTATTGCCGGGGTGCAAACCCTGGAGCAAACCCCCCAAACCATGGCTATTATCGGCAGAGATTCCCGTCAATTAGCAGTATCCGGGGCATTATTAACCTTTGTTCGTCCTGCCAGTCGTCTCACTTGCTTAGCCACCAGTGAGGGCAATGTTGAGTTAATTTACGTTGATACTGACGGGAAAATGCGTCAAACTCGTTTTGATGTGACGGCGGATAGTGCAAATATTGCCTTTGAACAGTGGATTCCCGAAGGGTTACGAACCTGTCTCAGCCTCAATCAAGCCGATAGCATGATTCTGCTCAAAGATAGTGAGGATTTGCGACGCAATGCACCCATTCCCCTTACCAAAGATTGGACCGTGGAAACCTGGTTTTTCTCTCCCCTTCCCCATCCCTTTAGTTACAATACCTTAGTTCGGGCTGAAACTGCCCCGGAACACCCTGTTTTAGTCAAAAATGAAGGCAGCCAACGATTGTTAGGCACTTACGTTAACGGTCAATTTTATCCCAGTGGGTTCGATATGGAACGATTGCCCTTCGGTTGGCATCATCTAGCGGTTGTGGGGCAAGGAGAAGGGGATAACGCCAGCACCACCTTTTATATTGATGGTCAAGTCGTGGGTCAAGTGGAAAAAGCAAAAACCAGCAGCGATATCTATGCGATCGGTAACTATCAAGGGGGGACCCAACCCTTTGGCAAATTGGCCGCCCTCGGCATTTGGCAAATTGCCCTGAAACCTGAAGAAATCGAAATCCACAGTAAAATGACCTTAAGGGGTAACGAACCTGGGTTAATGGCTTATTTTCCCTTAAATGAAGCCACCGGGGAAGAGGTGCGCGATCATTCCGGTAATGGCCGTCTGGGAAGGGTTGAACAAGGCAACTGGTGGGGGTGTAGCGCACCCATCGGTAACCCGGGTCATGCGGTGATGCAGTTTAATGGGGTGAATACCTACGTTGAAATTAGCCATGATCAGCGATTTAACCTCAGCAACAACTTTACCTTAGAAGCTTGGGTTAAACCTCGCAAAGTAACAGGAATTCAACGGATTTTCTCAAAAGCCGGTGCCTATGGCTTTGGGTTAAACGGCAATCAACTACGCTTTACTACCTATGGACGCAAGGATTACGATACCCAGAAAGGGAAGTTAACGGTGGATCAGTGGCATCATTTAGCGGTGGTTTTGGATCAGAACAATACTGCCCATTTCTACGTGAATGGAGCATTGATCGACTCCATTGCGGGAACCGTGCCGGCTAATACCAGCAGCCATCCTTGCGAAATTGGCCGCGATAACCGTTATACGAACGAATTTTGCGACGGTTACATTGCAGAAGTTCGTTTATGGAAGACAGCCCGATCTCAAGGGGAGATTCAAGAAACCAGGTTATCTCGTTTGAACGGCACAGAACCGGATTTAGTGGCCTATTGGCCCTTGGATCAATTGGATATGATGCAATCTCCCTCCACCGTTGCCGATTTAACGGAACATCCCCCCGGAATCGTCCGAGATGCGGTCATCGTCGAAGATAACGCCCTACCTCTCATTAATTCCGCCTTAGTGAGTGCTGAATATAGTACCATTAGTCTCGATCCCGATACGGATCAGAAGATGGCCCTGATGCGTCGTTTCTTCGCTTTGCCGAGTCACGATGGGATTCAATTATTCAGTGATAAACGGGTCGAAGCCTTAGACTTACGCTGGATTGGCAATGCTCAATTTGCTCCTACCTTATTGGGTTATATTGAAGGTGCGCCCCCTGTTCCCAGTGAAAATTTGACCCTTGAAGACGACTATAATGGGGCCACTGCCGTCGAATTAAGTCAGTCCCAAGATGTGGATTATAGTTGGACGCGATCGCAAGAATCGGGCCTGGGGGCAAGTTTTGACCTCTTTACCGGGGTAGATGAAGATATCCGAGGGGGCCCATTAGTGGTTTCTAAGCGCATCGCAGCCACACGGGCAGGATTTAAAGGCAATCTTGACTTTACTTACAATTTCCTCAATGAAAGCAATATTACTGCTAGTTCCAGCAGTCAATTTAGCGATCGCCTGGAATTACGGGGAACCCAAGAACCTAACCCCAAGTTTCCCCATCTGGGTAAACGATTTATTCCGAAAAATGTGGGCTATGCCCTGGTTGTGTCGGGTTTAGCGGACGTTTTCGTCACAAGACTACGGCGTTCGGGGCGTATGGTAGGTTATCAGGTGCTTCCCGTGGAAGATGTTCCCCCGGATGTCAATACCATCACCTTTTTAATCAATCCTGCCTACACCATGAATGGGAGTTTAGACGGGCAAACCGGCAGCGAAGCCACCAGTGAGCGTTTCTTTAAGCACGTGCCTGAAATGCGATCGCAATACGGTTCTCTTTATCCGGCGAGTTATTATCGCTTACAAGAGGCTTATGATCTCAAACAGCAGATCGAGAATGAAGATGCCCGTCGCGCTTCCTATTTTGCCCAATTTAATGCCCGTTTAGTGGATGAAACGTCTTTAAATCGAGAAATTGACCGTGGAGAAGCCCCCCAAACTGTGACGGTGAATCGTCAAGAAGAGGAAGGGTTAACCGAAGAAGAACAAGCCGCCCAACGGGATAATATTGAACGACAAGGTCAGGAAAATGTGGCCAATCGTTCCCAGGCAGTAGAGGCAAAACAGCGCGAAATTGAATCTAAAATTGCCGATCAAGAACAACGCACCCAAGCCGTAGAAAGCTTTGCCGGTTGGCAGAAAAAAATGGAAGATATCCAAATTCGGGCCGGCAAACGTAACATCGTCAATACCTATGTCTGGGATGGGGATGGGGGATTACGCACCGAAGCCCAAAGCTTTGCCAGTACCGTTGAACACAGTATCGGGGGATCATTTAACCTCAATGCCGGATTAGGGGCTGAAGGCAACTTTAATGCCCTTGGGGTGGCCGTGGAATTAACCGCACAAGCAACGGTTAATTTGACCCAAACCCTCAATAAAACCCAAGCCCGAAGTGAAGGATTTTCCTTAAATGTGGATTTAAGTGGGGTAGAAAGTCGCAATATTACTAATCATGACGATTATCCCCTCTTTCCTGGGCAAAAGGTGGATCGTTACCGCTTTATGAGTTTCTATCTCGAAGGCAATACCCAACATTTCCAAGACTTCTTTAACTATGTGGTTGATCCCGAATGGTTAGCCAGTAATGATGAAGAAGCCCGCGCCTTACGTCAAATTGATGTGAGTAAAGCCAACAAAACTTGGCGGGTGTTACATCGGGTGACTTATGTCGAACGTCCTGCTTTAATGGGGTTTGGTCAACTCTCATTCCCTTTACCCATGCAAGAGTCTCCTTCCACTCAAGACTTGTTAGGGAAACTCGAACAGCTAGAACAGGATAAACAATTGCTCAGCGATAAAGTTGATAAAATACTCTATCTGCTCCAATCGGCTAAGTTCTAAGGGTTGTGTTCGGTGGGTTAGACGGCTAAACTATGGGTGATGATTAGCACCTCATTAGGCCGTCTTTACCTCAAATTCTAAGCATGAAAGCCCCTGGCTTATAGACATGGGGATGAAATGCGATGGCAATTCATTGCCTACCTATCATATTTCATGTTAGACTAGATTGCGTAGTAGGTCGATGACGCAAGATGTTTATTCTAGAGTACAAGCTAAGGGGCAAAAAGCATCAATATCAAGCCATTGATGAGGCTATTCGCACAGTTCAATTTGTGCGAAACAAATGCCTTAGATACTGGGAAGATAACAAAGGTGTCGGTCAAAAAGATATCTATAAATACACAACTCAATTAAGAACTGAATATTCTTTTGTCAAAGCCCTTAACTCTACCGCTTGTCAACAAGCTTGCGAACGGACTTGGACTGCAATTCTTAGATTCTACAACAACTGCAAATCCCCCCAAGCCCCCCAAGCCCCCCTTAATAAGGGGGGAATCAAAAGGGGGATAGGATACCCAAAATATTCTAAACAGACTCGTTCTGTTGAATTTAAAAAGTCAGGGTGGAAACTTAATCGAGATACCAAGAGAATAACTTTCACTGATGGTAAAAACATTGGTGAATTAAAGTTAATTGGTAGTCGAGATTTATTCTATTTTCAAGAGTGGCAAATACAACGAGTAAGAATAGTTAGACGCGCTGATGGGTATTTTGTCCAGTTAATATTAAAGCTTGATGTTAGAGATATAGCACCTCAATTAGAACCTACTAAAAAATGTATAGGTTTAGATATGGGGTTAAGATATCTGTATGCTGATAGCAATAATAATGTTGTAGAACCTCCTAAGTATTATCGTAAAGCAGAAAAACGTCTTAATAAACTTAATAGAAGAAAGTCGAGAAAGTTTAGGAGGGGGAAAAAACAGTCTAATAACTACATCAAGGCTAGGAAAAAGTCTGCTAAGGGACATTTAAAAGTAAGTAGGCAACGAGAAGAGTTTAGCAAGAGATTAGCACTCCGTTTAATTCAGTCAAACGACTTGATAGCCTATGAAGATTTAAAAGTCAAGAACCTTGTGCGTAATAAGAAACTAGCTAAGAGTATCAATGACGCTGGTTGGTCACAATTAAGAAAATGGATTGAGTATTTTGGAGTTAAATATGGGAGATTAACTATTGCAGTTAATCCTGCATACACTTCTCAAGAATGCTTTAATTGTGGTCAATTAATCAAAAAGTCTTTATCAGTTAGAACTCATGTTTGTTCATGCGGATATGTCGAAGATAGGGACAAAATGGCTTCATTAAACATACTTAAAAAAGCTACGATAGGGCATATCGGAAGCTACTCGGAAGAGTTAAACGCTTGGGGAGATTCGACCTCTATTCTGGTTGGTAGTAATACCTGTCAGGGTAAGTTGAGTCAGTGAACCAAGAATCCCCCGAATTATATTCGTGGGGAGTGTCAACCACTACAATACAGAGGTTGCAGAAAGCATTATCAAGGTTTCCTGACATTTAAGCAAAAAGATAAAAAATCTTAATATTTTCTTTAGATATAGTCCTTTTTAGTCCACAAAACCCAGTGGGGTATACCTCGAAAAAAATGAGCAAAAATGTGTTATTATAAATTTGGAGAGTAGGATAGAGATAGAGTGCGTATATATAAGGTCACATAGACGTAACTCTATGAACACAATAAAAACAGCATTCCCAACACAACTGATAGACAGTACATATCAACTAAAACCGGAGGGTGGGTTAGACGGCTAAAATACAGGTTATGATTAGAATCTTATTATCCGTCGTAACCCACCAGAATAAGCACTGTAGATGAGTTAAGGAGAAAATCACGAATGCAATTAGAAGATTATTTTTTATTCATTTCTGAAGATGATATCAGAATTAAAGGTCATCGAATTGGAATAGATAACGTATTATTCTACTTTTTAGAAGGATATACACCAGAAGAAATTAAGGCAGTTTATCCTGATTTAAGTTTAGAGAAAATTTACGTCACGATTACCTATTATCTCCAAAATCAACAGGAAATTGATGCTTACTTATTACGCATACAACAGTGGAAAGAATCTCATTATCAAGAATCTCTTAAAAATCCATCTCCTCAAAGACAAAAAATGCAACGAATCAAACAACACAGACAAGCTTCATTAACCCTATGAAAATTAAATTCTTACTAGATGAAAACTTGTCACCACGTTTAAAAATTGCTGTCTTAAGATTAAATCCAGATATAGATATTTTACGCATTGGAGATACTAATACACCCCCATTAGGAACTCTTGACCCTGATGTTTTACAATATTTAGGATTATCTCAACGATTATTAGTTACCGATAATCGTACCAGTATGCCTGACCATTTAGAAGACTATTGGCAGAAAAATCAACAAATGTGGGGACTTTTTTGGGTACGTCCTATGACCACTATAGGGGAATTAGCTAAAGAATTAATTATGATTTGGGAGACAAGTGAAGCAGAAGAATGGATTAATGTTGTTGATTGGATTCCTTTTTGATTTATGATTACGTAAAACAATCGTAGGGTGGGTTAGACGGCTAAAATACAGGTTATGATTAGAATCTTATTATCCGTCGTAACCCACCATTTTAGGCGTTGAAACTGCTAGAATATTGTTGAAATCTACAACATAATTCAGAAACGCTACAATTGAGTTAAATATAAACTAAGAACATGGAAGATTATTCTCAGGAACTTGAGGAGTTAATTGCGCTTCACAAAGCCAATGAGTACGAAAAAGCTTTAGAAAAAGCACAAACTTTATTACAGAAATACCCGAACGTTCAAAGTATTCAATTTACTTGTTCTTCTATTTTTATATTTAATGGAGAAAAGTATAAAAGTATGGAACTTGTGGATAAGGGTATTCAATTGATGGAAACCTTGTATTCTTACTGTCATCAAATTGACCCACGAGATATTTTTAATAATCAATTAAGACTAGAAATCAATTTATCTTTAGGTTATGATGCTAAGGCCAAGTTACTTAATCGTGTAACGGAAACAAAACAAATTGAAGCTATCAAACAAAAACAAAAAAGATTTATACAGAATACTATTCTCGCTAAAAAAAGATTAAATCCCAATGATTTTTCTTCTCTAACAAATAATTATGCAGCTTTACTATCTTTTTTCGGTCGTTGCGTGGAATCAGTAGATTATTATTGTGATGCTTTAGAAGTTAATAAAGATAATTCTTTTGCAAAAGGAAACTTAGGAGTTGCTTTTTTGCCACTAATTCCTCTTTCCAAAAAATATGGGCTTAAAATTAGTTTTCAATCTTGGCAACTTTTAACAAAAGCTATAAAAAATAATGATAAACTCAAAACTTCTAATGGAAAACCAGTTCCTAATGGAGAAGAAAGCATTACTAATTTTACTAAAGCTTTGGGAGAAATTGAAACCATGATAAATTTATCTTTTGATGATGGATTATATAAACTTATAGAGGTAATGAAAAAAATAGAATCAGGACAAGATTTTCAGCCTTCTTCTTACTTAAAATTTATAGGTGATAAGCGACTTATATTAACGGTTAATCCTGAAATATGGAATTTTAAAAACGACTATAAAGATGATTTACCTTTGCCTAATGTAATCACCACCGACATTGAGAAAGAAAAAAATAAAACATTATGCTATATTTTTAACCAAATTAAAGAAGAATTTGCGACTGCTAGACATTTATATTATCAAAGTTTCTCTCAAGATCAAGAACTCATTGAACTTAGTAACATTACTGAATATATTGATACATTAGATTCTGCTGACTTTGGTTTTAAAAGTGGGTTTTTAAAAACAAGTTTACGTCTTGCTGTTGATTTATTAGATAAATGTGCAGGATTTTTGAATTTATATTTAGAACTTGGTAATGATCCAACTAAAGTTACGTGGAATAATGTCTGGTATAAAAAATTGAAGTATAAAAACAGTTTTGATAATAGCTTGAATCCTATTATTGGTCAAAAAGTAGAATATAATTCGTATTTAAAGGCATTAGTTAGTGTAAGAAAAGACCTTTATGATAAAGAGTATGAAGATTTTTATCCATTCAAAATTCTAAGAGATTATGTAACGCACCAAGGAATTACTTTACATCAAAATGAAGTCATGGATACATCCAAAGTAAACTACAGTTTAGAACAAATGCAAGAAGAAACTTATTTTTTATTGAGAATGGTCAAAGCAGCAATTATCTACTTAGTTGGTGTAGTAATGATTGAAGAAAAAGAAAAAGAAAAAAAGACTCACAATATAGTTAATACTACTTTCTATACTAAACCTGGACTATCAGATAGAACAATCAATTAAACTACACTAAAATATAAAGTATTCAAACTCAACAAAAACGAAACTAAAAGTTAATTAATGACAGAAGCAACTGCAAAAGTTCAAGTAATTGGTGGAGGGTTAGCCGGCACCGAAGCAGCCTGGCAAGTGGCACAAGCTGGCATACCCGTGATCTTGCACGAAATGCGTCCTATTCGCACCAGTCCCGCTCATCATAGCCAAGAATTAGCCGAATTAGTCTGTAGTAACTCTTTTGGGGCAATGTCGAGCGATCGCGCGGCGGGACTTCTCCATGAAGAATTACGTCGCCTCAACTCCATCATCATCCAAACCGCCGATAAACACGCCGTCCCAGCCGGTGGTGCGTTAGCCGTCGATAGAGGGGTCTTTAGCCACCAATTAACCCAAACCTTAGCCACACACCCTTTAATCGAATTAAGACGCTCAGAAGTCCAGGAAATACCCTCAGACGGCATTGTTATTTTAGCCACTGGCCCCCTTACCTCTCCTGTTTTGGCTGAAAAGTTACAACAGTTCACCGGCATGGCTTATATGAGCTTTTTTGACGCAGCCAGTCCTATCATTGTGGGGGACTCCATCAACCGAGACATCGCCTTTTTAGCCTCCCGATACGACAAAGGAGAAGCCGCCTATCTTAACTGTCCCCTCAACTCTGAACAATATTTACAGTTTCGTGACGAACTTTGCACCGCAGAACAAGCGGAATTAAAAGAATTTGAACGAGAAACCGCCAAATTTTTCGAGGGATGTTTGCCTATCGAAGAATTAGCCCAACGGGGAGAAGATACCATGCGTTACGGACCTTTGAAACCCGTGGGGTTATTTGATGCAAGGTTAGGGGACTTTCGTGATCCCGAAAACAAGGAAAAACGACCTTATGCTGTTGTACAACTACGGCAAGAAGATAAACAAGGTAAACTGTGGAATATGGTTGGTTTTCAAACTAATTTGAAATGGGGTGAACAAAAACGGGTATTTCGTCTTATTCCTGGTTTAGAGAATGCCGAATTTGTTCGCATGGGTGTGATGCACCGTAACACCTTCATCAACTCTCCCCAGTTACTTGAACCTACCCTACAGTTTAAAAGCCGTACCACCCTGTTGGCCGCAGGACAACTCATCGGGACCGAAGGTTATACCGCAGCATCGGCCGGGGGATGGTTAGCCGGGACAAACGCTGCACGCATAGCATTAGGGTTAGAACCCATTGTATTACCTTCTACGATGATGATGGGTGCATTATTTGAGTTTATCAGTAGTGCCTCCCCGAAACATTTCCAACCCATGCCGCCTAACTTTGGTATTTTACCCGATTTACCCGTCAGAATTCGCAATAAACGGGAAAGATACGGAAAATATCGAGATCGCGCTTTAGCTGATTTAAATGACTGTCAAACTCGGTTAAATAATCATCAAAAAAATGCGGTAATCTTAGTATAAATAATAGGGCGAATAACCTTCGCCCCTACTGATGCAAAAATACATTTTTTCGTGAGGATAGCTTAAGATGGTTGTTGCAAAAGAAAACTTTTATATGACTCCTGAAGAATACCTGGAATGGGAAGAAAAACAACCCCTTAAATATGAATATATGGAGGGGGAAGTTTACGCTATGACTGGGGGAACTATTCCTCATAATACTATTGCTTTAAACTTAGCTTGTACCCTTAAAAATCATCTCAAGGCAAAAGGGGGTAGAGTATTAGTATGTGGTGCTAAAGTACAGATATCAGAAACAGGGCCTTATCATTATCCTGATGTGGTTGTTAGTTGCGATGAAAGGGATAAAAAAGCCATCAAGTTTCTGCAACATCCTTGTTTAATTATTGAAGTGCTTTCTCCGAGTACCGAAGGATTTGATAGAGGTAAAAAATTTAGAAACTATCGCCAGATTGAAACCTTGAAAGAATATGTTTTAGTGAGTGCAGATCAAAAATTAATTGAGTGTTTTCGTATCAACGATAAGGGAGTTTGGGAATTGTATATTTTTGACGAAAAGGAGGAATTAAAATTAGACTCAATTGATTTTACTTGTCCTGTTGAATTAATATATGAGGATGTCATCTTAACTGACGAAAGCAAATCGTAACATAGTCTTTTAGACTGTACAAATTAAGGAGAAAAGTTATCGAGATAATAGGGTCTAAAACCTGCCTTTTTAAAGCGAAACGTTTTTGAGGCGAGGCTTAAATCCTTGTCTCAAAAACAACTTCTGACTTCTGACTTCTGACTTCGTTAAGCCTTCCCCTTTTCCTGGAATGAACCCTTATTTAGAACTCCCTCAATTTTGGTCACAAGTTCATACTCATTTAATTGTTGCAATCGCTGATTATATGAACCCTATTTTAAGGCCAAAATATCGTATGTCTATGGAACAAAGAGTTTATACAGACACTAACAATGATGATAATTTAGAATTAGTAGGTATTCCCGATAATGTTCTGTTTTCTCCTAGTTCAAAACAAACTGAAACCTCATCTAATATTGCGGTTGCTCCCCCAAAAGTTCAACCATTACCTATTACTATTCCCCAACCAGAAACCGTTAAAGAATGGTATTTACAAGTCAAAAATGTAGAAACTCAAGAAGTCGTTACAGTGATTGAAATTTTATCAACCAAAAACAAAAAAATGGGAGAAGGAAGGACAAAATATTTAAGAAAAAGAGAACAAGTATTAATGAGTTTAACTCACTGAATAGAAATCGATTTATTACGAAAAGGTGAGATAATGCCCATGAATGTAGATGAGAGAATAAAATCAGATTATCGTATTATAATTAGTCGAAGCGATCGCCGTCCCAAAGCAGAACTCTATGCCTTTAATTTAGCACAAGAAATTCCTTCTATTCCCTTACCTTTAAAAGCAGAAGATCAAGAACCTTTAATCCCTTTACAAGAGTTATTACACAGTCTTTATGAGAGAGGTAGTTATGATTTAGCCATTAATTATCAAAAACGAACATTAGAAGATTTATCCGAAACTGATCAAACTTGGATTAATCATTTATTACAAGAACAAGAGTTGATTTAAAATAAATTCTAATCTTTTTTCTAAAACAAAATATTGATCCATAACTTAACTCCTTTATTCTTCCCAAAATTTAGTTAATAAAATGTCTTCAATGGTTTGACTATAAGGCCAAACTTTAGGAAAGTTAACCTCAGTATATTCTAAAGAAACCAACTCATAAGCATCTTCATATATCTCGGAGAAAACAGAAATAAAATAATTCCGTAAACTAGGAGATTGTTTAAGTAAACGTTGTAACCGGTTGCGCTGTTCTTTAATCGTTAATTCCCATCCTCGATAATCATTAGGACTTGGCACAAATAACCGCTTAAGAAGGTGAGATAACAAAACCTCTAAACGACTTTCTAACTCTCGTCTATCTCTTCCGGCCAAACCTTCTAACTCCTCAATTAAATGTTCGATATCTAATCGGTTTAAATCACCTTGTTTCAATTGCTCAATAGTGGTAAGTAACCATAAATTTAAGTCTTGTTCATACAAAAGTTTAGATGTAATTATTGAAGTCATAATCTTTTACTTTTTAACAATTATCTCTATTATTGTAACCCTAACTATTTTAGTCTATAGAGTTAATGCTCTTTTCCCTATTGTCTTTACAAAGTTTTTACAGCCATGATTTTATTTATTTTGTATAAAATAGAAAGAAGTCAAAAAAATTAGTTAATCTATCTACATGAAACGAACCGTTGCTTGGGTCATCAGCAGTTTAACAACCGTTACAGGAATTATTACCCCTAGTTTGGCTTTGAATACCTCCACCGGAGAAGCTGGCATTTATGCCCATCGCTTACACCAACAACCCTTAAATTTAACCGGGAAAAAAATTGCCATTGGACAAGTAGAAATCGGACGGCCAGGAATATTCGGCTTCGATAAAATCGCGGCTTGGAGTCCCACCTTTCAACTAGCAGGAGTTTACTATCAAAATCGGGACGTTAAATCTAACGGCAACCTAGATAACCACGCGGCCATGGTAGCCAGTGTTATGGTAAGCAAAGATAAAAGACTGCCAGGAGTCGCCCCAGATGCTAGATTATACGCTTCGGCCATTGGTGCCATTAAAGGAGGTGGCCAACCTCAAGAATGTTTAGCCAGTCAACATATTGCCCAACGCAATAGTGGAGATGTCAGGGCCATTAACTTTAGTTTCGGAGAATCCTTAGAACAAGATAATCGCAAGGATGCAAAGCTAGACGGCAACGCCCACTTAACCCAATGTATCGACTGGTCATCACGGGTTCATGATACCCTCTACGTCATCGCCGGCAACCAAGGAACCGGAGGTATTCCCATCCCCACAGACCACTATAACGGCATCACCACCGCCTACACCACCAAACGGGACGGAATCTATACAAAAGTGGATTTTGCCAACCTCAGCGCCCTTCCTGTGGGCATTGGCCGCAGTTTAATTAAACGGGAGATTAATGTCGGGGAAAGACGGGCCATTAATTTAACGGCCCCAGGGAGTAAAGTGGCGGTGTATGACCTAGCCGGAACCATCCAAGAAGTGAGTGGAACCAGCTTTGCCGCCCCCCATATCACCGCTTCAGTGGCCCTATTACAAGAATTCGGCGATCGCCAACTTCGCAACCAAGCACCTAACTGGAGTCTGGACTCTCGCCGTCATCAGGTCAATAAAGCGGTGTTACTCAATTCGGCCGATAAGATACAGGATAAGGGAAATGGTTTGTTATTGGGGATGATGCGGACGATTTTTAGTAAAACCCATTATACTTGGTTCGAGTCTGATGCTTACCGTAACCCGGACATTCCCCTGGATATACAAATGGGAACGGGCCACCTCAATGCACTTCGGGCCTATGAACAGTTTAGTGCCGGTCAATGGAAACCGCAAAACCCTGTGCCGGCAATGGGTTGGGACTATGACACCGTGAGCAAAGATAACTATCAAGAGTATGTTCTTTCTCAACCCTTACCAGAAAATAGTTTTGTTTCCATTACTTTAGTGTGGGATAGGGTGGTTGAACTCAATGACACCAATAAGAATGAGCGATACGATCTCGGAGAGACCTTTGAAGATCGAGGAATTAATAATCTTGATCTCTATTTAATGCCTGCCAATGCCGAGAATACCGCCGCCAGTCTCTGTCGTTCCGTGAGTCGGGCCGATAACATCGAACATATTTTTTGTCCTGTTACCAGCGCCGGAAACTACAAAATCCGAGTCCAGTATCAACAACAAGTCAATCAAGGGACTCAACCCTATGGCTTAGCTTGGTGGACCGTTCCCCAACATTCTGTAACAGTAGGTGCTAAGCAATAGGATGGCGAGTTTAGGTTATTCTAGAGAAAGGATTTAGATCGCAGCAACCGTTGTTGAAGCGGTTTCCTTTTAGGGTGTCTTAACTCCGAACACCAAACCACCGAACTCATGATGACATCTTAACTCGATGCTTCACCTCATCCTCTCTAATGACCGACTCTCCTATTGTTGTTCTTTTAATCGACGATCAACCCACCATCGGCGAAGCCATTCGCCGTATGTTAGCCTCAGAAAGCGACATTATCTTTCATTATTGCCGTGACCCCACAGAAACCCTAAGAAAAGCGACAGAGGTTCAACCAACGGTGATTTTACAGGATTTAGTCATGCCTGACATCGAAGGATTGATGTTAGTGAGATTCTTACGGGCTAAGGATGCACCCACCCACGACATACCTTTAATCGTGCTTTCGAGTAAAGAAGAACCCCTAGTGAAGGCTGAAGCCTTTCAACTGGGAGCCAATGACTATTTAGTCAAATTACCCGACAAAGTGGAGTTAATCGCCCGTATTCGTTACCATTCGGCTGCCTATAATAACCTGTTGAAGCGGAAAGAAGCAGAAGAAAAACTCAAAGAAGAAAACCTGCGTCTGAGTGCCGAAATTGAAATTACCCGACGCTTACAACAGATGATTCTCCCCAAAACCGAGGAATTACAACAAATCGAAGGGTTAGATATTGCCGGGTTTATGGAACCGGCCACCGATGTCGGGGGAGACTATTATGATGTGTTAAATCAAAATGGCCGGGTTAAAATTGGCATTGGAGATGTCACCGGCCATGGCTTAGAAAGCGGTGTGGTCATGATTATGGTACAAACTGCCATTCGTACCCTCATGACTCAAAACGAAGGGGACCCCCTCAAGTTTTTGTCTGTGATTAATCGCACCATTTTCGATAACGTCGAACGGATTAACTCCGATAAAAATTTAACCCTGTCTTTATTAGATTATGAAGATCATTGTCTACGGTTAAGTGGTCAACATGAATGCTTAATTGTGGTTAGAAAAGGAGGGGAAATTGAAATTGTTGATACCATTGACTTAGGATTTCCCGTCGGCTTAGAAGAAGATATTAGCGATTTTCTCGGAGAAACAGAAATATTATTAAACCCCGGAGATGTAGTGGTTCTCTATACTGACGGCATCACAGAGGCAGAAAATCCTGCAGGAGAGATGTATGGTTTAGAACGCTTATGTGAAATTGTTAGTCAAAATTGGGAACAATCAGCACAGGAGATCAAAACGGCGGTGATTGATGATGTGAAGCAACACATCGATACCCAAACCGTCTATGACGATATCACTTTATTGGTAATTAAACAAAAATAACACAAATGACAGCACCCTAATGAGGATCGCAATTGTTAATGATACGGTGATGGTCGTAGAAATGCTACGGCGCGTTGTTACTTCAGTCCCTGGCTATGACATCGCTTGGGTGGCCTATGATGGCAAAAGTGCGATCGCTTATTGTGCCAGAGATACCCCGGATCTCATCCTCATGGATATGATTATGCCAGAGCTAGACGGGGCCCAAGCCACCAAAATCATTATGCAACAGTCCCCCTGCGCTATTTTAATCGTCACGGCCGATATTAAAAAAAATTCAGCTAAAGTCTTTGAAGCCATGGGTTATGGGGCTTTAGATGTGGTCAGTACCCCAGTGATGGGACCCTCAGAAGACACCGTGTTAAACGAAGCTTTGTTAAAAACCATCGTTTCTATCGGCATTGTCATCGGCAGACTGAACCCGAAACGGCCCTCTTCTAAGTCAGCCACCAGCAGTGAGAAATCCGGTAAACATCACTCTTCTTATCCCCCTCGTCATTTACCCCCCCTAATCATTATTGGGGCTTCCACCGGAGGACCTAAAGCCTTGGCTGCTATTTTAGGAGAGTTTCCCCCTAATTTTGAGGCCAGTATTGTTATTATTCAGCACGTTGATGTGCAGTTTTCTCAAGGGTTAGCCAAGTGGTTGGACGAACAAACCCCGTTATCGGTTGTTTTAGCCTCGGAAGGGGATATGTTATTAGCAAGTAAAGTTTTGTTAGCAGGCACCAATGATCACTTAGTGTTACGTCCCAATTTAACGTTAACATACACTAAGGAACCTCACGATTATCCCTATCGTCCCTCCATCGATGTTTTTTGTGAGAGTGTGGCTCAATCTTGGAGTCGAAAAGGAATTGCTGTATTACTGACGGGGATGGGACGAGACGGGGCGATGGGACTTAAAACGTTACGTCGCAGAGGATGGCATACTATTGCCCAAAATCAACAAAGTTGTGTTGTCTATGGAATGCCGAAAGCGGCCGTCGAAATGGAGGCCGCCTCAGAAGTGCTGCCCTTAGCAGATATTCCTGCAACCCTCATCAAACGAGTCACACATATTCCTTAGCAAACTGAAACTCAATCATGAAAACCTATGAGATATATGGAGATTTTCAAGAGAATCTACCAGAAAGCGATCAATTCTTGGTAATTAGTTTTTCTCCTTCTTCGATTCCTTTAAAACAACGTTGGCGCAACAATGGCTTATCGGCGGATTTTGTGGCGGATTATTTAACCACTTTTTTTCCCGCTACTGAAGATGAACCCAGTACCATTGAACGGCAAAAAGAACTCAAAGGGGCCGTGAGTTATATTGCTAATGAACTTCTAGAAAATGCCATGAAGTTTCACGATGAAACCATTCATAGTACCATTCAGTTTGGTATTCATTTATTAGATGAAACCGTTATTTTATTTTCTAAAAATTGTATTCCCTCTCACGATTGGCCCAAATTTAAAACCATTATTAATGACTTAGTGAGTTCTGACCCCGAAGATTTATATGTAGCGCAAATGGAAAAATTAGCAGAAGAGGAAAATAGCAGTGCTTCAGGGTTAGGACTAATTACAATCTGTTGTGATTATGGAGCTAAGCTAGGATGGAAAATCGATAATAATCCTCAAGAAATTGGTATATTAACGGTGAATACTATGGTAAAATTAAAAGTATGATTTTAAAATGATCAAGACATCAAGGTTACCTAAATTAAGGAGAAATTAATTAAATTATGGAAATTAAAACCGACGACTATTGTGTTACTTATGAGCCTGAAACTGTTACCGTTAGTTTTAAAGGTTCATTAAGATTAAGTGGTAGTGACGAATATAAACCCATCGTTGAATTACTCCATGAAGCAGCCAAAGATGATCCCGAAACTATTACCCTAGATTTAAAAGAATTAGAATTTCTTAATAGTTCTGGCATTAGTATGTTATCAAAATTTGTTATTAATATTCGTAAGAAAAAAAATAGTTCAATCACTGTCAAAGGGTCTAATGACATTCCTTGGCAAGGAAAATCATTAAAAAATCTACAGCGATTAATGCCAAGTTTGACCCTAGAATTAGAATAAGTATTATGATTGATAAGCAACTCTCACAAGAGGAATTAATCCAGCAAAACAAAGCCCTTCAAAAAGAAATTGAAGAGCTAAAAGACGAGCAAGAAGACCTCGAAATTATGCTCGATACCATTACGGAACATTCAACAGATTTAGAGAACGAAATCTATGAAAAAAATCAAATCATGTTGAAGTATATAGAACAGGTTAAACTATTAACAGAAGCGGCTGCCGCCGTAGAAAACGAATCTTTTACCATTAATAGTCTTGATGAAGTTGCCTCAAGAGAAGACGAATTAGGGCAACTGGCCAGGGTGTTTCAAAACATGGCCAGACAAGTGGAAATTAGGGAAACCAAACTACGTCAACAAGTTCAAGAATTAAAAATTGAAATTGATAGAAGTAAGCAGGCAAAACAAGTGGCCGAAATTGTACAAACTGATTCCTTTAAAAATCTCAAAGAAAAACTCAAGCACTTAAAAAAGGCACGGAAAAATAAGCAGGGTGATGCTTAATTTATTAATTCTTTATGAAGCAACGCCCTATTAATGAGATTGTGGGGGGTAACTCCTGGCCGAGGAATCAGACTAATGGTTCCTGTATAAATTTTGAAGGTGTTTAATTCATCAAACTGATGTAAGTTTTTTTTCCAGGGAATCAACCACCCCATCAACCTATCCACTACAGATATCAGCCCTTCAGAATCCGTATTTGGCAAAACCGCAACACATTGATTATCACCATATTGCCCCACAAAATCCCCTCCTCGCTTTAAACTACTAGCTAACCCATAACTTAGCTGTTCAAGCATTTGAAACATGAGAGTTTCTGGGGAGTTGCTACTTTCTAAATCAATTTGACACACCACTAAGGATAAATATTGTTCGGCCCGGAGCATTCTTTGCCATTCTTGCTCTAAATAATCATCAAAAAGAGAAGAACTATAAACTTGAATTGATAAATTTAGTTGACTTTCCTTGTTTTTAATCGACTCTAAAAGACTCCATTGATTGGGTAATCGAGTGGTTATGTCATGGGATTCTTGGGTTATAACAGAATTGGGTGGGTCATTCTCTAATGGTTTCTCCTGGTTGCTTTTAATGAGTTGTTTGGCAAAAGAAAAGCTAATGGTTTGACCTTGCTGCGCTTTGTCTAAAGCCTCATTACGAATCGCTTGGGGAGTGGAGGGGGCTGCTAAGACATATAGGGCCGAGGGGG
The DNA here is from genome assembly GCF_003013815.1 of Cyanothece sp. BG0011. GTDB lineage: Bacteria > Cyanobacteriota > Cyanobacteriia > Cyanobacteriales > Microcystaceae > Crocosphaera. Next base: position 36,476 of record NZ_PRLH01000138.1, on the reverse strand, counting down.
AAATGTCGACATCTTCTAAATCCTCTAAGTGAAATTGTTTACTAACCTGCATAAATTTATTAGCGGCCGAAACACTCCAATCAAATTCTACCTCTAACCAAGCCCGAAATTGTCCATGTTTCAATTGTTGTTTAATTTGACATAGATTATGACCAATAATATAGACATCTTGAGCGCAGCGACGGAGTCGATTTTTAATATCAATGGTTAACTCTTGAATCTGATGTCGCACTTGTGGATTTAATTGTTGATAGTTAAAATCCCTGACCTCAAGATTATTGGAATTAGAAAGTGAAATACTTTTATTTTGATTCATATTAATTCATTTCCTTAGTTATACTGCTGTTTAATTCGGTTTTGTTTAATATCACATCTCAAACAATGATAGATAAGGGCAACTTGCCATCGGTGAGTAGAGAGACTATTTCAAGCCAGTAATCATCGTTATCAAATGCGTATTACATTAAACAGGTTAGGGAATTGACGATTAAAAAGATTGAATGATGCTTCACTTAAAATAATACCTTGATACTTTTCAAAATTAAATTAAGTATTATTGCATCTCTATCAGATTGGTCAAATCTGGACATCAAACAAACCTAAAGGTCAATTATTTGAAACTCCATCCTTAAATAGATAAATTTTATACATTTACTTTTCCTTCATTGGTGGATGATTTCATTTTTTTGTTTCCCGTGAAGGGATACGAAACGTCATTTTTCGCATTAATCTTAAGACTGATTTCGTACATTATATTAAAAAAATTCTTTTATAAACAATCAACAAGTAACATATTTTTAAATTTAAGAATAAATAGTTGACAATTATTTTTTGAATGAATTAGTATTTAATTGAAAGTCAAGTGAAGGTGGCTTTTATTCAGAGTTATTTTGCTAAAAAGTAAAGTTTTAAAGATTGAAGTTGTGAGGACTGATCTTTAATCAGAATCAAATCACAACCGAAAAATCAATCATCGAAAAAATTTAATCAAATAAGGAAATGTTAACTCGACAAGGATAATGAACTTTCCTTAAACCAAGTATTAATCAAACCCCTACGAGATTTACTATGTCAACCCAACTCAATTCCACAGAAACGCAATTTGTCCCGGGTTCCCATCAAGACAAAGGCCCGACATCAGGTCATCAGAACTCCCAGGACAACGACATGACCCCTGAAAACCATCAACACATTTATGGTGGAGTCAGTAGCAACGCCCTAGAACTGCCTCGAACCCCTTTTAAACCCATCTCTACCTATCAGCGGCCCCCGGTTGAAGAACCCATCAATCCCTGGTCTTCTTCGGTTCAAACCCTGTTAGATAAACCCCCTGCCACCTTGCCTCAAAAGTTCATCTTAGGGGGCATGGCCTTTTGTCTGGCCGTTGGGGCCTGGGCCTGGTTTGGAACCCTCGAAGAAGTGGGCAAAGCCCAAGGAAAATTGGTGCCAGAGGGAGAAACCTATAAAATTCAGCCCATAGAATTGGGAAAAGTCACCGATATTGCCGTTAAAGAAGGACAAGAAGTGCAAGCCGGTCAATTATTAGTGGAATTCGATACAGAATTAGCCCAAAAAGAAATTGAGCGACTTCAAGAGATGATTCGAGCTTATCAAACCGAATTAGGGCAAAAATACACCCTACAACAACGGATTCAATTAGAAGCCGAAACCGATGCAGCCATTGCCTCAGCCGAATTGCAAGCCCAACAAGCGGTTATCGCCCATACCCAACTTAAATGTCGGTAAGGGGTCTCCCCTTATACGAATGTTAGGGGGAGGGGAATTACCGACCAAAAAATAAACCGACCATAGGGAGTCCTTTTAAACAGGAGATTGTTGTTTTTCAACATATTGTTTAAGTTGTTCAATCGTTACACCACCGCAAGTAGCAATAAAATAAGAACCAGTCCAGAACACAGGTTTTTGTCCATAAAATTGAGTTAAATGATCTGAAAAATCTTTTCTGATTAAACGAGAAGAAACAGTTTTTAAATTAGCAATAAATTTACTAAGTTGAACTTTAGGATTAAACTCAACAAGTAGATGAACATGGTCTGTTTCACCATTAAATTCTACTAATCGACAATCCCATTTACTGCAAGTATCTGTGAAAATTCGTTGCAGACGAGATAGGATGTCAGGGGTAATGACTTTTCTCCGATATTTAGTCACTAAGACAATATGTACGGCAAGTAAGTAAACTGACCTATTTTCTTTACTATAACTATTGTTCATTAACAACGATAAGTGCTACAATAATAGTATTATGATACTGACATTTGAGTACCGAATCAAGCCTAATCAAAAGCAAGCAGAGTGTATAAACCAGTGGTTAGAACTTTTACGTCGTCACTGGAACTATGCGCTAGGTCAGCGTTTGGACTGGTTAAGACGGACTCGATGTGCTATTGATAGATGCAGTTTAATTAGTGAAACCATAGGAGAAATACCAGAAAAAGTTAATTATTACACTCAACAATCAGATTTAAAACAGACAAAAACTCTCTTTCCTGACTACAAAAATATCTACTGCGAAGTTCAACAGATGAATCTTCAAAGATTAGAAAAAGCCTGGAAAAGATGGTTAGTTCCAGATAAAAAAGGTAAAAGAGGAGGGCGACCTAGATTTAAAAAAGCTGGTCAATTAAGGTCTTTTAGTTTTTCGAGAGTTAATCATCCCAAAGCTGTTATCAAGTTTCAAAATAATTGTCTTTGGACAAAAAAATGGGGAGCTATACCAGTTGTAATCCATCGTCCGATTCCTGAAAGTTTTATTCTTAAAACAGCTACAATCGTTAAAAAAGCAGATGGATACTATGTCTGTATTACAGCAGAAGATGAGACGATTCCGAATGTTATTCCCATAGATAATATCAAATCAGCAGTTGGAATTGATGTAGGATTAAAAGAGTTTTTGACTACCAGTCAAGGAAAAACAGTTGCTGTTAAAAAGATTTATCGCAATCGACAAAAGCATTTAGCTCGTCAACAACGTAAATTAGCCAGAAAAAATAAAGGGTCAAAAAACTATGAGAAACAACAAAAAAGAATAGCTTTAACTCATCAAAAAATTGCTAGATATCGAAAAGACTGGCACTACAAAACAGCACATTGGTTGGTCAATAATTATGATTTTATTGCTTGTGAAGACTTAAACATCAAAGGGTTAGCTAAAACTAAATTGGCTAAGAGTATTTTAGATGTCGCTTGGGGAAATTTCTTAACAAAATTAGAAGCAGTGGCGGTAAAACGCGGCGTTTGGTTTGTCAAAGTTAGTCCTCATGGAACGACAGTAAATTGCTCAAGCTGTGGTCATAAAGTTCCGAAAACACTATCAGTTAGATTACATGAATGTCCGAAATGTAATTTGACAATGGATAGGGATGAAAACGCCGCAGTTAATATTATAAAAAAGGCATTGCAAATACATGGGGTGGGTCTCATCCCGTCTGCCTGTGGAGGCTTAGTCAGTGGACAGCCTGTGAAGCAGGAAACTTCTGGAACTGAGTATATGCAGTTATCTCTGTTTTAGAAGCCCCCGTTATACCGCCCAAGCGGTTAACGGAGGGAGAACGTCACGAAAAGATTGCCACCCTCCGTCAATTATTAGCGCAACAACGAACCGAAACGACAGCCTATCAATTGCGACAACAACAGTTACAACCCCTCAATTCCATCGCCCAACAACGGCTTGAGCAACTCGAGGTTGAGAGAATGGCCCATCAAGAACGAATTAACCGACTCAAACCCCTAGAAGAAGAAGGGGCTATTTCTCAAGAATATCTCTACGAAGCTGAACAAACCCTGAGACAGACAGAACAACAGATTACCAGTAGTCGACTGCAAGAAGTCACCCAGGCTAACGAACAAATCTTTCAAGGGAACCAAGCCATGCGGGATCTGCGATCGCAAATGACTGAAAATCAAGGAGAATTGTTCTCGGCACAACAAACGATTCAACAGTCTCAAGCGGAATTAACTCAGAAGAAAGCCCAGGCCCAACGGAAGCAATTAGAAGCCATGCAGAAAATTGAGCAACTTGACGTAGAAATGACGCAATTGCAAGGGAAAATCGCAGAACAGAAAAACTTGTTAACGGCAGCCCAGAGTAAACTGCAATACAAGTATCTTAAAGCCCCTATTAGTGGCACCATTTTATCCCTCGATCTCAAAAATACCGGTGAAGTGGTTGAAGCAGGAACAACCGTCGCCGAGATTGCACCCCACAATGTGCCATTAATAGTGTCTGCGGTGCTTCCGGACGAAGAAGCCGGTTTTGTCAAAACAGGAATGCCGGCACAAGTTAAACTGGATGCCTATCCTTATCAAGATTATGGGGTGATTACCGGTCAAGTCACCAACATTTCTGCCGATGCCGAATCACACGAAGAATTAGGGGAACTTTATCGCGTCGAGATCAAGTTAGAACGGGATCATATCCTCAAAGATCAAGAAATGATTCCCTTTAAACCCGGACAAACCGTTACCGCCGATATTGTTATTCGTCGCCGTCGCATTATTGATGTTGTGCTGGACCCCATCAAAAAAATGCAAAGCGATGGACTTGAGCTTTAAATTAAGTCCCTGCGCAAGGTCAATGTTTAATCCATATTAAAATCACTGTTTTTCTCTGCCTTTATTCGTTCCCAACTTTAACTTAATTATTTTTTTGTCCACTCATTCATGAAAGTTTAAGAGGATTTTTTATCATGTCTCCATCGCTTTATAACCAAAAACATCAGGTAACCAGAAGCATGACTGAAAAACAATTTGAAGAAATTGTCGATGCTATTCTTGCCGGTAAATATTCCTGGGCCTGTGTGTTGATTTTACAAACAGCCGGTTATAATCCCCTTCACTATATTCCTTATCGTACTTATAATCGTTTAATTAAAGATAACCGTCTGAAAAAACAAGAGAGTGAAGCAAAGAAAACCGTTCAATCATCTATCAAAAATTCTACAGCACAACATAAAACCTCAACAAAAATAAGAAATCTTAGTTATGTAGAGTCTTTAGATGAGGCAGAATCGAATATTTTAGGGGGTCTAGGATACAACCAAATCCTTGCTTAGTTAAATTGATCCGACTACTTAATGTGGAATTCATGGGTTTACTAAAAACATCAGTAAGCCCTAATTTTTCTGTTCACAAAGCAATTTCATCATCATGCCAAAATGGCAACAAAACTAATTTTTTTATTTTAAACTTTATCTAAAGTCGTTAGATAAAATAACGCACTGCTGGGGGTCTGGCAACAGTCTTATCGTCTCTAAACTCTAGAACTTTTGTGAAGTAAGTATTTAAGCGATCGCTAACTAATAGAAATCCAACATTTGAGTTTTTATTAAAAAAAGAGTTAGGGATCATTGATTTAAGATCAAGGGTTCAGAATCTAGATTTAGCCAAAGTTGTCTGACAGTTCCAGAAGAGCGTTTGTTATGCAAAAAGGAAGTTAAACTATGGAGATTCAAGTTAGAGAAAACCCAGTCCTGCAGGAAATTGAGCATCCGGATCTCTCATTACTCAAAAATTTGTTAGAGAGTTCCCTCAAGGAATTGATTCTTTGAGACGATTGATTCAAATGTTCCAAAATGCGCTGGAGGTAAAAGAGACAAATCCCCAAGTTTGGAACCAGATCGGCGAAGACCTTGCCAAACAAGGGTTATGGGACAAAGCAGAAATGTCATTCCGACAAGCGATCGCCCTCAAACCAGACGATAGCGAAGCTTGGAGCAATCTTGCCCAAACCCTCATTCATCTGAAGCGTTTTCAAGAAGCATTGGCATCCTGTCATCAGGCTCTAAAACTCAACCCTAACTTAGCCTCAGCTTACAATAACTTAGCTTTAGGGTTACTACACCAGCAAAAGCTCTCCGAAGCCGAAGAAGCCTGCAACAACGCCTTAAAGCTGGTTTCTGGCTATCCAGAAGCCCTTATTACCTTAGGAATGATCCGCACTCTGCAAAAACGCTTAGATGAGGCCGAGGCCTTATTTGGGCAGGTCTTATATATTAAACCCGATTTAGTCGAAGCCTATGGTAATCGAGCGCAGGTTCATTTCGAGAAAAATTGCCTCGACGAAGCCTTAGCTGATATTACTCAACTTGAAGGTTTTAAGCCTTGGTTAAGTGGACTTTATGTGATCAAAGCTTGTATTCTCAAAGCCAAAGGGGATCTCAAGGGAGCTAAACAAGCCTTTGAATGTGTCAAAGTTCTAGAGAAAGCACCTTGGTCAGCCCAAACCCATAAAGAGTTGGGTAATACCTTAGTTAATCACCGAAAATTAGACCAAGCGATGGCTATTTATCATCGAGCATTGGCCATCAATCCTAACTTTGCCGAGGTTTATAATAATTTAGGTACTTTGCTGGTATGCCAAAATAAGCCAAACGAGGCCATTGCTTATTATCATCACAGTCTATTACTCAAAGAAGATTTATTTCAGGCCCACTATAACCTGGGGAACCTATTCAAAGATAGCGGGCAATGGCAAGAGGCAGCCACTGCTTTTCAAAAAGTTTTAGCCATTAAACCTGATCATATCGAGGCTCATCAAGAATTAGCATTTGTCTTGCTCAGACAAAATAGAGTAGACGAAGCGGTGACTCTCTCCAAAAAAGCTTTGGCACTAGACCCTGAGTGTGAAGAAGCAAAGCTTAAATTAGCTGCTGCTTACCAAGCTCAAGGACAATATAGCCAAACACAAACCATTCTCTACGACATTTTTTTTCAACACCATGGCCTTTCTCCAGAGAAAATGGCACGGTTTGAACCAATGGACATCACTGATGACCAATCAATCCCCAAAACAGCAGTAACCCCTTTTAAACTGGTCGATTGCATCAACCAGCTTAATTACTTAATTGACAAGGAAAAGATTGATCCTTCATTTAAAGAGTTAGTGGCTCGTTATCAAGCTTTATTACCCGAAATTGAAGCCAAATCTTTTGACGATGCTTATGTGGGTACTTTACTGTCTCCAGAGCAAGTTAAGTCTTTGGGCGGTTATTACGATAAGATTATTTACTACCCAGGAACTCCACCTCTGAGGGGACCTGCCCTTAATGACTCCTTAGATTACAAAGTGATAGAAGATAGCTATCTGGGTTCTTCGATGGTTTATTTTGACAACTTTTTGACCCCAGAAGCCTTGCAAAATTTACGCCAGTTTTGTTTGGAGTCCACAATTTTCTTTAAACATCGAGCCTCTGGTTACGTCGGAGCATACATGACCACTGGTATTGCCAATCCTTTGATGTTCCAAATTGCCGAGGAACTGAGGGAGCGATTACCGCGAGTGTTAGGAGAATTATCGGTGGGGAATATGTGGGTTTATCGTTACCAAAGTCAAGGCCAGGGTGTGAAACCCCATACAGGAGATGGTTCTGTCACCCTTAATTTCTGGTTTACCCCCGATGAGTCGAACCTCGGACCTAAAGAGGGTGGCGGTTTAGTCATCTGGGATAAGAAACAGGTTCCCCAGTCTACGTCAAGTTGGAGCAAATTCAACACTGGCAAGGACGATCCACAAATTCAAGAAAAGATTAGTCAGTTTCTTTCTTCTGCGAAATCCACAACCATTCCTTATCGCTGTAACCGTGCGGTGATTTTTCATTCTACCCTTTGGCATCGTTCTGATCCTTTCCACTTTCGGGATCAGTTTGAACACCGACGGATGAATGGAACCATGTTGTTTGGAAACCGTAGTATTTCCAATTTTTACGAATAAACATGGTTGTTAAATTACGATAAAAAGTCGATCAATTGAGTGTTTGTCGAGATCAGGTAGAATCTTGTCTCGACAAAACTTGTTGTCTATTAAAATCGTAAAATCTTGAAGATCAATAATGTATAGATATCAACTAAATTAATAATTTATCTCTCTAGAGTTGTTATATACATTTTACGAATTTGTTATTATAATCATCTGCAAAAAAATAGATCAACTGCCAATTTGGCAACACAACTCTAAGAGTAATTTGTATAGTGTATATGTAAGGTAAAAAACTTACATACTCAATAAAAAAAGGAGAAAATCCAATGCTTATTTCTGATATTCAACACCTAGAAACCGTTGTAGAAACTGACAATATTGAAGGCGGTGGAGCAGCTGAGTTAATTGCAGATATATTGGCTGATGTTGACGCTCAAAGTGATGCATTCGCTTTTGTCTTCCAAGAAGCTGAGGCTTATGCCTTCACTGGACTTAAAGAAGTCTCATATGCAAGTACCATTCTCTTAGAAGGTTTAACATAATCAGCATTATCCTTGAGGGAATTTATCAGAGGAAAACTAAATGTTTAAAGACCTTAATCTTTAACTTTCCGATAGATTTTCCCTCAATTATTAAGAACTACTGGGAGCTTAGTTTATAATAGCCTTCCCGGTAGTTATTTTGCTAATGTCGATTGAGTATAAGAGGTGGTCAACAATGTTGATTAGTAATTTGAATTTTTTAGAAAAGATCGAGCAAAAATGTCCAGTTTTGTCAATGCAAGTACAAGGTGGGATTGTTAGGGCAATGTCAATGAAGCCCTACACTGACAGATCGATGTCATCATCACGGGCTGCTAATGGTCAAATAGTCGCTATTTCTGACATGGCAACGACTCTATTTGCTCAGGGGACAGGAGGCCAGCAAATTGATGTGATGGAATTCAGTAGTGAGACTGGTACTAATGGTGAGGTTTCTGCCGGAGGTAGTTCCAGTTTTCAAATATCTGCCACAACCCCAGGTTAGTTGACTTCTATTCAGGCATTGAAAATTCAAAGCTCTGTCAAGACTATTGAACTGGGATTTGAATTTTTGATAGTTTTCCTGAGCATCCTATCTTCTTAATTTAGATAAGTTGTTAAGCTTAAAAATCAGTGCTTACCAGCTTATCTTTCCATTAAAAACAGGAATAAAATTTAAGTGACAGTGATGTTGTGTCACTGTTTATTTAAATTTATTATCAAATCCTTTAATAAATAGCTAAAAAGTTTGATCATCTTTGCCATTTTGGCAAGTCTAAACCAGATACAATTGATATTATTTTCATAAGTTAGTCAACAAAAAACGAGGATGTAATTATGATTATTGCTGACTTAGACAACCTAGAAGTAATAGCTCAAACTCAAGAAATTGAAGGAGGAATGATATTTTCTCTAGAGAGCTTAGCATTCCAATCTATATCTTCCTTCAACTTTGACTCATTAGTGAGTGGTGCAACTGGTGCATTTGGAGGCGGTGAAGCGAATGTTTTAACAACGGCTTTTCCCAATAATTTTAATGTTGGTTTTAGTTTTACTTATGCCTCACAAGCATTAGGATTACCCCTGTAAAAAACTATCATGCAAAAAAGGAGGTAACTATGATTATTTCGGATTTAGAAACCCTAGAAACAGTCCATCCTAATCGATGCTTTGACAGCTACGGGGGATTGACAATTATGCAACCTACCATTGACTTAAACTCATTAGTTGCAGCTTTTAATCAACCCCTAAGTTTAGTTATGGCTTTTTCAGGGGAAGTTGATGCTGGTGATCATGCTTTTCTCAAAGTCGATCAAAGAGCAGTTGTGAAAAATCTTGGATTTGGCCCGCAATGGTCGATTTAAACCATACTTAATTAATTGAGGACAATATGAATGAGTAAACTAATCATTAAAGACCTTGAATTTCAGCAAACAGAATTACCACATTCGAGGCAGATTGAAGGTCAAGGAAACTTAAATGGCATTAAGTGGGACAGTTTATTTGACTTCGATTGGGCGCATAATAGAAGGGATGGTTGGGCTGTCGGTGACGTAACAGCATGGGGTCTAGCTATCGGTGAGATCATCATACCCACCTTTAACTTTAACTCCTCGATTTAGGTGAGTCCTATCTCATCAAGTTCCAGTCGAAAACTCAATAGTAATCACCATGAAGAAGAATTATAGTTTCCGAAGTTAATTCATTATTCTTTAAAGTGATACTTCAAAATCTCAGCGTTATTACAAATGGGCTGAGGAATGCTCTTACTTTTTCCTATATCCAGTGCAAATACCCTCTTTACTCCAAAGTATGGACAGATAAGAAGATACTAGACTCCCCTCATCTTCTTGTCTTCCATATTCTCTTCTAATTTTTGCTAAATACTTTGGGATTAACTTTTAAGACTCACTCACAATTTGTCGATATTCATCCCGTTGTCTGTTCCCCTGTTGACAGAACTTTCTGGGTTATTACAGTACACTTAAAAATCAAACTGTACATTTAACTTCAACTTTTTTGTACTTCATAGAGACGTAAACTGCTATAACAGTGTTATTTATTTTGTGTACTCACTTATACAAATTCGAGTCAGTCTTTGGCGAAATTCCTAGGTTGTATAATTTTCATACAATTAACTCAGGGAAATACTATCGAATGATGACATGACTAGCAATTTGACTACCTTAATTGAAGTTGAAGAGGTTATTGATTATCTAAAAAAGAATCTAAAATTTAAAGAGACTTGTCAACAAATCCTTCAACAAAGAATCATTAACCAAGCTTCTCAGCAAAGAAATCTAACGATTACAGACGAAGAAATTCAAACTGAAGCTGATAAAATCCGTCGTGAAAAACGGCTAGAAAAAGCAGCCGATACCTTAGCTTGGTTACAAGCTCAAATGATTACCCCCGACGATTGGGAATCAGGTATTCGAGATAAGTTATTGCGTCAAAAGTTAACTAAGATTCTTTTTGACCAAGAAGTTGCAAAATTATTTAAACAAAATTGCTTTAACTTCGATCAGGTTTTACTTTACCAAATCATTGTACCGTATGAAAAATTGGCTTCAGAAATTTTTTATCAAATCGAAGAAGAAGAGATGAGCTTCTATCAAGCAGCCCATCTCTATGATATTGATGAAAAACGCCGATTACAGTGTGGTTATGAAGGTAAAATTTATCGTTGCAATATTAAGCCAGAGCTTTCATCAGTGATTTTTGCTGCGAATCCAGGAGAAGTTATTCCCCCCTTTCCAACAGAACAAGGCTATCACATTATCATGGTTGAAGCATTTGTTAAAGCTCAATTAACCGATGAGGTTTATGAAGAAATGATCAATAAAATGTTTAAAGAATGGCTATTGAGTGAATTAAACTATTTGCTTCATAGTTCGTCAGAACAAATCCCGACTACTCCCAGAGATTGAAACGATAAAGTATCCTATAGGCGGGGGAAACAAGCAACGGACTTGCAAGATTGCCTGTTGCCCATTGCCTGTTTCCTCTCCCGAAGGGAGTTAACGGAATTTGTGGAAATATATGAGATAATTCAACCCGAATAACCCAAAAATTAGTATAGCTAGGTTATTACCAGGTTCAGGCACTTTAACACAAACATCATTCTCATTAGAAGCATAATTACAAGACTGGTTTACTATAACTAAAGCTAACTCAGTATCCTCTTGAAATTCTCTCTCAAAAGACCCTACAAAAAATGTTTGTAACGATTCTGTTGTCTCTTGAAAAGACGACCTATTTAAGTAACTATCAAGACGGACATCTTGACCAAGATTAAACGAAAAAAAATCTTGCTTTAAGGTTTGAATCGAATTTGTATTTAAACCGCCAAAAACTTCAAGCACATTAATCCGTGTTCGGTTAGTTAAATCTTGAAGAACAATGGATGTTTTTTCTGATATGCTAACACCCCCTAATAAAGGATCATCGATGGAGTTTAGAAGGGATAATGAGCCATTTAGGTTAAATTTTAGAGATTCACCTGCCGTCACAGAAAATCGACCCACAAGTGTTGAAAAAAACTGAATATCGCTCAAGAAATCCTGGCTAATTCCCAAGATATGGATATCAGAATTGGCATGAGCTAAAGCCAAGGAACTATCGACTACGAAATTAGCATTATTGACAATCATTGACTGAACAATTCCTTGATCAGCAATTGTAATTGCTTTTCCGTCAGCAATTACAGCGACACCTTGGGGAAGGGGGGAAAAGTCTCTTAGCTCAATCAAACGGCGGGAACGGCTCGTAAAAGTGGCGGCATCGCTTGGTAAATTAAACAATAACAATGAAATAGCGACACCATTACAAATCCATTGCCATTGACAAAGCTTCAGTAAAATCAGTGGCAATTTCTGAGTGATGAGGAGTAGGGGTATCATGATGAACGTTAGAGTTAGAGGTCAAGTTGTTGTTGAGCCAGGTGAAAGTAAATCCCTTGTTTGGCCATAAGTTCTTGATGGGTTCCCATTTCCGCTAGGAGTCCCCTTTCTAAGACTAGGATGCAATCAGCGTTGCGAACTGTCGAGAGACGATGAGCAATAATAAAAGTGGTGCGATCGCGAGACAAACGACTAAGATTTTCTTGAAATCTGCGTTCCGACTCCGTATCAAGGGAACTGGTGGCCTCATCTAAAATCAGAATCGGTGGCTTGCCTAATAAGGCGCGAGCAATGGCAATGCGCTGTCGTTGTCCCCCCGATAGATTCGTTCCTCGTTCCCCTACCTTGGTGTTGTAGCCTAAGGGCATACTCTGAATGAAAGCGTGGGCTTCTGCCAGTTGGGCGGCTTTGACCACTTGTTCTAGGGTAAATTCAGGGCGGTATAGGGTAATATTCTCGAAAATTGTCCCCGAAAATAAGAAACATTCTTGAGGCACTACCCCCAGTTGACTGCGTAAGGATTGGGGAGAAATATGGTTAAGATCGTGTTCGTCAATATAAATGGTTCCGGTTTCTGGGGGATACAGTCCCTGAAGCAACTTCACTAAGGTGGTTTTTCCTGAACCACTGCGCCCCACAATGGCAATGGTGTCTCCTGGTTGTACCTCAAAGGAAATATTCTCTAAGGTGTTGCGTTCCTCGTCAGCGTCATACCGAAAGGTGACACGATCAAATTTAATCTGCCCTTTAATGGGAGGTAACTGCAACCTGGGTTGACCGGGTATTTCTTCCGGTTGGCTGTCAAAAATATCATTGAGTCGTTCAACAGAAATTAACACCTCTTGCAGTTCATCCCAAAGATTGGCCAAAGAAAGAACGGGGTTCAGCACTTTGCCGATCATCATGTTAAAGGCGACAAATTGACCAATGGTCAGTTGATCTTGAATCACCAAGGTGGCCCCATACCATAGCAATGCGGTACTACCAACGGAGTTAATTAAGCCACTGGCGGCTTGTAAGTTAATCCCCAGTTTTTGGCTACGAAATCGAGCATTGAGATAACTGGTTAAGCGATCTTCCCAACGCCACCGTAATTCTTTTTCTGTTGCAGTCGCTTTAACCGTTGCTACTCCTGTAATGGTTTCGACTAAGGCTGAATTTTGTTCGGCCGAACGATTAAAGACATCCCTGGACACTTTCCGCAATAAGGGGGTAGCGGCTAGGGTTAACGCCATAATCGGGGGGATTAAAGCGACAATTAATAGGGTGAGTCGCCAGTTGTAATAGAGCATCAACCCTAAATAGACAAACCCCATTAAAAAATCTAACCAAGCTAACACCACTTGATTAAGCAAAAATCGCTGAATTTTCTGATTTTCATTAACCCTGGTGATAATATCCCCCACATGACGCGATTCAAAAAATTTCAGGGGAAGGAGTAAGGCATGATTGATGAAACCACCAATCATGGTCAGGTCCAGACGGTTAGACAGATAACTGAGTAGGTACTGTCGAACCCCCGATAATAAAACACTCCAAATGCCAAATAAGAGAACCCCTAGGGCAAACACATTTAAGGTGGTGAGACTTTTGTTAACGACCACCTTATCTAAGATAATTTGAGTAAAGAGGGGAGTGACGAGGCCAAAAATTTGAATGAGCAAAGAGGCCAGAATCACTTGTAGACCTAAGCTTCGATAGGGTAGAAGTAACTTTAAAAATCTCCCTAAAGACCGTTTTTCCGTGGGAACTTGATTTAACCCTTCGGTGGGGTCCAGTAATAAAGCGTAGCCGGTCCATCCTGTGATAAATTCTTGGCGAGGCATTAAACGTTTACCCTGGGCCGGATCGGCAATCAGTAAGCGATCGCCTTTAACCCGATACACCACCACATAGTGATCTCCCTGCCAATGAGCGATCCAAGGGTTTTTTTCTTCAATTAAACGGTTTAAACTCGCTCGTACCGGTCGCGCTTGATACCCTAATTTTTCAGCGGCCTTGGCCAAGTTTTTTAACGAGGCCCCGGAACGGCCCACCCCAGTTAAGTCTCGTAAAAAGTTAAGATTGAGCCGTTTTCCCCAATACTGACTAATCATGGCTAAACAGGTGGCACCACAGTCGGCTGCACTCTGTTGTTCAATAAAGGGGTAGTTTTGCCATAATCCTTTGCGCTTTTTTAGGGGTTTGGGAAATGCAACCGTTGATGATTCTGGGTTGGCAGGGATCGGCAGTAACTCAGGGTTAATGGAAGGACGAGAAGGAGAAAGGGGTTGAGTGGGTTTTTTGGGGGTTGGGGTATTTGAGGAAGTTGTCGATGACGAGGGTAAGGTAGGAGCGATCGCTTGAACGGTCTCCCAGTCCGGTTGCAGAATTTGATAGACTTCGAGATCGGTTTGAGCTACCCAGTCGGAAGGGATGTCTTCTGGATAGCCAAAAGAATGACCGATTTTTAGGTCGGCATTTTTAATGATTCCTTGACATAACCAGAAACGACTGGGTTGTTGTTGCACCCAGTCGGCCAGATTGTCGCCGGCTTGAATTTGTTTAAATTGGAGATAGGGTAATAATTGCTGTAGTCTGAGACTGGGAAGATTTCCTAGGTTGGTAAAGCGTTTGAAAAAGATTAAGGTTTGTCGTTGTTGGGCAAGGGTAACGAGATGGTTTTTCAGTTTTGGGAGCTTTTCTAAATAGGGTTGTAATTGAGTCAGTGACAGTTTAGCCACTTGCACCGGCACGGAACCCACTGCGATCGCACCATAGGCCCAACTCTTTTGATTACCTAACCCATCTCCCCCAAACATATCTCCTGCTTGGAGTAATTGAAGGGAGACATTTCTTTGTTTATTGGTCTGGAAACTGACTAATCTAACTTGACCTTGACAGATAACATAAATGTCTTGATTGTGTCCATTATTGTCAGCAATCTTAGGAAAGATAGCAATTTCATCGCCAAAATTATAGTCTAAGAGTTCAAAGGACTTAGCTAACTCGAAGCCTAATTCTTGGGTTGGGGAAAGGGTTTCAAGGGTTTCTAATAGTTTCTGCCAAGGCTCTTGTTGATTTTGAGACTTATGGGCAGCTTTTAACGATTTCGAGTTATCGAAAGATAAAGCGGTTTTTTGAGTCATGGTAATGTTACCAAACTGTTAAATGAGGGATGCACTCAATTTCATAGAGAAATTGAGCCTTAGTTAATTAATAAACAACAGATTAGGGAACCACTAAGGTGACGGCATTTCTGTTTTTTAATTTTTCTTTACAAATTAGGGAATAGGATAATGTTTATGCCGTGGCGTAAATTATCTCAAAAATTTTTGAGCTTTTGTGTTTAGTATAAGGACAAATCTAGCGGTAGCGACAAGTTTGTTTAAAAAATTAAATATATTCTTTGACTTCCCCAAAAAATTGAACTATCAATTGTCTAATTTTGTCTAAGTTTTTCTAAAAATTACATCTATTAAGTTTTTTTAGACTGCTGTCAGATATCAGTTTTAGATAATAAGGTGGGCATTGCCCACCCTACAATATCTTGTAATTCCATCAACGTCTTAATCATAATGTGTAATGCTATTATCTCAAAAATAGCAACTTACAAAAACAGATTTTGCTTAACTCAACTATGTTTTATTTGTGGGTGATAATATCTTTTTTATCTCCTCAAAGAGTCCAAATTTTAAGTTATTTTTTTACTCTTCTTGCTCGGCTGGGTTTTCCCTTTGATTGGGTGTTATGTTTGTCTCTGTTTTAGAGAGAGGTTTCTTAATATTTGAAAGACGTTTGGGTAATCTAGCCGGGGTTTTTTCCTCAGGAGAAAATGACTTTAATTTATTGTTAGGTAATAAACTATATTCAACGCGATCGCTTACTGATTCAATCACTTGTCCCACATAAACTTGTTGTTCTAATTGTTCAGTATATGCCACTAAATTACTCAATCCATCGATCAACTTACGGATATTATTTCTAAAGGTCGGATCGCCGGTTAATTCTTCAACATCAGAGGTAATTTTTTGGGTATTTTCAAAGGTAACGCGGGCAGAATCTAAGGTTTTTTGAATGGTTAGCAACACCTCAGGATCATTGAGAGATTGAGATAAATTTTGTAAATTTTCTGAGGTTTGGGCTGCATTGGTCATCAAGGTTTCGAGATCGTTGGCTAATTTGGCCATATCAATTTCATCGATCCCTTCATTAAGTCGATCCACTGTGGTGTTAAAATTCAAGGCCAAGAAACGCACTTGATCACTGGTTCTTTGAATGCTGTCTAAAGTATTAACAATATTGCCTCTATTTTCTGAGACTAACCCATCTAAATTACTAATTAAATTAGCAGCACTGCTGACGGTCCGATTAAGATCGGTGCGATTTTCTGCCACCACTGTATTGACATTACGCATTAATTGAGACGCATCTTGAGCCGCTTGATCGGCACTACGAAGCACATCACTAACCCCTCCAATTTCGCCCCGTGCCGCCTTTGATAACTTAGTGACTTCTTCAGACAAAGTGGCCACTTTACCCCCTGCTGTAGCCACATTTTGCAGGGCTGCGTTCATATTCCCGACAAACTCAGGATCACTATAAGCATTACTTAAACGGGTTAAGGCTTCAACCAATTGTGATCCGGTTTTTCCTGTCACTTGATCGTTATTACAGAGAATTTTCCCGGCCTGCTCACAGTCTTCGCTGGTGGGATCAATGCTTAACGCATCCTCAGACAACTCCCGTGAGGGGGTAATATCTACCGACGCTTCTCCGATGAGACCATAACGATTAATCTGGACTGTAGAACCCTTGGGAATGCGTAATTGAGCCGAAGAAATTTCAACGGCAACGGTTACTCCATTACTACTGGGTTGTAGTCCTAAAATTTTACCCACGGCAACCCCTCGATAACGAACGGGGGCCCCTATTTGTAAACCACTGACATCTTTAAACTCAGCGAAAAATTGATAGGTTTTTTGGCCGATAATACCCCCTCTTAGCCACACCACTAAACCGCCAAATATGATTAAACCAAATAGGGCAAATAGTCCCACTGAGCCTTCTTGAAGGGTTCGCATTCGTAACATAGTCTTGCCTCACACTGTCTCTCTTTGGGATTAAGTACATTAACTCCCCTCTTACCATAACTTAATCAATTGGTGTTGGGAGTTGAGTGTCATGATTTATAGTTAATCAATGACTCGAATGGGGCCTTTGACACTGGCATTAAAGAACTGTCTGACAATGGGGTTGGTGGTTCGATCAATTTCATGAACGTTTCCTTCCCATTGAATTTTGCCCCCATAGAGGAAAATAACGCGATCGGCGGTGCGCCGAATGGTACTATCTTGGTGAGATACCATGACGTAGGTATCACAGCCTCCTGGGGCTCTTTGTAAGTCCCTCACTAGGTCTTCTATAACCGTTGAGGAAATGGGGTCAAGGCCGGCGGTGGGTTCGTCGTAGAGGACAATTTCCGGGTCGTCTAGGGGATCGTCTGGGTTGGAAATGAGGGCGCGGGCAAAACTGACTCGTTTTCTCATTCCTCCTGAGAGTTGGGAGGGGTAGCGATCGCTCATTCCCTGCAACCCTACCATAGCCAGTTTGGCTTCGACTAATTCTCGAATCCTCGGACGGGGTAGTTTAGAATGTTCGTAGAGGAAAAAGCCGACATTACCGTCAACGGTGAGAGAGTCGAATAGGGCTGCTTGTTGGAAGACAAAAGCGATCCGCATGGGTTGATGGCCGTCTTCGATGATGCCTTTCCGTCGTTTGCCTTTGATATAAATTTCTCCGGCATCGAGGGGTAATAATCCAGCGATTAGTCGCAAAATAGTGGATTTTCCTGTACCAGATGGTCCAATGATAACTAAGGCTTCTCCTTTATAAACGGTCAGGTCAATTTCGTCTAAAATAATCTGATTTCCAAAGGATTTAGAAACCCCTCTAAGTTCAATTAATGGTTCTTTTCCCATAAGGTAACAATGCTGAAGATGGTTTACGATCTCATTTATCTTAGAATATTTGTCAAATATAATTTTTATTTATCGCATACATCTAGTCTGATTGAATTTTTCAAACAAAATAAATATTTTACATAAGTTAACAATTAAAAATTTTTCGCTCTTTTTGTCTGATTTTGCTTGATATTTACAGTTTGGTTATTTTCGTGTTATGGTTAGTATTAGGTAGGGTCGTGAGATTAGTGTAACAAAAAAATATTATAGTCCTCATCAGTCTCTAAGTTTCGTTGATCCTGTTTTAACTGTCTTATTTTTTATCTCTTCAACATTCAGTTTTTTGTAACGATTTAATAAGCTATTTTTACAGGTTGTAAACTGCTCTTGACAAAATAAGGTTTTTGTCTAGGAAGGATTATAAGCGATCGCTACTTTAATGAGTTATGAAGGGGAAGAAAGTGACTCCAATTAATTCTTAAAACATCAACTTCTGTATCATATTTAGTTTTCATTGTTTAATCTCGTATCTTTGTTTTAAATGATTGATTTTTTAAAATTTGTGAATTACAATAGATAATCCTCAACCTCAAGATTCTAAGTTATTAAAAGGGTTTTCTGATCTTTATCGAGTTACTCAGGGAGAGTTTCGTATTATTTATAAAATTCAAAAGGATTTTCTCTTTTTTTCAAGGTTTCTATCCATTGTTTTCTTTTATTTTTGATCTCATCAGAAACATCAGGAGAATCTACAAATACCTGAAAATCTTTAATCGCACCATCAAAATCTCCTCTTAATGCTCTGGCTAACCCTCGACTATCAATAGATAATGCTTTTTCATCATCAGAAGCATTGTTAACAGCACTTTCACAAGCAAATAAGACATCTTTTGCTTGCTTATTTAAACTACCAAACCGACATAAACTATTCCATGATAGGGTAAACTGCCGGGATAATCTTCTACATCATTAATTAACTGTTGTTTTAAACTGCTTTCGATTAAGACTCCTGACATTTCTGCCGGTTTTGCGATCGCTTCTTCTATTTCTTCATAGAGTACAGATAGAAAAAGATTATGAAAAACTGATAAAAAAACCCACTTCTAAAATAGTAGAAGCAGGTTATCATGATGGAAACAAATCTAGGTTTTAGTATTGAGGAACATTCGGGTCAACTTCTTGACTCCAAGCGGTGATCCCTCCTTTTACATTGGTTCCTTGTATTCCAGCATCTTGAAGAATTTTTAACGCTTTGGCCGATCGCCCTCCCATTTTACAATGGGCAATAACACGGTGATCTCTGGCCAACTCTTTAACCTTCTCAACCCCTGAACCTTGTTCGATATCAGGTAAGGGAACCAAGACAGAACCAGGAATACGGGCAATTTCATATTCATTAACGTTACGCACATCAATTAAGACAAACGCATCGGCCCCGTGATCCATTAATTCCTTGAGATCGGTGACGCTAATTTCAGGAATAGCGGCTTTTTCTTCGGTTTCGGCTGCTTGTGCTTGGGGAATGCCACAAAACTGCTCATAATCAACCAATTCCTCGATGACTGGCCGTTCTGGGTTCGGTCGTAGCTTCAGTTCCCGAAAGCTCATATCCCAGGCATTGTACAACAATAAACGACCACTGAGGGTATTTTTCGCCCCTAAAATAATTTTAATGGTTTCAGTGGCTTGGATGGTGCCAATAATGCCGGGTAATACCCCTAAAACGCCCCCTTCTGCACAGGAGGGAACCATTCCCGGTGGGGGAGGTTCGGGATATAGGTCGCGGTAGTTGGGACCCCCTTCGTAGTTAAATACCGTTGCTTGGCCTTCAAAGCGGAAAATTGACCCATAAACGTTGGGTTTATTTAACAATACACAAGCATCATTAGTTAGGTAACGAGTGGGGAAGTTATCGGTTCCATCTACGATAACGTCGTAGGGTTCCATGATTTTCAGGGCATTCTCAGAAGAAAGACGGGTTTCGTACAAATCGACTTGACAAGCCGGGTTTATCTCTAAAATACGGTCTTTTGCTGATTGAATCTTCGGTTTACCTACCCAAGAGGTGCCATGAATAATTTGACGTTGTAAGTTAGAACTGTCAACAATATCAAAATCAACAATTCCAATGCGTCCAATACCAGCAGCCGCGAGGTAAAGTAAAAGGGGAGATCCTAAACCGCCGGTTCCGATACAGAGAACACTGGCTGATTTTAGGCGTTTTTGACCGTCTAGCCCCACTTCTGGCAAGATAATGTGGCGAGAGTATCTTTCAATCTCTTCTTTGTTGAGTTCTATTGCTTCTAAATTAGGGTTTAGCATAGGCGTTGTCATTAATTGACCTAATTAAACGCACGATTTTTTGAGGGGCGTGGATCATTATCTTAGCAGATTTCACTGAACAGTGAACAGTGATCGGTGAACAGTGACCAGTGATAGATAAGTTATAGTGAAGACATAACAAATTTTTGTGGGGTGTAGGACGTGCGAGCATTACTTATTTATCCAGTATTTCCGCCGACTTTTTGGTCCTATGATAAAAGCCTGGAGTTAGTCAACCGTAAGGTTTTATTACCCCCTCTGGGCTTAATTACCGTTGCGGGTATTTTACCCCAAACTTGGGAATTTAAACTGTGCGATCGCAATATTCGTGAGGTAACGGAAGCAGAATGGGATTGGGCCCAAATCGTCATTTTCTCGGCCATGATTGTCCAAAAAGTAGATTTACTGGCACAAATCAAAGAAGCGAAACTACGGGGTAAATGTGTGGCAGTGGGGGGTCCCTATGCCACTTCTGTCCCCTCAGAAGTCAAAGCAGCAGGGGCAGACTTTTTGGTGTTAGATGAAGGAGAAATCACCCTACCTCTGTTTGTGGAGGCTTTACAACGGGGGGAAACCCAAGGAACCCTACGGACAGAGGACAAACCTGATGTTACCTCGACTCCCATTCCTCGCTACGATTTACTAGAGTTAGATGCGTATGACTCGATGTCGGTGCAGTTTTCCAGGGGATGTCCGTTTCAATGTGAATTTTGTGACATTATCATTCTCTATGGACGCAAACCTCGCACCAAAACCCCGGCCCAACTGTTGAAAGAGTTGGACTATCTGTATGAGTTGGGATGGCGACGGGGAGTATTTATGGTGGATGATAATTTTATTGGTAATAAACGCAATGTTAAATTATTGCTTAAAGAATTAAAAATTTGGCAAAAAGACCATCAATATCCTTTTCGGTTTAATACAGAAGCATCGGTAGACCTTGCCCAAGATACTGAATTAATGGAGTTGATGGTAGAATCTAATTTTGATGCTGTCTTTTTAGGTATTGAAACCCCTGACGAAGAGAGTTTAAAGTTAACGAAAAAGTTTCAGAATACCCGTGACTCGTTAACGGATACCATTGATACGTTAATTCGTGCCGGGTTGCGTCCCATGGCCGGGTTTATTATTGGCTTTGATGGGGAAAAAACCGGGGCAGCGTCTCGAATTATTCAATTTGTGGAAAATGCAGCCATTCCTACAGCTATGTTCGGAATGTTACAGGCCCTTCCCCATACAGCTTTATGGCATCGTTTAGAAAAAGAAGGAAGACTGCGAGTTGATAGTAAACAAGATATTAATCAAAGTACCTTAATGAACTTTGTTCCCACTCGTCCCATTGAAGATATCGCCCAAGAATACATAGAAGCCTTTTGGACATTATACGATGCAGAAAATTTTTTAGATCGCACCTATCGTTGTTTTTTGAAGTTAGGAACCCCTAAATGTCATCCTCCTTTTAAGTTGCCGAGTTGGGTAGATTTAAAGGCGTTAACTATTGTCATTTGGCGACAAGGGTTGAAACGGAACACCCGTTGGAAATTTTGGCATCATTTCTTTGGTATTCTTAGACATAATACCCCTGTTTGGGAACATTATCTAACGGTTTGCGCCCACAATGAGCATTTTCTAGAATATCGTGAAATTGTTCGCCAGGAAATTGAACAACAATTACAAGAATTTAAAGCCAGAGAAAAGCAAGCAACCCTTAAACAAGTTGAGTTTAACTAATAAGTTAATTAGAGATCCTTTTTCTAATCTATTAGCCTATTGCCACCCCCTCTAACTCCCCCTTTTG
Source organism: Cyanothece sp. BG0011 (assembly GCF_003013815.1). GTDB lineage: Bacteria > Cyanobacteriota > Cyanobacteriia > Cyanobacteriales > Microcystaceae > Crocosphaera. The sequence continues at coordinate 14,274 of NZ_PRLH01000138.1, read as the reverse complement.
TTAGGGTGAGAACCTTTGCCACCCCCTCTAACTCCCCCTTTTGTTAGGGTGAGAACCTTTGCCACCCCCTCTAACTCCCCCTTTTGTTAGGGTGAGAACCTTTGCCTCTTGCCTCTTGCCCATTCTCTATCTATAACTGATGAGTGATAACTGATAACTGAATAATTGCTTATGATAGATAAAGTAATAAAACTTTACTTATCTTCATGAGTGCCACCCTTTCCCCCTTCACACGAGTCAAAAAGACGTTTAAAGAAACGATATTATTCGGGAATGAACCCACTCCCGAACTTTTTGCCATTCTTAGCGTCTATTTTGTCCAAGGAATCTTAGGTTTAGCCCGTTTAGCGGTGAGTTTCTTCCTCAAAGATGATTTGGGGTTAACTCCTGCCCAAATGGGGGCGTTAACGGGTATTGCTGCCATTCCTTGGGTGATAAAACCCCTGTTTGGCTTTATTTCCGACGGTTTACCGATTTTAAACTATCGTCGTCGCCCTTATTTGGTGATTTCGGGCCTATTAGGCAGTTTATCCTGGATATTATTGGCCACAGTGGTGACAAATGCCTGGTTAGCTAGTTTGACTTTACTGTTAACCTCTCTTTCTGTGGCTATTAGTGATGTCATCGTTGATTCGTTGGTGGTAGAAAGGGCCAGAAAAGAGTCATTAGGTCAAGCGGGATCGTTACAATCCTTGACCTGGGGAATGTCTGCCTTTGGAGGGTTAATTACAGCTTATTTAAGTGGTTGGTTATTAGAACAATTTAGTAACCAAACAGTATTTGAAATTACCGCAATTTTTCCCTTTATTGTCTGTGTAGCTGCTTGGTTTATTGCCGAGGAACCTATTAGTCAAGATGAGTTAGTTTCAACTCAAGAACAGTCGTTAGTTAAACAGCAAATTAAACAGTTATGGCAAGCGATTAAACAGAAATCTATTTTGTTACCAACTATTTTTGTTTTTCTGTGGCAAGCGACCCCTCATGCTGACTCTGCTTTCTTCTATTTTACCACCAATGAATTGGGGTTTGAACCCGAATTTTTAGGGCGAGTTCGCCTAGTGACTAGCATTGCTTCATTGTTAGGGGTATTTCTTTATCAAAAGTTCTTAAAAAATGTTTCCTTTAGAAACATATTAGGGTGGAGTGTGGTCATTTCGGCTGCTTTAGGGATGACTATGTTATTGTTAGTTACCCATACGAATCGAGTATTAGGAATTGACGATCATTGGTTTAGTTTAGGGGACAGTTTAATTTTAACCGTTGCCGGTCAAATTGCTTTTTTACCTATCTTAGTTTTATCCGCTAGATTATGTCCTAAAGGCATCGAAGCCACCCTCTTTGCTTTATTGATGTCCATTGTTAATCTGGCTGGTTTATTAGCCCATGAACTAGGGGCATTAATCACCCATTGGTTAGGAGTAACGGAAACTAATTTTGATAACCTGTGGTTACTGGTTATTATCACGAATCTTTCCACTTTATTACCGTTACCTTTGGTAAAATGGTTGCCAAATAGCGATCCTCAAGTTCAAGAGAGAGAGGAAAAAGAAAATGCAAACTATATGGGCGAAGCTTACGAACACCATGCTTTAGGGACAGTCCCAGATGATGGTATGATGCCTGAAGTTTTACCCGAATTTGTTGCCAATAAGAACAAGTAAACCCTTTTAAAATAATCGATAGCCATGACCAATTTAATGAGCCAAGAAAAAGAAACCTTATGCTATGATCGTCAGCAATGGCGACAAGGTTATCAATCTCAGCCTAATGAATATGACTATTTTATTGAGGATATAGAGGGAAAAGTACCTGAAGAGTTACAAGGGACTTTGTTTAGAAATGGTCCTGGTTTATTAGAGGTACAAGGGACTCCCTTAAAACATCCTTTCGACGGAGATGGGATGATTTGTGCTATTTCGTTTTTACCTAATGGAAAAGTTCATTTTCGTAACCGTTTTGTTCGCACCGAAGGCTATGTTAAAGAACAAAACACAGGAAAAATGATCTATCGCGGGGTGTTTGGTACACAGAAACCCGGCGGATGGCTCAATAATATTTTTGATGTTAATATTAAAAATATTGCTAATACTAATGTCGTTTATTGGGGCAATAAATTACTCGCACTTTGGGAAGCTGCTGAACCTTATCAACTTGATCCTAAAACCTTAGAAACCATAGGAATCGATTATTTAGATGGTGTATTAAACCCTGGTGAGTCTATTTCTGCACATCCTCGTTTTGACCCTACTTCTGAGTTAGATAAGGGACAACCTTGTTTAGTTAATTTCTCTATTAAACCAGGACTTTCGAGTAAAATTACTATCTATGAATTTGCAGAAAATGGTAGCTTATTACGTCGTCATTCCCATACCGTTCCTGGGTTTTCTTTTATCCATGATTTTGCCATTACGCCTCATTATTGTCTCTTATTACAAAACCCTGTAACCTTCAATCCTCTCCCCTATTTTTTAGGGTTAAAAGGTGCTGGAGAATGTGTTAATTTTCATCCTAAAAAACCCAGTCAATTAATTATTATTCCCCGAAAACCTCCTTATGAGAAGATGAAAGTTTTAGAAACAAATGCAGGGTTTGTCTTTCATCATATTAATGCTTTTGAGAAAGATAATAACATTTATCTAGATTCAATTTGTTATGATTCTCTTCCTCAAGTTAAACCGAATACTGACTATAAAGAAACCGATTTTGAAAATTTAGATCCTGGACAAATCTATCGCTTTAAAATTGATCTAAATAAAGAAACAATTGACCCAGAAATGCTCGAAAGTCGCTGTTGTGAATTTTCCGATATTCACCCCAATAATGTTGGGAGAAACTATCGTTATTTATTTATAGGAACGGCCCATAAAAATCAAGGTAATGCACCCTTACAAGCTATCCTAAAACTAGACTTATTAACAGGTAAAAAACAAGTCCATTCTTTTGCCCCACAAGGTTATGTCGGTGAACCCATTTTTGTCCCTAAACCTAAGGCAACCCGTGAGGACGAAGGATGGGTATTAGTGATGGTTTATGATGGAGATAAACACCGTTCTGATATCGTTATTTTAGATGGAGAAAACTTAGAAAAAGAAGCGATCGCCACCTTACATCTTAAACATCATATTCCCTACGGATTACACGGAAACTGGACTTCTGAGGTATTTATTTAATAAAAATAAGGGACAATTCATGAATTGTCCCTAACCCTCTAGATCAATTTTTTTTACTAAAAATCTTATTGAATTATAGCACTACAAAAAATAGTTAGGACACTCGTTAACCTTGAAACTATTATCTAATCAACCATTGCCACCCCCTCTAACTCCCCCTTTTGTTAGGGTTAGGGGGAGAACCCTTGCCTATTCCCCAGTGCGTAGCACTAAAAGCCTTATGCTTCTAATAAGACTTTGTTTTTGGCCTCTAACTTAAGTTGATATAAGTTTTCTAGAAGATGACTAATTTTCTTATAATTGTAAGGAAAAGGCGGTTTCATGGGTCGATAATCTAAAGGATGAGATTCCCCATGACGTAAGACAGCATTAACCATTACACAATCTTCTGAACTCAAATTAATTGCCCCATGAGGAACCCCTGGAGGAATCGTAATCACTTGTGGATTATATTCACTTAAGGGGATATAATGGTATTGTTTATTGTGGAGTGCAACCAGAATAAAACTACCCCGAACCACTAATAATTGATCCGTTTGATAATGGTGTACAAATAGTTCGTCAATGGTGCCACTGGGAACTTCTACTAACATGGTCTCGTCACTGGATTGTGGGGTGTAAAATTGGGCCATTCCCCCTTGTATAGATTTGAGTTGGTGTAGCGATATTCCTTCTTTTAAACTCATATTAATTCTCCATTCTTTTCACTTTTTTTTGATCTTAACAATTCTTACTATAAAAATATGTAAAACAAATCACATAACGTTACCATTATGTGATATGAGTTCAAAAGTAAAGTAAATGGGTTCTATGGTTAGGAAGAAGCTTGACCCCCATACATCTCTATCAAAACCAAAGCCGGATCGAGATATTCTCCCCGATACTTTAATCCCCAATGCAGATGGGGTCCTGTAGTACGTCCTGTCATGCCGACACGACCAATTCTCGCCCCGGCAGGAACATCTTGACCCAACCAGAGAACCAGTCCCCCTTCCCTATCGACAAAATAGCGGCCTTGGGAACTCTCTTCAACGCTTCCCATCAAATGACAATAGATATGAGTCCATTGTCCCGATTGAATGGTAATCATGGTTCCGCAGGCGGTATGATCGGAAAGGGCAACCACCCGTCCCCCCACCAGTTACGAACATAACTCCCCAAAGGTGCAGCCATATCTAACCCCCGATGAAATTGAGATTGTCCCGTAATGGGAGAGGTTCGATAACCGTAACCAGAGGTATAGGTTTGGAAATTTTCCACAGGAAAGGAGGCATATTGCCAGGTATTAGTCGAATTGGTTGCAGGGACATATTGAGCCTGAGAAGGAAACTGTCGCCAACCATTGACACTCACAGGAACCATTAACGCAACTATCCCTAGAGATACCAACCAACGGCATGAGGAACGAACCCCCTGAAGCTTACGTCTAATACTTTTGAATTGTTGCATAATAACATCACTCACACCAAATGATACTAAGTCTGATTATCATAGGTTACTAACGAAAATAGGCAAAAGGCAAGAGGCAACAGGCAACAGTTTTACTCTCCCTATGCTCCTCTGCTTCGGCGCTCCCCTGCTTACTATTGGCACAAAGATTTCTGATTTTTTGTAGATTTTTGAGCAATTTTGTTAAAATCTAAAAACCATTAATCCTTCTTTAATAAACAGTTGACATGAGTCATGGTTATTGATTTTATCCCTTTTCGCTTTTCTATTAATACCGTTGTCATTGCCGGTACTTGTTTATGGTCATTATCTCTTTATTTAGGGCTTTCTTCTATGAGAGAAGGTATTATAGAAGGGTTAAATCGTTGGTTTAATTTTGCAGAGCGATCGCTTTATATTTCTCAAGACGAATTTGATAAAACCCGTGACGCAAGGGAGTCTCAAAACGCTTTTTATGCCTCTCTGTTTAGTATTATTCCCTTTTTTATTTTGGGAGGATTATGTAATTGGGGTATCGAGTTGGGACTCGGCCAAAGTTGGTCTATCAGTATGGGAATGTTAGCTTGTATGGCTTGCGCTGTGTATGAATTAGGCCGGAGAAGTACCTAAACCAATTAATTATAATTAATCAAGATAGTTATGGAGCAAGCAACATTTGGAGCCGGTTGTTTTTGGGGAGTAGAGGCTGCTTTTCGTCGGTTAAAAGGGGTCGTTTCTACTTCTGTGGGTTATATGGGAGGACATTGGCCTAACCCATCTTATTTGGATGTATGTGCCAGGATAACCGGTCATGCAGAGGTGGCACAAGTAGACTATGATCCGACCATCATTAGTTATCAACAACTATTAGAAACCTTTTGGGAAATCCACGATCCCACCAGTTTAAACCGCCAAGGACCCGATCGCGGAGAACAGTATCGTTCCGTTATTTTTTACCATAATTCCCAACAAGAAAAAATAGCAAGAGAGTCTAAATTAAAACAGCAAAATTCGGGTCAATATGATCAAGATATTGTGACAGAAATTAAACCAGCATCAGATTATTATTTAGCAGAAGACTATCATCAACAATATTTTGAAAAACAACCCACTCAATAAAGAGGTTTGGAAGAATTAATCATCTTCTTCCAAACCATTAAACTTCGGCTTCCCTCAGTTTCCAGAGGAGGTTAAGGATAGGGTTTTGAGAATGGCGATCGCTTCTCGATAACGATCTAAATTGACATGGTGAACTTCTAAGCCGGTGCCAATTTCTTGAAGTAGCATCAAGGTCAGTTCACCCCCTAAGTGTTCTTGAAATTCTTTTAACCCGGCAAATAAAGAGTCAGGATGATCATCGCGATCGAGGTGTGTCGAAAGTTCTGGAACATAAAGGGCAAACCCCAGAGTTTTGAGGGTGTGGCAAATACGCTCCCAGTCAGTTTTTGACAGGAGTTGAGAGAGATAAGAATAGGTACAGTCGAGGGCAATGCCGATGGCTACGGCTTCCCCGTGACGGAGATGATAATCGGTCAAAGACTCTAAACGATGGGCAGCCCAATGGCCAAAATCCAGGGGACGAGATGATCCCATTTCAAACGGGTCCCCTTGTCGGGCGATGTGGGCCATATGGAGTTGGGCGCAGCGATAAATTACCTGTTGCATCGGAGCCATGTTGCGATTGGCGATCGCTTCGGCCTGTTCCTCGATAGCTTCAAAAAAATTGGCATCCTTAATCAAAGCCACCTTAACCGCTTCAGCTACCCCACCTCGCCAGTCCCGATCATCGAGGGTGGTTAAAAAACTAAAATCGTTCAATACCGCATAGGGTGGGGCGAAGGTTCCTAAAAAGTTCTTTTTACCGAAGGTATTGACCCCATTTTTGACCCCCACCCCAGAGTCATTCTGAGCCAACACCGTAGTGGGAACCCGAATCAGACGAATACCTCGATGGGTGGTGGCCGCGACATAACCCACGAGATCCAACACCGCCCCCCCTCCGATGGCCACGACATAAGAATGACGACATAACCCGGTGCGATTCATTTGGTTTTGTAAATATTTAATCAGGGCCGGTTCATTCTTGGCAGTTTCTCCCCCAGGAATGACAATGGGAGCAGCCTTTAACTTAAGTAAGTTAGGGTATTTCTGGCTATACTGCTCGATTTGTCGGAGGAGATGGGGATGATGAGGGAGTAAACCATCATCAACAATGACGACAAGCTGTCTAGCCCCTTGTTGACCATCAGCAGCAATCATGTCAGCCAACAGAGAATTATTAGGGTGAAATAATTGCTCTGTGAAATAAACATCGTATTGAAAGGTTACCGTAAATTGTTGTCGAATGGGGGAAGGAATATCAGATTTAAAGGCCCGATTAATAGACGATGTAAAGGGTTGAGAAAAACTGGTGATCACAAGAAACCTCTAAGAAACTAATTAAAGACAGGAGTCAGAAGATAAAGAGAAAACAAAAGAATTTTTACTGATAATTCCGATTGATGTAGGGGCTTAATGATATTAAGCCCTCATAGACCGGTTGCCCTGAATGGATAATAAACTAGGTGATAGCAAATAGATTCCCTAAGAAACGGGATAGGACCAAGAGAGAGAGAACTGCTAAACCATAAAGCCAACCGGCAAAACCAGCCGCCACCGCAGCATCTAAGACAATTAAAGAAAGTACCCCCGATTTCACGGCTTTCTGCACCGTCATCGCACTGGGATCTTGGGCTGCTTGGATAAAAGGGGGTAATACCAACCCGGCAAATAACAGGGTAAAAGGAAAACAATAACGCCAGTGGTAAACGTCTAGGGTTCCTAACCCTAACACACCCGCCATCACCAACAAAGCGAGGATAATGGCCAACCATCCTGTGGACTGTTGACCCCCTTTGACTTCCCCCTGACTAACAGCCGTCACTGCAGCGATATAAACAATGGGAATGAAGACCAAAAACCACCGTTGAGAGAGCATCATCGGCATCACGCTGATGCCAAGTAACAGATTTCCCCCTCGGCATAACCCCATATTCAACGGTCCAAACCATGGGTGATGCTTACCAAAAGCGTCATAAATTAAGGCCGCCATAGCCACAGCGATCGCCATCACCGCACTCACCCCCCCAACCTGGGCGGCCGCTAAAATGCCTATGCCCAATAACCCACTTCCTAACAGAATAGCTGCCCTTGGAGAAACATCACCCCGAGGCAGTGGCCGTTCAGGCCGTTCAACACGGTCTAATTCCAGGTCAAAGACATCGTTAAAGACCACACCACCCCCATAAAGCCCACTGGTAGCAAGTAGTAACCAGATCAGGGGGGTTAATTCATTGGTTGTCAAATTCCCTGCCCAGACATCGGCCATCAGACTCACGCCACCCGCCGCCGCATAACCCACTAAAATATCTGCCCAAGCCGTCACAATATTAGCCGGACGCATCAACTGTAAATAACCCCAGATCGAGGGTGAGTTAATTGCTTGTGTTTGCATCATTAAATACCTTGTTTGTTAACGGATAATGATTGATTCTTGAAAGGGCTTTTCTACCATAGGAGTTTGTCCTCGTAGCACTGAGTTACCCTCATAGAGTTGTCGCTGATCGATGGCCGTAGGTTCGAGCCAGTGTTCTTCTTTCATTTCTCCACTTTGACCATAGGCTTTAAGGGCGTTGCCATAACAAACGGCTTTAACTTGAGCTTCGGGAATATTACTTTCTAACATCAGTTGAGCCGTTTTCGGAACGGCAAGAGGATCACTCATTCCCCAGTCCGCTGCACTATCGATAATAATGCGATCGCTTCCGTACTTCTTCACCAGTTCTACCATGCGCTCATTGCCCATTTTGGTATTGGGATAAATAGAAAAGGCACACCAAAAACCGCGATCGAGCACTTCGTCTACTATCTCTTCATTGGCGTGATCAATAATCACCTGCAAGGGATCTAATCCTTCCTCTAGACAAATGTCCATGCTGCGACTGGTTCCTTCTTTTTTATTACGGTGGGGGGTATGGACTAAAACCAGTTTGTCGAGTTCCTTGGCCAGTTTTAACTGGAGACGAAAATATTTTTCTTCGGCCTCGGTCATATCATCAAAACCCACTTCTCCTAAGGCCACCACCCCTTCTTTGCAAGCATACAAGGGTAACAACTCCATCACCTGTTCGGCCAAGGGTTCGTTATTAGCTTCTTTGGGGTTAATGGAAATGGTGCAGTAATGGCGAATGCCAAATTGTTCGGCTCGAAACCGTTCCCAACCGATCAAGCTATTAAAATAATCTTGAAAGGTTCCCACATGGGTGCGCGGTTGGCCTAGCCAAAATGAGGGTTCAATGATCGCAACCACGCCGTACTCTTTCATGACGAGATAGTCGTAAGTGGTGCGTGAGGTCATGTGAATGTGAGGATCAATGACCATCATATTGTCGATTAGCATTGTATTTTCTCCTGTTTTATTATGAATCAGTTTTATAAGTAGTCGGGACTTAATTAAAGATGGGTTTGACTGAAACTCTCCCAGGTGAGTTGCCCTTGTTCAATGGCTTGTTTGAGCGTCGGAACCCTATCTAATAGAGCTTGGGCCTCAGCCGAACCCCTATAACAGGCCAGAGCAGCCGCTTGCTGCTCAAAGGGTTCCCCTTCCCTTAGCACCTTGTCTAAGTCTGCGAGGATTTCACCCTCGGTAAATGAACCCATACCTCGCCACAGTTGAGGGTTAACGCTACGACCAGCAGACCATCGTTCATGGGCATAGTCAGAAAGCATTTTGGCTAATTTAGCATTGACACGGGAGTCGAGTCCTTGAATTTGACTGAGATGACTCTCCACAAACAACGCCTTAAGCACCATTTGGTTCCAAGCCGCTTCATCAAAATAGTCCGCCGGATAGGGATTATGCAGTGCGATCGCATTAAAAACCGTCACCATATTGGTGCGGAGTCCTTCAATGGCCCTGGCTTTCAACTGTTCGGGATAGGGCAACACCGGCAGACTTTGATACAAGGCGATTTGTTCAGCCACATCGGCGGCTGAAAAGAGCTTTTCAATGGAGGCTAGATAGTCATCAGCATCCTCTGCACGAAAATTGAGCAGTAAAAGGGTTCGCACGGTTTGATCCACGGTCCAATACTCTGGCATCCACCCTGGGCGCAGTTGACGGGCTGTGCTTAACGCTTCTTGACTCAAACTTAAGTTGGCTTTACCCACTTGACGGGCCGCTTGACTAAACCCGATGAATAAGGTTTGTTGTGATGGGTTTTCTGACAACTTTTCCATTGTCCAATTGAGCCAAGTTAAGGCGGACTGATGTAACTGCTTTTCTAAGCAGTTCTGAAGATAGTTAAGAATGCCACTGGTTTTTGATGTTTCCGTGGGGTGTTGAATAGATGCAATCATAATGGTTGAAATTTGCCTAAAAAGTTCTTAAGAAACAGAATGATTGTGGGATGGGATTCAATTGAGCATTTTTCGAGTTTGACCCCGTTGCCACCACAAGAAACCCACTGCCACTAATGCGATCAAAGCCCCGAAAAATTCTCTCGTTAGTTCCACTTGGGGATTGACGGGGGACATACTGTTATTGGTCATGCTAAAACTGCCACTGGCTAGATTAGCCATAAAGCCTGGAATGGTCACACTCACTTGATAGGCACAAAAAAAAGCAAACAAGAGATAGAGCAGTTTCGGAAAAACCCCCTTCATGGCTAACCCAAATAGTAAGGCCACCAGTCCATAGAACATCATCCACATCCAGACATCTATCACGCTAGGTTTAAAATAGATTTCGGCGTTATTGTCCTCATGCTGTAGCCAAGCAAAAACAATAAAGGATATGGCTCCAAAACCGTTTAATACATTAAAAATTGTTCGATTCATCGGATTTGACTCTCTCACCACTGAATAATTGCCGATCTGCTAGAATTAAATTAATCGTTGAGATGCGCTCTGAGTGGAGTTCGGTTTAAGAAAGGGAGGAAACAGGAGAAAATTGTTTACTGCGATCCCCCCCACACCTGTGTTGTATGTTTTTGTCTTATGGCGAACTCAAATGACTTAAGAGCGTTTGCCTTTTTTTCTAAGCAGTGTCATTAAACCGAATGCGACGGTTGTACCCAGGACACCAGTGGGTTCAGGTACTGAAGTTGGATCTTGCTCTTCAGGTACGTCTATGGCGATAAAATCCATATCTACAGAAATCTCAGTTGGGTTACCTTGTCTTAACCACATGGAATAGGTTCCGGCTCCCAAAGGTGTATCAAATCCTAATGCTCCTGCTTGCCAAGTGTTCGGTAAATTAACAAGGTTAGCCTCAAGGGTCTCGATGTCTGATTCTGTCAATCCTGGGATACCATCATAGGGATCTTCGTCCACTTCTAACTGAAAATAATCCGCATCTAACCCACCCACTTCGTCTGGTGATAGATTAGAGTCTGCCATCTCTTCAAAAATTTTATTGGTACCAACTTGGGTACTTCTTAGATGAGACCACCCTAACAGTCCTGTCGCTCCGAATCCTGCTGGGTTACTATTAGGAAAGGTGAAGTCAAAAACATCTCCCTCTTGCATAGCAATGAAAGCAATATCTTCAAACTCAGGAGAGGCACTCCAGCTATTAAGAACGATCGCTTCTAATGCCTGTCCTTCATCGATGGTAAAGGTGAAATAATCTAAACCTGAGCCATCAAGTTGTTTAGAAAATGTTGCTTTGAGGTTATTGAACCCAGACATTAATGAACCTAAGTCAGTTGCTGTTAACCCAGCATCAGACAAGTCTCCATCCGTGGCTTCATCATAAGAACCACCAAACATTGAAAAGGCATTAGCTGCACTAGGAAAACTGAGAGCAATCATTCCTGTAACAATTGCTACAGGAAGTTTTTTTAGTAAGTGTTTCACGATACAAAATCTCCAAAAACTGAATAATTGGTGAATGAATCGTTCGTATTCTAGAAAATCTTTTGTGAATTATCCACGTCAATGACATTAAAAAAATATAAACAAGTTATGTCAAATTTAGACATAAAAAAAGAAATTTTAATGATTACTGAGGAACAAAAAAGCTGTAAAACCTCATCAGCTATAGATATTAAGGGTTCATTAAATCAGATAGTTATGTATAATTATTTATCATCATCTATCGATAAAATAGAGAATCAAAGAAACTATTGTCATATTTTTATGACAATAGTTTGACGACTTTCTCTCTTGGAAAAAATCAGTTAATATAGTATTAAAATTTAGTTTCCTAACCAATGAAGTTTGTAGGGGTTAACAACCGTTAACCCTTGCAATATCTAATGAACTGATGATTACTCATCCTCAGACGGTAGGATGGGCAAGTCAAAGACTTATGGAAACTAACTTTATTCTTGGAAACCTTGCCCACCCTACAAAATTCGTTGTTATTCTCCAGGAAAAGTCTCTAATATCTAATTAGCTTATTATGAGTTATTCTCAGGCAAAGAAGGACGAAAACATAAATAGATTAAACTTCCCAATAAAGGAATTAAACTAACGGTCCAAAATAAAGCATCATTTTCCATATTTCTCCGTAACATATCATCCTTAATAATAAAGGGAAAAATGAAACAAAGACAGAGTAAATCTAAACTCATCACATTAATAAATCGTCTGGTTTGCCATTCTTGAATAAAGTCTGAACCATTTCCAGATATGATACCCCAACTGATAAAAACAATTAAAGTTATACTTAGAAAAATATGAAGTAAACGGGAATCAGCAAGTTTAATCAGTAGATTTTTTTTTCCAGTAAATTTAGGGTTAGGTTCCCGTAAAATTAAATAAGGAATTACCGCAAAAGTTCCCACTGCTAAAGAAGCGATCGCAAAAGGCCAAGCGACTATTTTTTGCTCTCTTCCATCGATAAATAAAAGGTTAGCATAAATGACAGTAACTAAACCAATACTATTAAATACAGCAATAATTAAAGGGTTAATATTATCCCAGTTTCCAGTTGATAGATTTTGGATCAATTCTAGGGTATCAGGTTGACCCGGAGGGGCTAATAAAAAACCATAAATAACAAATCCTACCCATAGTAAACTAAGAAAAATTTTGGCAATCATTTTTATTTTCCATCTTTAACTATTAAAATATAACATAACTTGAGTTTAGAATATCTTTTTTGATTAGGATTTCTATTCTTAATGAGTAACTATGTAGATGCTTATAAATAAACGTAAGGTGGGCAATGCTAAGAAAAAACTTACAAACCCGAACCAGAAACCATTGAAGACATTGCCCACCCTACAAGTTTTATTCATTTAATTATGCCTACCTACTTAATAATTATTCATTATTAATTATTAATTGCTGAGTGAGCCATTGATCAATATCTTTTAAAACTTTTTCAGGGATTTCCCAAGGAAAGAGATGAGCATGATTTGGGTAACAAATATAATGAGAATTTCTTAAATTGTTTGCCGTTTCTTCGCTTGATTGTGCCGTAATATGTCGATCTTCTGAACCAGCTAAGACTAAACAAGGAATATCTATTTTATCTAATTCTTGAAGACGATTATATCTGGCTTTTAAGGCATTAGATAAAGCTTGATTAGCAGGTTGAGATGTTTGTAAATAGGCTTTAACTCCATACTTGGCTAAATATTCATAAGCTAAAGGAGTTTGTTGACCAATTAAATAACGAAATAAAGACTTTTTTGCAAAGGTATTAATATTCCATTGCCATCCTGGTTTTAAATAGTTTAAAATTCCGGCTATTCCTGCATAAACTAACTCTTGATTACTCACTTTAGGATGATTTCCATAAGGTCTGGCAGCAGAAGCAATTAAAATCAAACCAGTGAACTTTTCAGGATATTGTAAAATTAATTCTAAGGCTAAAATCCCCCCTAACGACCATCCTAATAAAAGACATTGCTCCATGTTATAGTCATCTAATAATTCTTTTAAATCAATGAGATGATCCCTCATGTCAAACTGTTTTTTATAACGACTATTTCCATATCCTCGTAAGTCAGGAGATATAGTTAAAAACCGTTGAGAAAGATGGTCAGTAAACACCGATAAACTATGACCCGAACCCGGATGACCATGTAAACATAAAATGGGATAGCCTTGACCTTTAATCGTGACGTGAAGTTTCATGAAAATAGTTTAATCCAACCTCGATGAAAAGCAAACTCTAAACAAACACGAGCAACCATAAAACAAATAATACTTTCTATGCCTAAGATAGCTAATTGTCCCCAATGATGGAAAACATCAGAAGATAGTTCGACCGGAACCAACCCCCTAACTAACCCAAAGGCCAACACTGCGCCATCTTTTAAATGACCATTCTTATCGGTGCGAATAATGTAACGATAAGTAACAGCAAAAAGAAAACCGCTAATAAAGGCGATGGCGACTTTAACCCCTAAACTAACGACATCTGCAACAGAGACATCCCAAGTGGTGTAATTAATGGCTAAGATCAAGACATAGGCCACTGTAAAGGCCATTCCCCCTAAATATCCTGCTTTGACCGACTCAATCCGTTCTAAGTTTGACATTGTAATTGATTCTACTATCCACAACCTCACCAAATAGAAGTATCATAGTTTGTGTCGTTTTGATACTCACGTCATTTTATAGACATAAATCGCTATGGATATTTTAGCTCTCGTTGGGTTAGCGTGTTAGCTTTATTCAC
>NZ_PRLH01000162.1 GCF_003013815.1 Cyanothece sp. BG0011 | reverse complement strand
TATAACGAGGGATTCTTAAACTCGCGCTTAAGATTTCCTGCTTCACAGATTGGTAACTAGGCAAAGCCCCCGTCCCATCATCTCCACAGGCATTTTCAGATACGCTATGCCCTAGCGCATATTCTTCTACACCACGATTTCTGATAACTTGCGCTGCTGCCACGTCTCGGTGGGTTTTATACCCACATTCAGGACAATTATGCTCTCTAACATCAAGGGTTTTCTTACCAGTATGAAACCCACAATTAGGGCAAATTTGAGATGTAAAATTCTTGTCAACTTCATTAACAAAAACATCTCTTTTCCATGCTACCCATTTAAGAATGGTTATGAATTGTCTAAAACCAGCATCAAGACAATGTTTAGATAACATTCCTTTAGCCCATGACCTAAAATCAATATCTTCAATAAATATTGATTGTGATTGGTCACAAAGACGATGAGCTAACTTGAAATGCCAGTCTTTACGAGTATCAGAAATTCGTTGATGTAATCTAGCTATCTTTTTGTTTAACTTGTGTCTATTATTAGAGCCTTTTTTCTTATTTCTTAATCTACGCTGTAGCAATTTCAGCTTACGATGTAGTCGATTTAAGAATCGAGGTCTATCCACAAGTTCACCATCGGAAGTAGCCAAGAATTTATCTAAACCTAAGTCAATACCTAAAGGATGTCCATGAAAAGAAACGTCAGGAATATTAACATCTAACTGTAAAGAAAGCATCATGAAGTAACCATTAGCTCTCCTTACAATGCGAGCTTGTTTTAACTCAAACCCATCAGGTATTTCTCTAGACTTTCTAAACTTTACCCATCCTAGGTGTGGTAATTTAATTTCGTTACCTTTAATACAATCTTTTAGCATTTGAGGATATACATAAGACCGCATTCTATCCCTATTTTTAAAGCGCGGAAAGCCTAACTTTTTGGACTGCATATCGGCAAAAGCTCTATCTAAAGTCCTCAAGACTTGTTGTAAAACTTGAGCGTTTACTGATTTGAGTATGTCATTAGTTTTCTTGGCCTTTGTTAATGCTTTAGCTTGATTGTGATAATTAGGGTAAGGTACGTCAGGAGAAATAATATATTCCTGAATTAATGAGCAAGAATTAACAGGGGATTTTCTAGAACTTAGCCAGTCCTTACGATCTCTTAAAGCATAATTCCAGACGGAGCGACAAACATTTAAAGTATGTTCAATTACCTCAATTTGTTGCTTATTTGGGATTAGCTTAAATTCGTAAGTTAATGTAAGCATTAGTTCGACCACTATTAATACTTTCCCTAGTTTAAATTAATCTACACACAATGTCAACTCGTGTAAGTTGTCTCCCGCTGGTCGGTTTATTTGTTGGCAAAAATTCATCTCCCGTTAATTTCTATGAGTCTTTTTTTGGGGAGAAATATAACGGGAGTCCTCTTTTTGTATTTCAGGATAGTTTATGAAAGAGGGAAATTAAATACAGAAATTAGGGGTAAAGCTTTACAATTTGCAGCATAAAATTGGCTTAGGGATGGGAAAAATAGGGTAAAAACAATATTCTACCCATCTATAATCAAACTCTAAGACTTGATCCCTAACTAACATCAATTTCAGTTATATTTCCACTTCTAATTGTTTGGTGGGAACAAAACATTCCCCAGGCAACAGAACCGGGTTATTGCGAAAAATTAATTGTCCCCGATAACTTTTACGATGAATAGCGATCCCATAGGGTCGCTTGGCGTTTCTCGGGTGTAACATACAATAGGTCCGATAAATCCTTTGGGCTGCTCGTAACAAAGTGGGATCTAGAATAATCGTGGAGTCCATGGGTTGTTGTCTAGGGTCTTTCATTTGAGGGATATAAGCCATAACTTTAATTTCCTCACACAATCATTGAGGTTGATCTTTAATATATTAAGACAGGGAATACACATCAAAGGACGGAAAAACCCCCCACTATGATTCCAATATTCTTAATAAAACCTCTCCCATGGCTTTACACCCTACAGATTTCATGCCCTCAGACATAATATCTCCTGTGCGGTAGCCTTGGGCTAGGGCTTCTAAAACCGCTTTTTCTAATTTGCTGGCGGCTTTGGGTTCATTTAACCCGTAGCGTAGCATCATCGCAGCACTGAGAACCTGTGCCAAGGGGTTGGCCTTATCTTGTCCGGCAATATCAGGGGCCGAACCGTGAACGGGTTCAAATAATCCTGGCTTTTCTAAGCCTAAACTGGCTGACGGTAACATTCCAATACTGCCAGTTAACATGGCTGCAGCATCAGAAAGGATATCCCCAAACAAATTACCGGTAACGATGGTATCAAACTGTTTGGGCGCTCTGACTAACTGCATGGCCGCATTATCGACATAGAGATGGGACAGTTCAACATCGGGGTATTTTTCCCCCATTAGGGTCACGCGATCGCGCCATAATTGAGAAACATCTAATACATTGGCTTTATCCACTGAACAGAGTTTGCCACTGCGTTTTTGGGCGGCTTCAAAAGCCACTTTAGCAATGCGGTCAATTTCTGACTCGGTGTAAGCCATGGTATTGACCCCTCGTTTTTCCCCGGTTTCGGTCTTAAAAATGCCCTTGGGTTCCCCAAAATAGATCCCACCGGTTAATTCTCTAACCACCATGATATCGACCCCCTCGACGATGTCAGGTTTGAGGGAAGAGGCATCAATTAACTGGGGTAAAATGGTGGCCGGTCGTAAATTGGCAAAGAGGTTAAGTCCGGCACGAATAGCCAGTAAGCCGGTTTCGGGCCGTTGTTCACGGGGCAAATTATCCCATTTATAACCGCCAATAGCTGCTAATAAGACCGCGTCGCTGTTGCGACACATTGTTAGGGTTTCTTCGGGAAGGGGTTTTCCGGTTTCGTCGATGGCCGCCCCGCCAATAAGGGCTTCTTGAAATTGAAAGTCGATGTCTAATTGAGTCCCAACCAGTTTGAGGATATCAACGGTAACCCCTAAGATTTCAGGGCCGATGCCATCCCCTGGCAGTAGGGTAATGCGATATTGCCTCGTCATAGTTAACTTTTTCTTTTACTTATTAATAAGCGATCGCCAATTTTAAGCTTGAGCTTCAATGGTTACTATTTATCCATTCAACTAGCCATTTTACTTTACCATGACTACTCGGTTGAAAGAAATAACCGAGTAGGATAGGGTTTTTAGCTGCGCCAAATCTTTTCTAAGACTTTTGAGGCTTGAATATCCCCTAAATTATAGGTAGAAGATTGAATGGCAATAAAGCGATCGTCGTTGGCCGGCAGTCGTTTTTTGGCATCGGTTTTCCCAAATAGGGCGACGGTATAGGTTCCCACGGCCACCCCTAGTTGTAAGGGGGGCTATCGGTGCAGATCATTAAATTTGCCCCGGCAATCATGGCCGCTAATTTGCCCATATCTCCTGGCTTGGTCACTTTTAAATCAGAACAACTACTGAGTAAAGGATTAATCCAGGCTTCGTCCCCACTCCCCTGGACTAAGACAATGGATAAGGAGGGCTGTTTTTCTTGAATTCTGTTGATAATATTACTCCACTGAGGTACGGGATAGGACTCACTGGCCCCGCCGTAGATTAAGATATAACCACTTTCGTCGAGTAATAGGCGTTTTTGTTCGGCTTCGGCCCAAGCGATATCCTCTTTAGGTAAGGCGATTTTCAAAGAAGGACAAGGGGATTGAATGCCGATTCCCTGCATGAGATCATGATACATCTGGGCGGTGTATTGTTCTGTTTTTTGGGGAACGGGGTTAGAAATCAACCAACCGGGTTGGCTTTGATAACCAACGGTCATGGGAATCCCATTCAACCAGAGTAATAGCCTGATACTCCAGCGTTTTTCTAAGGTTAGGGCAATATCGTATTCGCGATCGCGGATAATTCCTAATAAGTTTAAATAATCCGCTAGTCCATTGCGATCTTGATAGTCGAATAAGAGAACTTCGTGAACTTGAGGACACACCCGATAAGCGGCCTTTGCACGGGGTTCCACCAGGACATCAATAATAGCATTAGGATATTGAATTTTGAGGTCTTCTAGGGTCGGAAAAAATAAAATTTGTTCGCTTATTCCCCCAGGAACCAGGGCTAATATTCGCATAGTTTCGATGTTTTAATGGGTAGAACGTGGGCTTCGTTACAGCACATCAGCTTAATTTTAAGGGAAGAGTCCCGAAAATTGCTTTAATGTTCAGAATTAATTATGAACTACTGGTCACTGTTCTATCACTTCAAAGTCTGACTCCTCTAAAGATAATATAATTGATTCGGGTTGATGATTCAGGGGATTTTGCTCTAATCTGACCAACCACCGTCCGTTGTTTTCTTGTGCTTCGATACGCCCTTCCATCCCCCTAGCATAGTCAGGGTAAATGACACGCACGACCATTCCAATGCGAATCATAACCATACTTTTTCACAATAAAATAGGTAAAGTTAAATCTAACCTTAGGTTAATTTTAGATTAAGAAGGGGTACTCTACAATCAAGGTATGCAAAAGAGCAGCAAGATTATGAACAAAATCACCCGAACTAACAAAGATAACTTTCTTTATCCCCTTTGTCCCTATCATGGAACGTTAACTCAGGATACCGTGCTGTTTAACAATAAATTACAAGAATTTGCTCACAAGGTGGGATTTATTGCTAATCTGCACACAGGAGGAAAATTACCTTCAGAGAAAGCTTATGGCCAAGTCGAATCCTTGTGGCGAGACTTAGAGTCAACGAAAATGACCCTTTCTGAGGATCACTAAGACGACTTTGTTATGATCAGCGAGAATCACCCACCATGCCATGATCTTTGATGAGTCTTTTTGATACTTTTCAACCAATCGCTGCGATCGCCACCACACCCCAAGGGACTCAATTATTACATCCCCTCTGTCAATCTTTAGGGGCAACCCTCTATGTTTCGGACACCTTACCTCTAACTGAGACAACAGTCTGTCATTATCAGGGGTCCCTAAAAACCCATTTAGCGACCATTTGGCCAAACCATAGGGCTTTGATCTTTTGTTTGGCTACGGGTGCGGTTATTCGTCTGATTGCTCCCTTATTACAGGATAAAGCTACCGATCCAGCTATTATTGTTATCGATGCCAAGGGTCAATCTGTGATTAGTTTATGCAGTGGCCATCAAGGGGGTGCCGATCGCTTGGCCCAACTGATTGCCCATCATCTCCATGCTACCCCCATTATTACTGGTGCGTCCCATCATTTGAATTTACCTGGGATTGATATCTTAGGGTTGCCTTTTGGTTGGCGCAAAGGACCAGGGGATTGGACTGGGGTGAGCCATGCGATCGCTTCTCAAAAAAGGGTTCAGGTAATACAAGAAGCGGGTTCTAAGCTTTGGCAAGAGAATTTACCTCAAAATCATCCTTTTTACTTTGGATTCGGTCAAATGGGGGAAAATACACCAGAGGGGAGAATTTGGATTAGTGCCACCCAACGCAGATTTGCCGAAGGCTCTCCCCTGCCTAAAGTGCAATGGTATCCTAGGGTGTTATGGGTGGGTATCGGGTGCATTCGGGGAACGTCTCAAGGGTTGATTGCATCGGCTATCAAAGAAGTTTGTCAAAGGTATCATTTAGCCACAGAAGCGATCGCCGGTATGGCCACTATTGATCTTAAAGCTGATGAAGTGGGAATTATTGAATATTGTCAAGAAAAAGAGTATCCTTTATTAACTTATTCGGCTGATGTTTTAAACGCGATAAAGGTTCCTAATCCGTCTGATGTGGTTAAAGAAGAAGTGGGAACTTCTAGTGTGGCAGAAGCCGCGGCTATTTATGGGGCAAATTATTGGTTTGATTATGAAGGAAATAGGGAAAATAGGGAGATTGATCAATCTCTTTTAGTAACGAAACAAATTATCAAATCTGAGGGTGAAGCGGTGACCATTGCGATTGCTAAAAGTGAGTTAGAATATACAGGAAAAACGGGAAAAATTTATTTAGTTGGCATTGGACCAGGGAGTTTAGAACAGATTACTTCTGCGGCTAAAATGGCGATTAATCAAGCAGATGCTCTAGTGGGCTATTCTTTATATTTAGACTTAATTAACCCGTTGCAACGTTCGGGTCAAATTGTTGAATCTTTACCCATTACTCAAGAGAGAAAAAGAGCGCAACGAGCCATAGAATTAGCACAATGGGGCTTGTCTGTGGCTGTTATTTCATCGGGAGATTGTGGCATTTATGGAATGGCGGGATTGGTATTAGAAGAATTGAAAAATACTGATTGGGATGGCAAGAAACCTAATATTGAAGTGTTTCCAGGAATTACAGCGTTACAGGCAGCAGCGTCCAGGGTGGGAACCCCTTTAATGCACGATTTTTGTGCCATTAGTTTAAGTGATTTATTAACGCCTTGGGAGGTGATTAAAAAGCGATTAAACGCAGCAGCAATGGGGGATTTTGTCACAGCTTTATATAACCCGCGATCGCAAACTCGTCAAAGTCAAATTGTTGAAGCACAAAGCATCTTTTTAAACTATCGTAATCCTAATACGCCGGTGGCTTTAGTTCGATGTGCTTATCGTCAAGATGAAACCATAATATTAACCAATTTGCAGGAAATGTTAACTCATACCATTGATATGTTGACCACTGTTTTGATTGGCAATAGTAGCACTTTTTACCATCAAAATTGGATGGTTACACCGAGGGGATATAATCAAGTCGAGCATCAACTCTAAGTATCAAGTAATGTTAAAAAGGCTTGCTTTTTCTTGACTTGACATGGTATTCTATACACAATGGAAAAGCTGTGCGCCTGTAACCTCTGTTTTTGGGAAATGGAAAAGAAGAAATAAAACAGTAGGGTGGGCAAAGCAAGAAATCATCTCATCTAACTATAGTCTTAAAAAGGTTTGCCCACCGAACAATAAGCATCAAGTAATGTTAAAAAGGCTTGCTTTTTCTTGACTTGACATGATATTCTATACACAATGGAAAAGGTGTGCGCCTGTAACCTCTGTTTTTGGGAAATGGAAAAGAAGAAATAAAACAGTAGGGTGGGCAAAGGCAAAAAATTCTCTGATGCAACTAGAGTATGGAAGACATTTGCCCACCGAACAATCATCATCAAGTAATGTTAAAAAGGCTTGCTTTTAGTTGACTTGACATGGTATTCTATACACAATAGAAAAGGTGTGCGCCTGCAACCTCTGTTTTT
This sequence comes from Cyanothece sp. BG0011, assembly GCF_003013815.1. Classification (GTDB taxonomy): domain Bacteria; phylum Cyanobacteriota; class Cyanobacteriia; order Cyanobacteriales; family Microcystaceae; genus Crocosphaera. The sequence continues at coordinate 8,738 of NZ_PRLH01000162.1, read as the reverse complement.
GGGTAATAAGAAGAGAAGAAATAAAACAGTAGGGTGGGCAAAGCAAGAAATCATCTCATCTAACTATAGTCTTAAAAAGGTTTGCCCAGCGAACAATCATCATCAAGTAATGTAACAAACACTTGCTTTTTCTTGACTTGATATGGTATTCTATACCTAATGGAAAAGGTGTGCGCCTGTGACCTTTGTTTTTGTGTAATCAGAAGAGGGAAGATAAAACAGTCCCAAACGGCAAAAATTTCAGCTATGGTAATAAGTTAATAAAACCAGCTTATTGAAAATGATGAGTTAAGGATTTAACAGTGTTAAATCCCTACATGGGTGTATTTGTAGGGACATAATATAGCAGAAGTCAGAAGTTTGAAGTCAGAAGTCAGAAGTAAAATTATTGTGATATGAGACATTGACACCAATGTTGTTTACCTCATAACTCTGGGAAATGCTATACCATTATTTCCATTTCCCTTATTTGCTTACACTGTCTTCTATTATAGCAATCTCTTCTGGTGTTAATCCATATAATTCATAGACTATTTTATCGATTTCTGATTCTAAGTGACTGACATCTGCGTTGGGATTATTGTTTTTTATTGTAATAATTTTATTCACTGTTTCTGTAATATACTTATCTTGTGTTTCTGTTGCTTTTGGGATAGGTATTTGTTTTATATACTCACTAAATGATCTTAAATAACCACCACGAATACTATTAGAAATATAAGAATAAAACCACTCAATTGTTTTTGAGTTTAATAAAGAGTATAGAATTTTGTTGTTGACGGGAATAAAATATGTAGTATTAGAACAATAAAAATTGTTTACATCTAATACAAAACTTTGATGTTCATAAATATCTGGATACATAGTCTTGTCATTTTCAAACTCATCCCAATATTTACAACTTCTTAACTCCCAAAAATACTTACCTTGATCATATCGTTTAATTAATTGTTCTCGATATTGATTTAACCATTGATAAATTGCTGGATAAGTCTTAGAAAATATAGTTTCTGCTTCTGTATTTGATTTATCACTCCAAGGATGTTTTTTGTTTTCAGATGATTCTATTGTAATCAAATATTGTTCAGCAAAATTAACAACCCATCGTTTAACATCTCTTCCTCTTAAAAACGGTTTTAAAACCTCTGCGGAAGAAGAATGTTCAGCAATTAGTCTATCTTTCGTTTCTTTATTAATAACAAATGCTTCATTAAACCCTGTTTTAATTCCCATAAAAATTTGATTACTAACATATTCTCCTAATGGTGTCCCTGTATTTCTTAACTTATCTAGTAACTGTAATACTTCAGAAGATTCTAACCTCCAACCGTCTGATAACAAATCTTGTTGTTGTAGGGTAAAACTATCTTGATTTAAGATAGTAATAAAATCATCAATAGAGTTATCGCTTTCCCAGTTTAATACTTGTATGGTTTGGCTTTCTTTTAACAACGTTTCAGCTTGTGTTACGATAATACTAGGATAGGCGATCGCTTCTTCAAATACCGGTGCATCACCAAAGTCTATTAAGGTATGGATGGTGGTATTTGTTGTTAAAAAAGAGCGCAATTTTTCCCCATATCCTGATCTAAAATATTTATTAGAAGAAATATAAGTCAAAATTCCTTGTTTTTTGAGTAGAGTATAAGCTTTTTCATAGAAATAAACAAATAAATCAGCAACCCCTGTATAACAAGTGTAATGGTGTTGTAAATAAGGTTTAAATGCTTTAATTTCTTCTTGACGAATATAAGGAGGATTACCAATAATAATATCAAAACCCACAAAATCACCCTTATTATTTAACACTTCTGGAAACTCAAAACGCCATTCAAACGCATTTTGATATAACTTACCGCTTTCTATTTCTTCTAACTCAACCGTTAACTTATCTATCTCATTTTGTAACTTAGTTATCTTCTTTTCTTTTGCTTTCTTTTCTGTCTTTGTCTCCTCTAATAAAGTCGTTTGATTCTCCAATAAATATAAATCGGATTCTAACTTTCTTAGTTTAACCTTTTTGGGATCAATACCCGATAAAGTTGTCTTAAAATTCTCCTTTATTTTTGTAATTAATCGTTCCATTTCTCGCTTTTCTTTCTTACTTTTTGCACTGCGATAAGTTTGTACAGCAGTTTGATAAGTATTAATATCCAACTTACTCTTACTCAATGCTACTTTTAAATCTGAGTCTAAGGGAAAACGACTAATTAAAGAATTCCCACACTTAATATTGATATCAATATTAGGTAACGTTTCTAACTCATTCTCTCCTTTATAATAAGCATTTTTCAATAACTCTATCCATAACCGTAAACGACAAATCTTAACCGAGTTAGGATTAATATCCACCCCAAATAAACAACTTTCTATAATAGTCTGTTTCTCATGAAATAAAGTTTCTTGTACCCGTTGACTCTCCTTATTCTTAGGATTATATTCAAACAATCTTTCGTTATCATCTTCAATGACTAACTCATCATTTACCACCTCTATTTTATAATCTCGTAACGTCTTACCCTCCTTATCTAGTAATAGTTTCAACTCACTTTTTATTGCGATGATTTCATTTAATGCAGACACCAAAAAATGACCGGAACCCACCGCAGGATCACAAATTTTTAAACTATTGATAATCTCGTTTGCTTCTGCTTTATCATCAATTTTATTATAAAGATCATTAATGGTGTTACAGTTCCATTTTTTCACCTCATTAAACTTCTCAATAACTCCCCGTCTAATGGTTTCGCGACACATATACATAGTGATGAAACCAGGGGTAAAAAATGACCCATCTTTATAACCGTTTATCTTCTCAAAAATTAAACCCAAAACCGACGCATTAATTAACCGTTTATTGTCTTCTTGTATTGCTTCGGAACCCTCGCTACTAAAATCATAAGCATCAAGAAACTCGAATAAATATTGCAGTGCATTTAAGTTTCCTGTACGTTTTTTTCCTGTAGTATCCTTTAACACCGTTGCCGAAAAAATGGGTAAATTTTCTTGTCGAAGATTACTAATAACAATGGTTTCATGTTCTAAGTTTGTGGGTTTAAATAGGGAACTATTGAGATAGGGAATAGTAAAAAAATTGTTTTTAATATAATCATCCCGTTGACTATTTTCGCAAGCTAAGACATTAAAAAAGAGAAAGTTTAGATCAGAATAGTTTTTTATTTTATCTAAATGTAAAAAAGAAAAAGACTTATCTCCCTGATGATAATTAATTAATTGTGCTTCTAATAACTTCAAGAATAAAATACGATTAACCCAAGTAATTACCAACTCTAAACTAACATTAAATAACTGTTCTTCTGTCTTTTCTCCAAACTGTAAAGGGTTACTTATTCGTGAGAGTTTATCTAACCCTTGTAGTTGAGTAATTGTATTTTCAATTAACGATCCAATATTTCTTTTTCCTACTTTATTTCGTTTAATTAATTTCTTATTTTTCTCCTTAACTTCCGTCAAACCAATAATATATAATAACTCGTTATAAAATTCCTTGTCTAAACTATTACTATCATTAATAAAAGGTAACTTTAATAAATGTTCAGGGGAAAATAACTTATATAAGTCCCGTAACTGTTTTTCATTGTCTCTATTGTCTGGTAAGTTAACATAAACAAAGGTTAAATCTACTGATTTTTTATCAATAGCAGGTTTAGCAATATTTTCATAGAAAAACTTTGTATCTGTACCCGTTAACTTTTTATTTTTAAACTCATTAAACTGTTTAACTAAAGCTTTATCTTGGATAAATAACCGTTCAAAGTCTTGTGCATCAAAAATGAACCATTGATAAACATTAGTAATAATTAAATGTTTAAGATTAAGATTATTTTCTGTAATTCTTTCTTGAAAGAAATATAAAAGTAACTGCTGTAATGCTTTCACATTAAGCTTATCTAACTTTGGCATTTCTGTATTGGGTTGTTTGCACTCTAAAATAACCCCTACTGTACTGTTATCAGTTTGATTATTATAAATAACTAAATCTTTTTTGTATTTCGTATTGATAAAGTAATTGTCTTGATAATAAGTATCCTTGAGAAAATCTCGTAATAGATTTTTATTAAACTCCTCTGACTCCTTTTGATTAACACTATTTAGTAACTGTTGTAAATTACTTTTAAACTCTTCAAAATGTTGACGAGTGGGTTTAACTTTGAGGAAAGCTTTATTTAATGCTTGATGGGGGGATAAGATGTTAGACATAGATTTACTCATTACAAAGTTTCAAGAATTCGCTAATAGTCATAATTGAAATGTTTTGAAAAGGATTTAAGATTAATAAATCTTCATCCCCTGTTATAATAAAGTCCGCTTTACCACTTATAGCTAACTCTAAAAACTTATTATCTTTTGAGTCTCGACAAACAGTAATAGATTCTGTAATTATGACTGATTCTGATTTTTCTACAAATTTAAGAATAAATTCTTGTCTTTCTTCTATAGTCAGATATTTATCAAACTTCTTCCTTTGTAAAACTTGGGTGATTTCTTCTAGAGTTTGATCAGAATATAAGGTAAACCCAATTTTTTCGATAGTTTGAATCGCTTTGAATGCAGAAGAATCTTTAATTAGTAAAGCACTAATTAAGACATTAGTATCGACTACAAAACGTTTATTGATCATCATTTAAAATGTCTTCTAAAATTTCGGTAGTTAAACCCCGTTTTTCTGCTTTATCAGCGATTTCCGACATAACTTCACTAAGACTTTTTTGAGAAAACTCTGTTTTGAGAAATAACTTAATAATTGTACTGATTTGTTCTTGTTTTTTGATATCAGACTCTCGATAAGCTTGAGCAACTTCTTCATCTACCTTAATATTAATTGTTTCCATAATGAATTTCTTGATTGTCCGTTATCTTGGTTTATATCATTATATCATAAACAATAACTCAAAAAAATCATAATTTATTCGGGTAAAAAATCTGAATCTAAAACCATTTCTATAGTAAAAGGACAAGACTCAGGAAAAGTATTTAATGATAATTTAGTTTCTTTGGCTGCTTCTTTTTTAGCGTAATTATACCATTGTTCAAATTCTTGCTCTAATAAAGGTTTCAAACTTGGACTATCTTGTAATAATAAAGATAATTGTAATCTTTGTTCTCTAATGGTATTTAACCAGCTATTACTGCGTTTAATTCCTTGATATTTCCACTTTAATAAGTGCATAATCAAAATGGCAAGACGACTTTTTAACTCCCGTTTCTCACTCCTTCCCATTGCTTCAATTTCTTCAATTAAGTTATCTAAATCAATCTCATTAAAATCACCTGATTTAAGCTGTTTAACTGTCGCTTCTATCCATAAATTAAAATCGGTATCGTAGAGAGTTGATGAATTAATTTGAGTTACCATATTTTGACATTTTCAAAAATTTCAACTATTCATCCTTATTATAACAAAAGCAAAAGGTCAAATAACTGTATTAAAAAAACATAATAAATTGTTCTGTCTCTTAAATTATGTTCGATCATAAAGATAGAAGTCTCATTATTAACCCTGATGACAAAACCCTATCAAAAACAAACCTAATGTTGCATTAATCAACCCTCAAAAATCAATCATTTCCTGATATTTTTCCCTAAAACTGTCAAGTCTTTGCAACAAAAATTACCACTTTACCTGATCGATCGCTAACTAAAGAGAACACTATGAACAGCAAAACCTACGCTACCATTGATGGAAACGAAGCCGTTGCCAGAGTTGCCTACCGTCTTAATGAAGTGATCGCCATTTATCCCATTACCCCCTCTTCACCCATGGGAGAATGGGCCGACGCTTGGGCTTCCGCCGGACAACCTAACTTGTGGGGGACCGTCCCCTCCGTGGTGGAAATGCAGAGCGAAGGAGGAGCAGCCGGGGCAATCCACGGATCGTTGCAAACGGGGTCCTTAACGACGACATTTACCGCCTCTCAGGGCTTATTATTGATGATCCCCAACCTCTACAAAATAGCCGGGGAACTCACCGCCACCGTGATCCATGTGGCCGCGCGATCGCTGGCCGCCCAAGCCTTGTCTATTTTCGGGGATCATGGGGATGTCATGGCCGCCCGTAGTACCGGGTTAGCCTTGATCGCCTCTGCATCCGTGCAAGAAGCCCAAGACTTTGCCGCCATCACCACCGCCGCCAGTTATGAAAGTCGAGTCGCCGGACTGCACTTTTTTGATGGGTTTCGCACCTCCCACGAAGTGCAGAAAGTGGAGTTATTGGATGATGCGGTACTGCGATCGCTGATCAAAGACGAATGGGTGATCGCCCATAGAGAAAGGGCCCTAACCCCGGATCGCCCGGTTATTCGGGGAACGGCCCAAAACCCTGATGTCTACTTCCAAGCCAGAGAAACCGTCAACCCCTTCTATGCAGCCTATCCGAACATTTTACAGACAACCATGGATCGCTTTGCCCAACTGACGGGAAGGCAATATCAACTCTATGAATATCATGGTGATCCTGAAGCCGAAAAAGTCATTATTTTAATGGGTTCCGGTTGTGAAACCGTTCACGAAACTGTCGATTATTTATTAACTCAAGGGGAAAAAGTTGGGGTTTTAAAAGTCCGTTTATATCGTCCCTTTGCTGCTGAAAAATTAATTGAAGCGTTACCAAAAACCGTTAAAAAAATTGCTGTTTTAGATCGCACCAAAGAACCCGGTTCAGCCGGAGAACCGTTATATCTTGATGTGGTAACAGGGTTGATGGAATGTTATCAAGAAATGCCCTTACCAAAAATCGTTGGGGGACGCTATGGTTTATCTTCAAAAGAGTTTACCTCGGCTATGGTTAAAGGGGTGTTTGATAACTTAGCTTTAGATCACCCCAAAAATCATTTTACTATCGGTATTAACGATGATCTCAGCCATACCAGTCTTGAGTATGATGCCAACTTTTCTACCGAACCCGACAATGTGGTGAGGGCAATTTTCTATGGGTTAGGCTCAGATGGAACCGTCGGTGCTAACAAAAACTCCATTAAAATTATTGGAGAAGAAACCGATAACTATGCTCAAGGATATTTCGTTTACGACTCCAAAAAATCCGGCTCTGTTACTGTCTCTCACCTGCGCTTTGGACCCAACCCGATCAAGTCCACTTACTTAGTCACGAAAGCCAACTTTATTGCTTGTCATCAATGGGAATTTTTAGAAAAATTTGACCTTTTAGAACCCGCCATTGAAGGAGCAACCTTTCTGATCAATAGTCCCTACCAACCCGACTATGTGTGGCAACAGTTACCCCGTCTGGTGCAAGACCATATTATTAACAAAAACATCAATGTTTATGTTATCAACGCCTATGAAGTGGCCAGAAATGCAGGGATGGGTGGCAGAATAAACACCGTCATGCAAGTATGCTTTTTTGCCCTTGCCAATGTACTCCCCAGAGAAGAAGCGATCGCCCAGATCAAAAAATACATCCGCAAAACCTACGGCAAGAAAGGGGAAGACATTGTACAGATGAACATTAAAGCCGTTGACGCTGCTTTAGATCATCTCCATCAAGTTACCATACCTAACGCCATCGATGAAAACGCCGGAGACATCCATAATCCCATCCCAGATACTGCCCCGGCATTCATTCGAGATGTGTTAGGTAAAATGATGGCCCGACAAGGGGAAGACATCCCCGTCAGCGCGTTACCCTGTGATGGTACTTACCCCAGTGGGACCGCAAAATGGGAAAAACGCAACGTTGCCCAAGAAGTCCCCGTCTGGGATGAAGATGTCTGCGTTCAATGTGGTAAATGTGTTCTGGTTTGTCCCCATGCGGTGATACGGTCTAAAGTGTATGAAGAAGCCGCCTTAACTAACGCCCCGGCCAGCTTCAAAAGTGCGCCAGCCAAGGACTTAGACTGGAAGAAAACGAACCTTAAGTTTACCATCCAAGTGGCAGCGGAAGACTGTACCGGTTGCGGTATCTGCGTTGATGTTTGCCCGGCCAAAAATAAATCCCAACCCAAACTAAAAGCCATTAATATGGCCCCACAGTTACCGATCAGGGAACAAGAACGAGAAAACTGGGATTATTTCCTCTCTATTGCCAACCCAGACCGAAATACCCTGAAACTCAACAAAATCAGCCATCAACAGATGCAAGAACCCTTATTTGAGTTTTCCGGGGCCTGTGCCGGCTGTGGCGAAACCCCTTATATTAAGTTAGCCACTCAGTTATTCGGCGATCGCATGGTGGTAGCCAACGCCACGGGATGTTCTTCTATCTATGGCGGTAACTTACCCACCACACCCTGGACCCATAACCAAGAAGGACGGGGCCCGGCCTGGTCTAACTCACTCTTTGAAGATAACGCAGAATTCGGGTTAGGGTTCCGTGTTTCCATTGATAAACAAGCAGAGTTTGCCACTGAGTTAGTCAAAAGTCTTGCTTCTGACATCGGAGAAACCCTCGCTACAGGCATTTTAACCGCGCAACAGAAAGATGAAGCCGACATCTTTTTGAACAACGGGAACGAGTCGCTATCCTCAAACACCGTTTAGGGGAGTTAAGCAACAGTAACTTAGATGAGTCGATGCAAGCTAAAGTTACCATGTTGCAGTCTGTCGCCGACTATTTAGTTAAAAAGAGTGTTTGGATCATCGGCGGTGACGGTTGGGCCTATGATATTGGATATGGTGGGTTAGACCATGTCTTAGCCAGTGGCCGCAACGTCAATATTTTGGTCATGGACACGGAAGTTTATTCTAACACCGGGGGACAA
>NZ_PRLH01000077.1 GCF_003013815.1 Cyanothece sp. BG0011 | reverse complement strand
TTTTGGCTGATGAACCCACTGCCGCTTTAGATAGTAAAACAGGACGAGATGTGGTGGATATTATGGAAAAGCTCACCAAAGAACAAGGATGCACCATTCTTCTCGTTACCCATGATAACCGTATCTTGGATATAGCTGATCGTATTATTCACATGGAAGATGGATATTTGAAGAATTAAACAAAAAAAGGATAAGCTGTTAAATTTCGCTTATCCTTAATAATTTTATTTTAACTAGCTGCTAAATACTCTTTTACGTTACCCCGTCGTCTCCGCAGTTGTGCTAGAGCCTGATGTTCTAATTGACGCACCCGTTCCCGACTAATATTCAATCGTTTACCGATTTTGGCTAAGGACAGTTCTTTGCCATCTTCTAAACCCAAACCGTAGGGTTAACACCGTTCTTTGTTGGGGAGTTAGTTCAGCCATAAGGTTACTCAAGTCTTGACGAAGTAACTCTTGAGTAATGTAGATATCAGGAGAAACTCCTTGATCTTCTAATAATTCTGACAGTTCTGTATCTTGGTTATCTCCCACTCTTACGTCTAAAGAAATGGGTTGACGGGCAATACTGAGAAATTCCCCGAATTTGTGAAGGCTCAATTTCTAATTCTTGGGCAATTTCTGCCGGTGTGGCACTTCTTCCCAAGGTTTGAGAGAGTTCTCTTTGAGTTTTCTTGATTTTGTTGAGCTTTTCAGTAATATGAATGGGTAAACGGATCGTTCGGGCCTGTTGAGCGATCGCCCGTGTAATCGCTTGGCGAATCCACCAGTAAGCATAGGTAGAAAATTTATAGCCTTTGGTGGGGTCAAATTTTTCTACCCCCCTTTCCAGTCCTAAACTTCCTTCTTGAATAAGATCAAGAAATTCCATGTTACGTTTTTGATATTTTTTGGCAATGGCGACCACTAGGCGTAAATTAGCCTCGATCATCTTTCTTTTAGCCCGTTCTCCTTGTTCCAGGGCTTTTTTGAGGGGTTTTTTCCTCCATGTTTACCTCTTTAGCCCATTCTTGGAGACTGGGTTCTTTGCCTAAATTTTGAGCTAGTTCCTCTTTTTTCTCCAATAAGCTCATCATGGTTTGGACTTGTTTCCCATAAATAATTTCTTGCTCATGGGTTAACAGAGGTACCCGCCCAATTTCATGCAGATAAGTCCGCACCATATCTGCTGAGTACGTAGGCTGTTTGGTTTTGGTATTAACATTAGCAGTGGGCATTGGTACTATATGACTCCTTTAAACCTGCTTATAAAGTCTGTTGCTATTTTTATCTTTCCCAGAAACTGTGTTTATTAATCCATTGAGGACTGGAAAGAAAAGTTACAAAGTGAAGTCGATATGACTTTAACTTGTTTTTATTTTAGCTTATCTGTTTAGACGATGACAATAGATGAAAGGTTCATTGATTCTCACAAGATGTTAAGATAAGCCCTTATTGGTTAGAAAGTAAGGATAACAGTAATCTTTGGCATCAGCAGTCTTCAAGTCAGCCTAAAAAATCCATAGGATTTTGTTACATTTTCTTTGACCCATGGCGGTGAAATTTTCGCTAACCTAGATAGAGAAAGAGGCTAATCAAGCCTATGTAACTCGTCAATAAGGATCAATGCTATGTCAGACTTAAATCGTGGCATTATGAAGTTTGAAGGGGCTGACAAACCTGTTTTGGTAGCGATTTCAGCTTTTTTAGTTCTTGGTGCCATTATTGGTTTAATTATCTGGGCGCTTAACGCAGCCTATACCGTTGGTTAAGTTTTCTTGACAAATTTTCACCCATAGTACAATTTTGTTAAGCTTGAACGCTAGTTTCCTAACGATCGCCAAACCGAGTCCTTTGCTGGGTCAGGTTTGGCTTGACTTAACAGTGATCCTATTAATGTTGCTGTTATCGGCTTTTTTTTCGGGTTCTGAAACGGCTATTACTGCCTTTGATAATTTTAAGTTACGGGGACTGATTGAGAAACAGGGTGATCCCTCTGGGGTTTATCGTTTAGTCTTAGAAAATCGTCGCCGTTTTATTACCAGTTTATTAATTGGTAATAATTTAGTGAATAACTTTTCAGCGATTCTAACGAGCAATTTATTTGCCATGTGGTTAGGGAGTGCTGGTTTAGGGGTAGCTACGGCCGTCGTCACTATTTTAGTCTTAATTTTTGGAGAAATCACCCCCAAATCCTTAGCCATTCTCAACACTCGTGCTTTTTTCCGTTGGTGTATTCGTCCAATATTTTTACTATCGCAATTCTTATCGTTTTTAAAAATTGTACAAATTTTCGAGAAAATAACACAAAAAACCATTCAAGTTTTTCAAGGGAAATCAGAAAAAACAGTACAATCCGGGGAATCTCTCAATGATTTACAGTTAATGATTGAAATTTTGGGAGGGAAAGGAAAACTTGATTTATATAAACATCAACTTTTAAATAAAGCATTGAGATTAGATGAATTAATGGCTAAAGATGTGGTCAAACCTCGCCTAGAAATGACCACTATTTCCCATGAGTCAAGCTTACAAGAATTAATTAACTTATCTCTAGAAACCGGTTATTCTCGGATTCCGGTTCAAGGGGAATCTAAGGATCATATTGTTGGTATTGTTCATCTAAAAAAAGCTCTGCAAACCTTACAATCTGTTCCTAAAGAAAGACGTTCTCAACTTCAGGTAACAGCAGCAATGGATAACCCTATTTATATTCCAGAAACTAAGCGGGCCCCTAGTTTACTAAAAGAAATGTTACAACAACGATTTCACATTGCCATTGTGGTTGATGAATACGGGGGAACGGTAGGATTAGTGACTCTAGAGGACATTTTAGAGGAATTAGTCGGAGAAATTTATGACGAAAGTGATTCTCCTCATAGTCGTCAAAATTTATTTGTTGGCGATCGCTTAGTTTAACTGTTTAACTGATATCTTATGCAAGAATCTATTCTGAGGAAATCAGCTATTTTTTTTGCTTTGGGCAGTGTTTTACTGGTAATCATTTTCGCGATTTTATGGTTTCATGACAGTAAAAAAGTTCATACTTTAGTTTTAGCAACAGGAGAAGAAGAAGGGCAATATTATGCTTTTTCTCAAGCCTTATCTAAAGTTATCAATAATCATGATAACCGCATCAAAATTAAGGTTATAAAAAGTAAGGGTTCTCAAGAAAATCTTAAATTATTGCAGCAAAAGAAAGCACAATTAGCCTTAATTCAAAATGACACAATAGTGGATGGTTCTACCAAAGCAGTTGCTTTTCTTTTTCCTGAGGTCTTTCATTTAATGGTTCGTCAAGACTCTCAAATTGACAACGTAAGTGATCTTGAAGGAAAACGTATTGCTTTGATGCCGAAAGGCAGTGGTTCTTATAATCTATTTTGGGCATTACAAGAACACTATCAATTAGATGTTGATAAAATAAAAACGATTCCTATGCCCATTATTGAAGCACACCAAGCCTTAGAAAAGGGACAAGTCGATGGTTTATTTCAAGTTATTTCTTTAGAGAATAGTGCCGTTATTCAATTATTAAATAATCCTCAAATCAAACTCATTCCTATCGATCAAGGAGCAGCCTTAAAATTAGAACTTCCGGCTTTAGAAGTAATGGTAATTCCGAAAGGAAGTTATCATGGTGGAACTCCTAAACCGTCCCAAGATTTACCAGGAGTAGGAGTGCGAGCAGTTTTAGTTGCTAATAAGAACATTAATAGAGAAGTCATTTTTGAAATTACCCGAATATTGTACGAAGCGAGGAATGAATTAGTACAAGAATTTACCCAAGCTTCAATGATTGAACCGTGGGATGATCAGCATCATTTAGGGTTTACATTTCATCCTGGTGCCTTAGATTATTATCATCAGGGGAACCCTAGTTTTTTAGTAGAATATGCCGAAGCGATCGGGTTATGTCTATCAGTTTCAATGTTAATATTATCTGGTATTTGGCAGTTGCGTTCCTGGTTAACAGGGAAACAAAAAAATAGAGCAGATTTATATAATTTACAATTACTGAAAATTATTGATCAAATTCAAAAAACAGAAGATTTAGATAAGTTAAACGAGATGCGATCGCAACTTCTAGCCATGTTAAATGAAGTCATTATTGATTTAGATAAAGATTTAATTAGTCCTGAATCTTTCCAGTCATTTACTTTCCCCTGGCAAGTGGCTTTATCAGCAACTTATCAAAGAGAAAATTTCTTACTTCGTTTAAATGAAAGTCAAACAATATAGTTAATAGCTGTAGGCTAGACAACTATTAACTATATTGAGATTATCCAGCAGGAACGGGAGGATTACTCGCCGAAGGACGACGGTTAATCACTTGATCAATTAACCCATATTCTTGAGCTTCTTCTGCCGACATAAAGAAGTCTCGTTCTGTATCTTCAGCAATTTTATCTAAAGGTTGCCCGGTATGATTAGCTAAATGGTTGTTTAAGAGTCCTTTGAGATATAAAATTTCCTTAGCTTGAATTTCGATATCTGTCGCTTGACCTTGCGCCCCACCCAAAGGTTGATGGATCATGATACGAGAGTTAGGAAGACTCATGCGTTTACCTTTCGCCCCGGCACTGAGTAAAAAGGCTCCCATACTTGCGGCTAACCCAATACAAATGGTACAGACATCGGGACGAATTTGATTCATGGTATCAAAAATACCGAGTCCAGCCGATACAGAACCCCCAGGAGAGTTGATATAGAGGTAAATATCCTTATCAGGGTCTTCTGCTTCGAGGAACAACAACTGAGCAACGATTAAATTAGAATTTTCATCTCTTACCTCTTGTCCTAAAAAGACAATACGTTCTCGTAAGAGACGGGAGTAAATATCAAAGGCGCGTTCACCACGGCCAGAGGTTTCAATAACGGTTGGAATCATGGAGTCTCTATCTGTTTTGTCGTTATCTTTGATTTTAACGACTTTGTTCCCTTAAGACCATAATTCTGATTTTTGGGTATTCTACCTAAGTTATTCAATCAGGAGACAATTTATCTAAAAATTGGGATAAGAAATGATGCTAGTATCTATAAACTATCGAGAAATTTTCTAAAATGAGCGAATTAGACTTTTTAATACGATTGGTGGTTGCTTTTGGCTTAGGTCTTGGAATTGGCCTAGAAAGACAATGGCGACAACGGATGGCTGGATTACAAACCAACACTTTAGTCGCTACTGGAGCAGCTTTGTTTGTCATGCTTTCAGTAATGGTATCCGATAGAGATTCAAGTCCCACTCGAGTGACGGCACAAATCGTCTCTGGAATTGGATTTTTAGGGGGTGGTGTAATTTTACGTGAAGGGGTTACTATTCGAGGATTGAATACAGCAGCTACGCTGTGGTGTGCCGGTGCGATTGGAGCTTTATCGGGGTGGGGATTATTTTTCCAGTCCACTATAGGGGCAATCGCCGTTATATCTGCTAATTTGTTGTTATATCCGTTAAGATATCGCATCAACCGACAACCTTTAAGGGGAACAGAACTTGAACTGGGTTATAGTTGCCAGATTATTTGTTGTCGAGAAAATGAAATCCATCTGCGTACTTTACTCTTAAAACTTGTCAGTAGTAGTAATACAATGCAGTTGCGATCGCTATTGAGTGAGTCTATTCCAGATAATCCAGACCGACATAGTATTAAAGCTCAACTGATTACCCAAAAACGAGACCATGCTTTCTTAGAAAAAATTGTTAGTCGCTTAAGTTTAGAATCCGGTGTTTTTTCGGCCAGTTGGCAGATTATTGAGCAGGAATCTCCCTAAGTTCGTATTTTGCAAGTCACCCAATTTATAAACTGTATTTATACCTAATATAAGTATTTCTTTTGTTACACCCCTTTACAAACCGTTACAGATTCGTTAATATGGATACATACATAACAAAAGGCTCTGCGCCGAAAGGCAAAAAAGCCTGAATCATTCGTACCTTGAAAAACGAATAGGAATTATACCATGACTACTACACTACAACAACGCGAGAGCGTTTCCTTGTGGGAACAGTTTTGTCAGTGGGTGACCAGCACCAACAACCGCATTTATGTCGGTTGGTTCGGTACTTTAATGATCCCCACCCTCTTAACTGCTACCACCTGTTTCATTATCGCTTTCATCGCTGCTCCTCCCGTGGACATCGATGGTATCCGCGAGCCTGTAGCTGGTTCTTTACTCTACGGAAACAACATCGTTTCCGGTGCAGTCGTACCTTCTTCTAACGCTATCGGTTTACACTTCTATCCCATCTGGGAAGCTGCTTCACTTGACGAGTGGCTTTACAATGGCGGTCCTTACCAGTTAGTAATCTTCCACTTCTTAATCGGAGTATTTTGCTACATGGGTCGTCAGTGGGAACTTTCCTACCGTTTAGGAATGCGTCCTTGGATCTGTGTTGCATATTCTGCACCTGTATCCGCAGCGACCGCAGTATTCTTAATCTATCCCATCGGACAAGGTTCTTTCTCTGATGGAATGCCTTTAGGAATCAGTGGAACCTTTAACTTCATGTTCGTGTTCCAAGCTGAACACAACATCTTAATGCACCCCTTCCATATGTTGGGTGTGGCTGGTGTATTCGGTGGATCTTTATTCTCCGCTATGCACGGTTCCTTAGTAACCTCTTCTTTAGTTCGTGAAACCACTGAAATCGAGTCTCAAAACTACGGTTACAAGTTCGGACAAGAAGAAGAAACCTACAACATCGTAGCTGCTCACGGTTACTTTGGTCGCTTAATCTTCCAATATGCTTCTTTCAACAACAGTCGTGCGTTGCACTTCTTCTTAGGAGCATGGCCTGTAATTGGTATCTGGTTCACCGCAATGGGTGTATCTACCATGGCCTTCAACTTAAACGGATTTAACTTCAACCAGTCTATCCTTGATTCTCAAGGCCGTGTAATCGGAACCTGGGCTGATGTATTAAACCGTGCAGGAATCGGAATGGAAGTAATGCACGAGCGCAACGCTCACAACTTCCCCTTAGACTTAGCTTCTGCTGAGCCTGTATCCGCTCCTGTAATCAATGGTTAATTCCTTTGAAATTAACTGAATAATATAAAAAGCACTCCCAAGTTTGGGGGTGCTTTTTTTGTTGTGTCTGATCATATAAGCGAAATATTTGAAGTTATTTAGAACAAACCTGACTTAACCATTCAACCACTTCTAAACCTAAATTCGTACCATCGAGTAGATCAATTTCTCGAATACCTGTGGGACTGGTAACATTGACCTCAGTTAAATAACCGCCAATCACATCAATACCAACAAAATATAAGCCATTTTTACGCAATCTTGGCCCGACTACCTCACAAA